>DYMA01000050.1 GCA_020721815.1 Sulfurovum sp. | reverse complement strand
GCTGTTTTTATTTTAAGGTTTTTGGGGTAGAGGGGGGTGAGTGGTTACAAACTTTTTACTTCCACCCAAATTTTGCCCCTAAAAAACTTAACTATTTATTCAAAAATATTATATAACCTTTAATTTTGCCTTTGTCGCTCAATGAAATCGAACCTACGAAACTTTATTGAGTCTATCAAGAATAGGTTTAAGCCTATCAATATTGATATTTTCTATTTGTGTTTTAGAATAGATGGTGAGTAGGTAGATTTTACCGTTTTGTAGTTTGGTGTAGTAGATGACTCGATAGCCTCCACTTTTGCCACCAATATCGCTGTTTTTAAGGCGGATTTTATAGAGATTGTGACCCAAATCAATGCCAATATCATAATCTTCTTCTAGTTTTGAGATAAGTTCAAGCAAATCACTCTTGATAGATTTATATTTTTTGTAAAGCTTTTTGACATCTTTTTGAAACTCATTGACAGCAATTACTTCATAGCTCATTTAAAAAATCTCTAGCCTTTTTTTCTGATTGATTGTTTTGAATCAGTGATGATACATCGTGTAGTGCATGGTATAATTTTTGAGTCAAATCCTCCTCTTTGTCAATAGAAATTTTATTGATGGCTATAAACTCTAATATCTTCTCAATCGTTTTAGAATCATGAAAATAACCCTCAATTGTTGGATTATCAATTTGAAGTGTCATCATTTGCAATCCTTTTTTGGTTTATTATAGCATAAGTTTTTTGATTTTTTATTTGCCTTTGTCGTTGGGTGATACCCAACCTACGGCTAAAATACGAGGTTTGCGATGGATTGAGCCAAAACGAGTATCAATCCATTGAGCGAAGAAACGCTTTGTAGATTTCGTCTAGCTCCTCTTCTTCTTTGTCTAGTACGTTGATATCCCCGCTTTTGAGGGCGTGTTCTAGGAGGGCTATTTTTTTGATAAGGTACTCAAAGAGTTCTTTGTTGATATCGGGGATTTGATTGTGGCTCAAAGGGGTTTTGTCGTAGCCTTTGGAGATGACGTGAGCGGGGATACCTACCGCCGTTGTGTTGTCGGGGACATCTTTGACCACTACCGAATTGGCTCCAATTTTGGCATTTTTGCCGATTGTAATATTGCCCAAAATCTTCGCCCCCGCCCCAATAACAACACCCGAACGAACCGTAGGATGGCGTTTGCCTTTGGTGAGACTTACTCCTCCTAGCGTGACTTGCTGATAGATAAGCACATCATCTTCTATCTCGGCGGTTTCGCCAATCACCACGCCGCTACCGTGATCAATAAAGACTCTACGCCCAATCTTTGCAGCGGGGTGAATATCAATAGTGGTCAAAAATTGCCCCAATCCTGAGATAAATCGTGGCAAAAAGCGTAGCCCGTATCCGTAAAGCTTGTGCGCAATACGATAAAAAAATATCGCCCAAAGCCCAGGGTAGTTGAAAAAAAGTTCAAAAGTGGAGTGCAAAGCGGGGTCGTTTCGCTTGACATTTAAAAAATCTTCTTTGATGGTAGCAAACATTATTCAATAATCCTAAAGTTAAAATGTCTCTCACTCCACGACATATTCAATTTATCGTTCGTGCTGAGCTCAGGGTGAACGGATACGATATTTTTTACTCTGTCGTGGAGTAAGAAAATGTCTATATTATACCCAATATAATACTACAAAAAATATCTATAATGCCAAACAATTAAGCAATCTACTTTGCCGCAACCGTCTCTTCTTGTGAATTTGTCGCATAATCTTCCAATAAAAACTCAATCGCAAAATCGCACAAATCATTATAGAATGGATTGTGACTCATAGCCTTCACGCTCACCAAAAAAGGAGGCACCCAGCTAAGCAAATGCGTTTGAGCAAATTTGATTTGAGCCTCTCTCTCATCGCCTAGTACAAGCTTTTGCATAAAGCCCAGTTCGATAGCGATATGGTCTGGCACATAGAGATTGGAAGCATCAAGATTGATGTCGTAACCGTAATTGAGATAAAACTGCATAACGGGATTTTGCAATCCAACCAAAATCTCATTTTTGACATCTTGCACGGCCGATTCGATGGGGTGATTGTTCATCACAAAGAGGTAGTTGTACTCAATATTAAGCTCCTCAAGGAGTGTTTCGCTCTCTTGTGAAGTGATATAGCGGTAGGCTTGTTCTCCGATGGTTTTAAGCAAATCGGGATTGCTTTTCATATCTCCCAAGAGTTTAGCGTCAATCTCGTGCGAAAAAATGCGTGACAAAAATGCGTAAATATAAGCTCTAATTTTTTTATCCATTTAAATACCTTTGTAAAAGTTTCAATTGATTACTAATGCTACACACCGTTATCGGAAGTGAGACTAAAGTCCCTCCGAAATATCATTCCATCTGCATATTTTACAAATAGAACACAGGCGTGCAAGGTCAATTGATTATCAAATAAGGTGCAAGTGTAGCATATAAAGCTTTAGATTGTGCATTTTGGGGTTTGAACAAAGAAGAAATAGCAACAATATTTTAACCCATCGGTACAATTATTACAGTTTTGTATAGTATTGATATTAAAATAATTTCTTAAAATATAGCCTGTTTAAGAAGTTCACAAACCAAAGAGTACTATACTAACAAAAACAAGGAGTTTACAGATATAAAAAGATTTCAAAGTACCCTACTCTTTGCCTTGATGCTTATCTTTTTTGGCAGTTGCGGAGGTGGTGGCGGTGGCTCAACGACCTCTAGCAATCCTCCAATTGATAACAACACGAGTGCCAACAGCGACGACAATCAAAGCAGCGAAACAACCAACTCAACGACAGTACAAACTCTACGCTTTAATGTCATTGATGATACACAGTGGGATGAGAGTGCCGTAAAGAGGGTACTTGATGCCTTTGCTTACGGCGGTCACGCAACGGATGCTCAAATCCAAAAATGGGCCAATATGTCACCCCAAGCGGCCATTGTAGAGATGCTTAACGGCGACGCTACCAACGCATTGCTCTCTCCTTCAAACTCAACGCTTCCCGATACCGTTTCGCTTGAATTGCTTGCAAATTTTTGGAGTGGCAACGATGGTCAAAACTTTCTTGACCAAGAAAAACGCCCCAACTACGAACTCACCAATTGGAACATTCACAGCAACAGTTGGATGCTAAGCGTAATGAGTCGAGGGCTTAATCCCTTTTTGCACCGTTTGGGACTTTGGGAGACCAACTACCATATGTCGGTTAATGCCGATGCGGGTGTTTATCCTCTCCCCATGCTGCACCACTACGATAATATTTTGACCAAAATCGCCCATGATGCTCCCTACGAAGAGGTAATCGCCCAAGGAGCAAAAAATGCTGCCGTTGCTTATCAATACGGACACAACAAAAATCTTTTTAAAGATGGGCAGTTTAAAGGGAATGAAGATTTTGCTAGAGAGTATCATCAGCTCTTTTTGGGCATATTGGGCGATTACAATCATCTCTATCATGAAGAGACCACTATTCCCTATACCGCTAGAGCCTTGACCGATATGCAAGCCAATTGGCACAGTACGCAAGAGGGTGGGCCCGATAGCGAGATTACTTTTGGGAGCGAAAATCACTACACAGGAGATCTCAAGATTCTCAATAGTACCATCGCAGCAGCTTCAACCGCCGATACGCAACTCGATGCGATTGCCGCACTGGGCATAATGCACCAAGAGAGTCTCAAAAACTTACCTTTGATGATTGTTCGTCATTTTGGAGACGATAACCTCAGCGATGCAACCGTAGCCAATATTCAAGCCAGTTGGGAAGCGATGAATCCCAAATCACTCATTGGGTTTTTACAAGCTTATGCTATTTCGACCGATTTTCACTCCGCAAGTCGCTTCAAGTACAGCACCTCTATTGATCGTGTGATGCGTATTGCTAACTTAATGGTTGTTGACAACAGCGACAACGCCTACGAACAATACAATCCAAACTGGTATTTGGGGCATGAGAGTATCTCTATCTTTCGCCCTATTCACGATGTTTTTGGTCATCAAACGTCGCTTGAGGCTAGTGGAAACGCCAACCTCTTTCAAGTCAATTACAATCGCAGCGTAGAGCGAACCTACTACTATACCAACAGCTACAACGCTATCAAAGATGCCAACGGTGAGTACGCCAAAGATAGTGAGGGCAATAGAGTAGCCGTGTGGGAGAAAGATTGGAGCAAAATCATTCCTGCCAATAGCAACGGCGATTATTTGGTACAAGATACGGCACTTTGGCTATGGAAACGCTTTATTGGTGATGGGGGCAAACACTACGGAGTGCTTGAAAAAGCGCATCTTGTCGCCTTGCTCAATGGCAAAGATTTGGCTTTGTTTATCGATGAGTCCAAGCCTTTGGAGGTCTATACTCCCGATAGACTTGCCACCTCATCAATAGCCATAAAAATTGATGATGGGGGCATTGCCAAGATGAACCTCAACAGCGATACCGTTTCAAAACGACGTGAAGCCAATGAGCGTGTTGGATTGGCTATTGCTTTTATTGTCGCTACACCCTATATTTATGCACAGGAGGGAAAATAATGAAACGACGAGATTTTATTAAACTTTCGGCCTCAACCGCACTTTTGTTGGCTTTGAACCCTTTTGGCACTCTTGAGGCCGCACAAGGGAGTGTTGCTACGCCCAAAACGATTGTTAATTTGGTGCTTGATGGGGGGCCAGACTTTCGACACCTTATAGTCCCCGCCTATGAGAGCGATAATGACGATAGCAACAGTTACGCTTATAACTTTTGGAAAGCCAGAGGATCTCTTTTTGGCAAATACTCCCCAAGTGACCTCAAACAAGTCTATAGCCAAAACTACGATGATATTACGATTAGCGGCATAAAGTGCGGCATACTCAAAAAGTGTGCATGGCTCAAAGATGAGATTGGCAGAGGCAATGTTGCAATTATCAACAACGTCGTAGCTTCAACCAACCGAAACCACTACCACTCCCTTATTATGATGGAAAACGGCTCATTGAGTGCCAATGAACACAATCTTGATGTAAGCGGTTGGCTAGGACGAAGTGCAAAGGCTTTGGGCGATGCCAATGTCGTATCACTCTCTAGGGAGGTACGGCTCGTTTGCAATGGTCCTCATGCTACCAATCCCAACAGTCACGACAACAGCATCGTCATTGCCAACCCCAACAGTCGCTCTATGGGGCTTTACGACTACGATACTCAAGCCGATTTGGAGAGTGGCTCTAACAACTACCAATGGTCCACCAAAGCCAAAATGAGCCGAGCCTTAAAAAGCTACTACCAAGCCAAAGCAACGCTCATTGCTCCTTCTAGTATTTACCGTAAACCCATCGAACACGAACAGCAACTGCGACACTTTAGTGCTTTAATCAAAGCACGGCTTGATGGTGTGCCTATTCCCGATGCAATTGCCAACTTCACCCAAAAAGATAGCATCAACAAACTTGATTCAAGCTACTTTGCACAGCAACTTTTGGCACTCTACGATAGCTACGCTTCCCAAGATATATTCAAGATGCAATGCGCAAGTATGGAGTATGGAGGCTGGGATAGCCACAAAAATCTACGCACCCAAATTGAACCCAAATTGGAAGATATTTTTGGAGCCAACAAAGGACTTGATACCCTTATTGGCGAAATTCAAAAGTTGCGAAACGATAGCTGCGACAACAGTCTCTTTGTTATCGCAGGAGAGTTTGGACGACAACTTCAAAGCAACGGAAGTGCTGGAAATGATCACGGAAGAGGCAATAGCGTACTGGTGATTGGAGGTAAAGTCAATGGGGGCTTCTACGGTAATCCATTCCCTAACTATGAAATCGAAAATCTTAACGTCAAAAACAAAGATATTGAGGGGAAAACCTCTATGTTTAGAGTCTTTGCGGAGGTGGTTAATTGGCAAAATCCTGGAGTAGCTCAAAGTATCTTTGGCGATCTCTCCTCGCATATCTTAGAAGATGGGGTCGATTTAAGCAAGATGATAGAGGCGTAAAGCAACACAAACGCCATTCCAAACTTCATTTGGGGTTTGTCGTTGTAACCACTTTTGCCTCTCTTGCTACTCTTTCGATACGGCGACTAAATTTTTCATTTGATTGAATACTATCTAGGACTATCCTCAAAGGGTGCGTAAAGATTTGGATAAGCTTCAAATCCTCATGCCCAATAATACCAACCACGGCTACAGGAATATAGATAAGCAATCCAACAAAACGAGCAAGATTGCTTTGGGTATGACTTACCCAAAAGCCAATAGGAAGCGTAGCCAAACTGATTTTGAGACTTAGTGCTGCGTAGCGGGTAAAGGTGTTGTAGGTTATGTTTTCAAAGGTGGTTTTGAGTGTCATGCGATAGTTGTAGATAGAGGCTACAATGAGGGTATCGATGGGTTCCCATGGGGTATTGAGCCAACGCAGTTGTTTGAAATAGAGCTTTATTTTATCTGATTGTGAACGCATAACAGGCTCATACATCGCCATCAACTGCATATAGGCATCTCTATCGACGTAGGCGTTTTTAATCTTGGCAATCATCTTCAAACTCTTTTCATCTATCTCATTGAGATTATCAAGTTCGATTTCAAAAGCCTCTAAAAAAACCCTATCTTTTTGCAGTGCTTTAAGATACTCCTCATCAATGGCGTTTTGGGCAATAAGCCTAGAGAGAGCAAGATAGCGTGTGAAGTTGGATTTAAGGAGAGAAATGGTCATGCGATGGGAGACAAAGTAGCGTTCGTAGTCGATTTTTTTTAGAAATTTATCAAGATTGGCGGTGACAAATAGAAAATTGTTTTCGAGTTGGCTGTAAAAACTATCGGGCAATAGGTACTCATCAAGAGGAAATGCTTTGAGTTTTGCAACTCCTTTGGCTATTGCGAGGTCATACTCACCTTTTTTGATACGCTCTTGAAGGGTTTGAGGGATAAGCGACGAGAGGGTTCTTAGGGTCTCTTTTTCTATAAGCAATCCCTCTATGATAAGCTCATTTAGTGCATCAACTTGCATCGCAAATCTTTCAAACTCACTTTCGTCAATATGCGTTTCGATAGAGGGGAGATAGTGATTTAGGCTAAGCTTTTGATATTGTGCTTTCTTCAAAGAGTCCAATCTCTTGATGATGTGGGCATTTTTGATGTATTCATCCATCGCTGCGTTGTGTATCGCAACTCTCAAAAATTCAGGCACAAAAGTCTCATCGATTTTTGCATCCAAAAGTGCTTTGGGGATGAAATGCTCTGCAGCATCAACGGTCGATTCAAAATCCTCTAAGAGTCTTTGATTAAAATCAATAGGCAAATAGTAAGCTGCAAACTCAAACGCCATGAGTTTGCGAAGGTATTTAAGGCTTTTGCGATGAAATTTACCGCTCTCTAGCATCGCAACAATCTCTTGCGGCAACTCAAAATGACTCTTTAATCTATCAAAATCCTCACGCACGATAAGCAAATCCTCATGCGCCATAAGCACCTCGTAGCTAAAGTAGTACTTCTCTTTAACGTGAGCGATTTTTAAAAACCTAATCATATCTTTGATTTTTTCCACATCATCAAAGGCGTTGTCTTGATGGTACTCCACAATGCTTTGCACAATCTTCTCAAAATCATCGCCCTTGCCTGTGGAGTCTTTGTAGAGCGTGTAGTAGCCGTGAATTTTGCCCGTAAGTACCAGCTCAACAATACGCTTCTCTTGGGGTGAGGTTGCGTTGTTGAGGTATTTGCCCATATAGAGTGCAAGATTTTGGCTATTGATAAGTTTGCCGCCTATTATAAAATCCAAATCGTGACGATAGGTATAGATAAGTCTAAAAAGTGCCGCATCGCTATCTTTGGATTGTTTGAGTGCATCTATTTTGATAGCGTTGTCAAAATCGTTGTTGTTTTGACACCATTGGGTGAGGTAGCCACGGTAGAGATGCGCTTTGCCCATTTCCCAATTTTGAGGCGTAGCAGCAAAATAAGCCACAAGCTGGGCTAAGTCGTGGTACTTTTTGCCATTAATAACATACGGCTTTTCATACCCCTCTTCGCTGGAGTGGTACGCCAAAGGTATCTCTCTATCACCCTCAAGCCACTGCATAATTTGCGTATATCCCCACCGCTTATTGGGGTCTTGGGTTAGCAGTCCTTTGAGCAAATAGGCAAAATCGTTAGGAATGGATTTGGGAATGGGTATCGCTTGGGTACTAAGGGTATAGGCGATGTAATTTTCATCGAGTTCTTGAAAGATATTCTCCCCACTTGCAAGTTCTAACAGTATCATCCCCAATGCCCAATAGTCCACCTCTTTGCCAATAACACCCGAAAAAGATTCGGGGGCAAAGTAGATTTTGGTACCGCTTTTGGAGGTCATGCGTTTGGAGAGTTGGCCATCAAGCACCGATGAGATTCCAAAATCCGTCATAACCAATTGCAACGGATCTTTGCGTCGTATCAAAAGATTGTCGGGTTTAAGGTCACGGTGGATAATGTTTTGAGAGTGAACGGCGTGGAGTATTTGAGTAATTTCTATCAAAATTTGCTTAAGTTCCTCTTGGGTAGGGGGTTGTTTTTTGAAGTTTTCAAGCGAACCGTACTTGATATACTCTTGAATCTCATACCATCTTTTGAGGGCATTGTCGTAGGCAATTTCATGGATTTGGACAATATCGTTGGGGTAGTTTTGGCTTAAAAATTTGAGTTTTTCGACTATTTCCAATTTGGGTTCTAGCCCCAATCGATAGAGCTTCAAAACGTACTTTTGATAATCTCTTTGGATGATGTAAATATCGGCTTGACTTCCGTAGGCGGGAAGCTGCTCTACAATAGCGTAATCGTGAAATCGTTCAAGAGACAAAGGAGCATGAGAGATTGGCAAATCCTCTTTTGCAGTGACTGCTGGACTTGCCTCAATCACTGTTTGGAGGTTTTGCAGTGAAGTTTCTACTGCGGTCTTGTCTGTCAAACCCTATCCTTTTCTAAAAATCGGCCTTTTCTTGTGAACTCTCAATCATAGAGACCACAATAGTATAGATATTGGCAATGACCGCACCAATTACCAGTCCTGTTGCCATTGTTTGATTGTGAAAAAATTGCATGGAAAAAAAGGCAGGGATGAGATGCAAATCGGCCACCAATGAGCCCGCCAAAAGTTCAGCGGCCAACATATGGCGAACACCCAATTTGAGGATAGTAGAGACAACATTGATACTTCCTGCAATAAAAAGTGTAAGCGTTGAGGGATTGTACAAAAACGCTGCACTTGTCGTTAGGCTCATCAAAGTGAAAAATATATAAAAAACCCTGCCCCAGTTCATCAAAGAACTCCTTGTTCAAACTGTGCACGCATCTTATCTTTTTCTCGTTCACGCTTCTCTCTTTGAGCCTCTTTGGCACGGTAATCAACGACTGAGAATCGAAGCCACATCAAAATAGGCGAAGCCACAAAGATAGAGGAGTAAGTACCCACAATCAAGCCCACAAGCAACGTAAAGCTAAAGCCGTTGATAATCTCTCCACCAAAAAGATAAAGCACCAGCACCACAAAGAAAGTGGTCAATGAGGTAAGCGTCGTACGAGAGAGGGTTCGAGTGACCGAATCATCAATAACATCTTCAAGTTTGGAGGATTTCACGCTTTGGAGTCCCTCACGGATTCTATCAAAGACGATAATGGTATCGTTGAGTGAGTATCCCAGTAGCGTAAGCATGGCGGCCAAAATATCAAGGTTGATTTCGATTTGCAACAACACCAACGCCCCAACAGTAATCGATATATCGTGTATCAAAGCTATGACAGAAGCCAATGCAAATCGCCACTCAAATCGAAACGAGATATAGATTAAAATACCCAAAATGGCCAAAAGCATCGACATGATGCCTTTTTCTTTGAGTTCGTTGCCCACTTTGGGTCCTACCATATCGACTCGACGAATCTCAAAATTGCCTGTGGTTGCAATGGCTTTTTTGATATTATCTCCCACATCATCGCCTACAGTAGTAGAGACGGTTTTGATTTTGATAATAATCTCCTCATCGCTTCCAAAATAGGTGACATTAGCCCCTTTGAACTGCTCGGTTTGATTGAGTGCATCACGCACCTTTTGCACGGGGGCTTTGGTGTCGTATTGGACTTGAATAAGCGTACCTCCAGCAAAATCGATACCAAAATTAAACCCCTTAGTCGCCAAAAGCACCCACGAAACAAGCACCAAAACAATCGAGACAATCCCAAATCGCATGGAATTTTTCATAAAGCCTACGGATTGGTCAAATTTTAAAATTTCCATTACTTACTCCCTCCTTTGATACCAAACCAAAAGTGCATCTTCTCTTTTTTGATTTTGGGCAAAATGGCTTGATAGATACCGTGTGTACCCAAAATAGCCGTAAGCATAGAGGCCAAAATACCGATACTAATCGTAAGGGCAAATCCCTTGATAGCACCCGTACCGTAAGCATAAAGCACCGCAGCAGCAATAAGCGTCGTGATGTTGGCATCCCAAATAGCACTTAGGGCGTTGGCGTATCCCGATTCAATCGATTTGGCAATGGAGTTGCCTTTGTCAAGGAGTTCACGAATACGTTCGTTGATAATAACATTGGCATCAACCGCCATACCCACCGTCAAGACAATACCCGCCATTCCTGGAAGCGTCAAAGTAGCTCCAAAGAGCGACATAACCGCCAAAATCAAAAAGATATTGGCTACCAAAGCCGTATTGGCAATCACTCCCGCCATGCCATAATAAAGCACCATGAAAACAACAACCGCAACAAAGCCCATAACAAGTGCCATAGAACTCGCCTTGATGCTATCAGCCCCCAAACTAGGACCCACCGAGCGTTTTTCCAGCGTATAAACAGGGGCCAAAAGTGCTCCCGAACGCAAAGCAATCGCAACATCGTGGGCTTCAGAGACTTGGAAGTTTCCAGAGATTTGTCCTCTTCCGCCCCCAATACGCTCTCGAATAACGGGTGCAGAATAGACTTTGCCATCAAGCACTACCGCCATACGTTTGCCCACACTCTTGCCCGAAAAATCACCAAAGATTTTCCCCCCTTGGGCGTTGAGTACGAAGTTAATGACGGGTTGATTGTTTTCATCAAATCCAACCGTTGCATCGCTTAGCATGGAACCATCCAAAATAGGAATTTCACGCAATAGATACTTCTCCTCTTCGTTGTAAACATCTTTGAGTATCACGTCACCGTACTTTTTGGCTTCCGCTTCGCTCATGACATTGACACGCGCAATGCGTTCCTCATCGACAGCCATCATCTCCAAACGTGCTGCCCTAGCGATAAGTTCTCGAATACGTTGCTCATCGGCTGCGGTTTTAATCCCTGGAATCTCAACCAAAATCTTATCTTCACCTTGTTTGGCAACCGTTGGTTCGGCTAGTCCAAATTGATCCAATCGGTTACGAATGGTCTCTACGGCTTGATTGATAGCATCTTGTTGCGTTTTGAGTACTTGCTCTGGGGTGAGCGTGGCGGTAAAGTTGGGTCCGTTGTTGCTCAAAGTTACCCCTTGAAGCTCTTTTTCAAGCACTGTTTTGGCTTTGACCACTTCATCAGCGTCCAATATCTCAAAGGTAATGGTATCTTCGTGAGCATCCAACGCATCATAAATTATCTCTTCATCATCCAAAACATACTTGATAGTTGCTGCTACCGATTTGGTGTAGGATTTGATGGCCTCTTCGCTTTTGACACCAAGAAGCATGTGAAGTCCTCCTTGCAAGTCAAGCCCTAGGGTAATCTTCTTGCCGCTATCGCTTTGAGTAAGCGATGGAATTGAGAAGATAACACCAAAGATAAATGCAAAGGCAAACAGTATGACTCTATAATTAAGCATCTTTGGTCTCGGTTTCCTCTTTTTTGGCAACAAATGACTTTGAGAGCTTGACAATCACATCATCATTTAGCTTGATTTTGATAAAATCCTCTTCAGGTTTTACAACTTCGGCGATTAATCCACCGTTGGTGATGATTTTATCTCCTTTTTTGAGGCTCTCAATCATTGCAGCGTGTGCTTTTTGTTGCTGTTGCTGGGGGCGAATGATAAGAAAATAGAAAATTGCAAAGAGTAAAATCAGTGGCAAAAACTGAGCCAATACTTCCATGGGAGTCCTTAATGTATAAATTTTTTGGCAATAATCTTAACATCTTTTGGATAACAGAAGCCTTGCTTGTCGCTATTTTGTTATCACTCTTCATCTATCTTGAGTGGTTGGGGCTAAGCCACAAAAGCATCGAAACACTTGCAGGAGTTGCGGGACTC
Organism: Sulfurovum sp.; assembly: GCA_020721815.1. Lineage (GTDB taxonomy): Bacteria > Campylobacterota > Campylobacteria > Campylobacterales > Sulfurovaceae > FS08-3. The sequence goes on along the minus strand of DYMA01000050.1, from coordinate 1,390 downwards.
TATGGGCTTTTGAGGGCTAAACCAAAGGTTTGGGTGATGAGCGGTTTTTGGATTGCACTCTTTTGGTTTTGGTGGATTGCTTTAAGTTTTCGCTACTACGGCTTTGCGTGGGCGATTCCACTAGGAGTATTGGGCGTTGGGCTAATCTATGGGGTTATCTTTTGGGTAGCTATTGCACTGATGCGTTTTGTAGAAAAAAGAGCAAAAATCGATACCATTTACCTCAAAGCGTTGTTTCTTTGGGGCTTTAGCTACCTTCATCCTATTGGTTTTGATTGGTTGAAGTTTGAACTTGTCTTTATCAATAGCTATTTTGGGATACAAAAGTGGCAATTTGGCTTGATACTCTTGGCAATGATTGTTTTTTATCAATGGAAAAAAGTGAGATGGAGTGTTCCTTTTGTATTGGTTTTTGCTCTTGATTTCTCCACCCCTTCGCCCCAAACGATAGATAAAAGCATTAAACTTGTGACTACCTACGTATCGATTGATAAAAAGTGGGACCCTCTCTACGAAGAGGAGCAACTTCAAAACGTCTATCATGCCATTGAAGAGGCGATAGATGCCCACTACTCCATCGTGATACTGCCCGAATCGGTCATTCCAAAATTTATCAACAAATACGAAGATATTAAAGAGAGGCTCAAAGAGTACTCCCATCGTATCGCTATTGTCATAGGAGGACTCTATCTTGATGATGAGGGTACACCTCGCAACTCTACCTATATCTTTACGCACGATAGTATCCAAATTGCCAACAAAGTGGTACTTGTCCCTTTTGGAGAGTCCAATCCTTTGCCCAAATTTCTAAGCGATTGGGTCAATCAAATCTTTTACGATGGAGCGGTTGATTATGAAGCGAGTAAAGAGATAACAGAGTATCAAATTGGCAACACCCTCTACCGCAATGCAATTTGTTTTGAAGCTACCAGTGAACGACTCTACGAAAACTCCCCCAAACGCATGATAGTTGTAAGCAACAACGGATGGTTTACCCCCTCGACACAACCCACACTCCAAAAACTTTTGCTGCGATACTACTCCCAAAAATACGGCACACTCATCTATCATAGCATCAACGCTTCGCCCAGCTATATCATCCAAGATGGGGAAGCTTACATCAAATAATATACAAAATTGCACCGCACTCACTTCATATAAAATAATATTAATATTTTTTAGTATTTAAAGTGAAATTAAAGTAACTTATCATATTATTGCATATAACAAGTGATTAGTGAAGTGAGTTTTTTTCATATTGGAAGATATGAAAAGAAGAGAAAATGATAATCTTAAAAAGTCTTATTTGATTGCATTAAGATTTCATCAACCAATAAGGAGCGAGAGATGAAAAAATTAATACTATTTTCCGTAATAGCCAGTAATTTAC
>DYMA01000049.1 GCA_020721815.1 Sulfurovum sp. | reverse complement strand
GTAGCCTCGGCTTTAGCCGAGTTTTGGGTATTTCACAATCTCCAATTTGTTCGGCTGAAGCCGAACCTACAGCCGAGCCTACAGCGTAAGGTTAGTAGTTAAGTGCTTTATAGACTTCAAGGGCTTGTTTGTGCTGGGCTACGTCGTGGCAACGTAAAATATTGGCTCCGTTATCTAAGGCTTTGAGGTGGATTGTCAAAGTTCCAGCCAATCGCTCTTCGATAGGAGTGGGGATAATGTGGTCAATCATTGATTTGCGACTAGCCCCTATCAAAATCTCGCAACCAAACTTTTGAAACTCTTGCATATTTTTAATCAATTCAATATTATGCTCCAATCGTTTGCCAAAGCCTATGCCTACATCCAAAATAATATTCTCTCTACGGAGTCCAAAATTTTCGCATATCTCAATACGACGCTCAAAAAATTCACTAATTTGAGCGACTACATCAACGTATTGAGGATTTGTTTGCATCGTTTGGGGTGTGCCTTGCATGTGCATGATGCAGAGTTTGGCTCTGTGTAGGTGGGCTAGTTCGATAATCTCTTGATTGGAGGCTCCCGTAATGTCGTTGATGATGCTAAAGCCACTGTAGAGAGCGTAGCGAATGACTTTGATAGAGGTGCTATCGATGCTAAAGGATACTTTCTCATAAAGTCTCTCTTTTTGAATGGCATCGCAGATGGGTACGATACGTTTAAACTCCTCTTCAACGGATACCAAAGGGGCGTTGGGGCGAGTCGATACAGCGCCAATATCGATAATATCGGCTCCTTGTTCTATCATCTCCATGATTTTGTGAAGGGCTTGTTTGGATTGGAAACGACTTCCCATGTAAAAACTGTCGTTATTGACATTGATAACGCCCATGATTTTGGGAGGGAAACTTTTGGTGTTGAGATAGGCTTTGAGTTGGAGGGCAAAATCTTGGAGTCCAAAGGGTTGTATCTTCTCTTTGGAGGCGAGGATTTCGACTTGTTTTTTATTGGCGATAAGGAGTGCGTCGTAGTGACTGTTTTCGTGGGTAATGACACCGCTAGGCACGGCTACTTCAGCACCAATACTTAAAGCATCTTGTTTAAGAATATTGAGTGCGGGTGTACGCATGTCGTTGATTTTGAAAAAATACAACTCCATTTTTTTGGACATAATGCCAATCCCTGCACCCTCTACGCCCAGTTCTGTGAGATACTTTTTGCTTTGAAGTGTGCCAACTCTATAGATATTCATCGATAACTACAATCCTAGATAGTTTTTGATAGCATCAACTTTATCGGTTTTTTCCCATGTAAAGTCTTCATCTTCTCGTCCAAAATGCCCATAAGCGGCCGTTTTGCGATAGATGGGGCGAAGCAAATCAAGCGTTTGCATGATTCCTTTGGGGGTAAGGTCAAAAAGTGCCTCGACGCATTGTGTAAGAACTTTTTCATCAATATCGGATGTACCGTGTGTATCAACCAAAATAGATACGGGTTTAGCCACTCCAATGGCGTAGGCTATCTGAATAGTTACTTTTGTAGCAACTCCTGCGGCGACTAGGTTTTTGGCTACGTATCGTCCTGCATAAGCACCGCTTCGATCGACTTTGGAGGGGTCTTTACCGCTAAAAGCACCGCCACCATGGGGACAACTTCCGCCATAGGTATCCACAATAATCTTTCGTCCCGTAAGCCCCGCATCGCCTTGAGGACCGCCGATAACAAATCGTCCTGTAGGATTGATATGGTAGATGGTATCGGGAGTAATCATCTCGCTTGGCAATACGGCAAGTATGACATCTTTCATTACAGCCTCTTTGAGCGTCTCTAGTGATACTTCGGGGTGGTGTTGGGTCGAAATAACGATAGTATCAATGGAGAGTGGTTTATCATCGACGTATCTCACGCTCACTTGGGCTTTGCCATCGGGGCGTAAAAAGGGAATCGTGCCATCTTTGCGTACTTTGGCAAGACGTGCGGTTAATTTATGAGCCAATGAAATAGGCAAAGGCATCAATTCGGGCGTTTCACTGCAGGCAAAACCAAACATCAATCCTTGATCTCCCGCACCAATCTCGCCTGAGGCTTGATCGACTCCTTGATTAATATCAGGACTTTGTTCGCCTACGCCGTTGAGTACTCCCGCACTTCGATAATCAAAACCGTAACTTGCATCGGTATAGCCAATCTCTCGCACTACCTCTCTGGCAATATCTTGCATGGGGGCGTAGGTATGGGTTTTGAGTTCCCCTGCGATGATACAAAAACCGTTGCTAAGGAGTGTCTCACACGCTACTCTTGCGTTTTTGTCGTGAGCGATGATGTAATCAAGAATGGCATCGGAGATTTGATCGGCCATCTTATCGGGGTGACCCTCTGTAACGGATTCGCTTGTAAAAATATACTCTTTGGGCATGTATAACCTTTTTGATGAAATAATACTATTAGTTTACACAAAAATTATAAAAATCAGTTGTTAGAAGATATGCAATGCCAACCATATCGTACCCTCTTCTACCGATTCGACGCTGTGTTTTGTCTGAGATGGGATAAAAAGTGACTCTCCTCTTTTAAGTATTTTCTCCTCCTCTTCAATCCTTAGCAAAGCACCTCCTTGAATAACTACTACCCACTCATCCTCTTCTTGGATATAAGTAAGAGGCGGGAGGGAGTTGGAGCTAACGATACGGATGATTTTAATATTTTTGTGTTCCAATAGCGTGGTGAAGATTTCACCCTCTTTTGGGATTGCGGTATCAAAAAGATTCATCTAGTAGCCCATGGAGATAGCATCAATATCACTCCAATCCAAAGATTTTTTGGGGTTTAGGCGACGCACTAAAATATGCTCCAAATACCTCGCAAAGAGGTCGGTTTCGATATTGACTTTGGTACCTTTGATATAGTGGCGTATGAGCGTTTGATTGAGGGTGTGGGGTATGATGGTGAGTCTAAAACTGCTCTCATAGACATCGTTTACCGTTAAGCTTACTCCATCAATGGCAATAGAGCCTTTGGGGACAATATAGGTGGTGTAGCGAGGCTCTACTCCGATAATGTAATCGACACCGTTGGTGCGTTTGGTGATGCTTAATACCTCCCCGATGCAATCAATATGCCCTTGGAGAATATGCCCCTCAAATCTATCGCTTAGTTGCATAGCAGGTTCGATGTGTACCTCTCCTTTGAGTTTGCTTTCATCTATAATAGAGCGTGTCTCATCGGCTAGTTCAAGCTCAAAGCCATTAGGATGGGTTTTGATAACGGTTAAACAAATACCGTTTACGGCGATACTGTCACCTATCTTGGCGGGGTGTTGGGAGGAAATGGAGAGGATATTGTTGCCATACCCCTTGACTCTACCAATCTCTCGAATAAGTCCTGTAAACATTCTTTTTCCTAAGGATTTAAATGGGTTTAACTGACCTTACGCACTTTTTTAGCTGTAGGTTCGGCTGTAGCCGAACATTTAGAGACTACTGAATGCTTTAAACTCGGCTAAAGCCGAGGTTACAGATTCAAAGTCTCAAACTCGGCTAAAGCCGAGGCTACGGGTGCGTAATATCAGGATTTAATTATAGCCAAAATCCAAATAGAGTTAGTTAAACCACAACATATCGGTGTAGATATGCCCGATAATGAGAGGAATAAGGTTGCGAGTTGTTAAAAATACAATAGCCATAAAGAGTCCCACAACGTAGGTAGCGCTTAAATTTACAAAACCATCCTCCCAGTGAGGCAAAGCAAAAAAGAGAGGGGAGAGTACCAAAAAGAGAATATCGGGTCGGCTGTAGTAGCCAGAGAGTTTATAGATAAGCCCACGGTAAAACTCCTCAACAATTCCCGCACTTAAACTAAAATAAAAAGCTACAAGAAATTTCAAAACTCCGCTTTGGGGTATCATCGTCTCATACTCAAAAATGGGCTGAGAGATAAAAATTTTTTCAAAATAGAGGTGACTAAATTTATAAACCAAAAAGATAGTAGGTGCCAAAATCACCGATACAAAGAGAATCAAACCCACGCTTTTAATCCCAAAAATCCTTTGGGTTATCCCAATATCGGAGAGTTTGAGATTGCAATAGTGCCTTGTGGCTGCAAAGATACCCAGAGGCAAAACAATCCATGTAAGCAGTTCAAAGCCCCAATAGAGCAGGGGGATAGAGTATATTTGAGCATTAACAAAACCATTGACGAGCAAAGGAGCAATGGCAATGGATAAAATCAAGATAAGTTTTTCGTGTTGCACGGATACTCCTTCTGTCGGTTGAGCAAAGGTGTTTTTATTGTGTTTAAAAGATGATGCAGGAGGGATTTAAGAAAAATTTTATTAAAAATATTTTAACACTGTTTGGCTTTAAAAGTGATAAGTCACCGATTTAAAGTACAAAAAATGTTACTTTAGGGAACTTCTAAATAAATTTTAGATAAAATCTATCACAAAAATTTAATTGGATAGGCTGCAAAAGACAATGATTAAAAAGATACTTAATATTTTTGGTTCCCAAAACGATAGAATCCTCAAAAAATACAGCAAAAAAGTTAAACAAATCAACAAACTTGAGCCTCACTACGAAAGCCTTAGCGATGATGAGCTTAAAAGTGCTTTTAATGCGTTGCGTGATGAGGTAAGAAGCCAGAAAAAAGAACTCGATGAGGCTTTGGTGGACTCTTTTGCGATAACACGAGAGGTAAGTAAACGGGTACTGGGAATGCGGCACTTTGATGTGCAACTCATTGGGGGTATGGTACTTCACGATAGCAATATAGCCGAGATGAAGACGGGTGAGGGTAAAACGCTTGTAGCTACATTGGCGGTAGTGCTTAATGCTATGACCAATCAAGGGGTACACATCGTCACCGTCAATGACTATCTTGCCTCAAGGGATGCTGCGCAAATGGGCGTATTGTATGAGTTTTTGGGCTATAGCGTGGGGTGTATCACGAGCAATATGCGTGATGAATCAATCAAAAAAGCCCAATACGATGCCGATATTACCTACGGTACCAACAATGAGTATGGGTTTGATTATTTGCGTGACAACATGAAAATACGAGCCTCTCAAAAGGTTCAACGAGGTCACAACTTCGCAATTGTTGATGAGGTTGATTCTATTTTGATTGATGAAGCCAGAACACCGCTTATTATTTCAGGAGCGGTGCAACGAGAAACCCAAGACTACTTCAAAGCCAACCAAGTAGCGCTCAAACTTATCAAAGGGGAACGCCACGATATTCGTGAAGTCATGAAATCGCAAAATCCTAATCCAGAGCTTGTCAAGATAATCGAAGCACTCAAAAACGATATGCAATCCTCGACACAAAAGTACATTATGACGGGTGATTTTATCGTCGATGAAAAAGATAGAACCATTATTATGACCGAAGAGGGACTCCAAAAGGCACAAGATCTCTTCGAGGTGGACAATCTCTATTCGCTTGAAAATGCCAAACTTTCGCACCATTTAGATCAAGCCCTCAAAGCCCACTATCTCTTTGAAAAAGATGTGCAATACGTTGTGCGTGAGGGTGAAGTCATTATCGTTGATGAGTTTACAGGGCGACTTAGTGAGGGGCGACGCTACAGCGAGGGACTCCATCAAGCTATTGAGGCAAAAGAGGGTGTAGTGTTGCAAGAGGAGTCGCAAACTCTTGCCGAGATTACCTATCAAAACTACTTTAGACAATACAACAAACTAGCGGGTATGACAGGTACAGCCCAAACCGAAGCGACAGAGTTTGCTCAAATCTACAACCTTGATGTTATCTCCATCCCTACCAATATCCCCATAGCAAGAGCCGATTACAACGACCTTATTTATGGAACAGAACGGGAAAAGCTTGATGCCGTGGTGCGTAAAGTCAAAGAGTTGCATGCCAAAAAACAACCCGTATTGATTGGTACGGCTTCGATTGAAAAGAGTGAGCTTATCCATGCACGACTCAAAAAAGAGAAAATCAAACACAGTGTCCTTAACGCCAAAAATCACGAACAAGAGGCGCAAATCATCAAAGATGCGGGTAATATCGGAGCGGTAACAGTAGCTACCAATATGGCAGGACGTGGGGTTGATATTAAGATTGATGATGAAGTACGAGCGTTGGGCGGACTCTTTATTTTGGGGACGGAACGACACGAAAGCCGACGTATCGACAACCAGCTTAGAGGACGAAGCGGACGACAAGGCGACCCTGGAGCGTCGCAATTTTATCTCTCATTGGATGATAATTTGTTGCGGATTTTTGGTGGGGAGCGTATCAAGAGCATAATGGATCGTTTGGGAGTAGAGGAGGGGGAGTATATTGATTCCAAAATCGTAACCCGAAGCGTAGAGAAGGCACAAAAAAAAGTAGAGAATATGCACTATGAGTCTCGTAAAAATATTCTTGAGTACGACGATGTGGCCAACCATCAACGAAAAGCCATTTACAACTTTAGAAATATGCTTTTAGATCCCAACTTTGATGTAAGTCAAAGAATAGCCGAAAACCGTGAGGAGTATATTGCGCATCTGCTTCATGAATCGGAGATTATTGATGGGATGCCCCAAGAGGATTTTAATCTCGAAAAACTCAGAGATCTTATTATCGAAAACCTCAACCTTGATATTCCCACAAGTGCCTTTGAGGGCAAAGATGCCAGTGAGCTTAACGCCTTCGTAAACCAAGCCGTTACGAGCGTCTATGAAGCTAAAATGAGTCGCTTTAATGCCTCAATGCGTCACGATATTGAATCGGAAATCTACTTAAGCGTTCTTGACCCTGAATGGAGAGAGCATCTTTATGAGATGGATGTACTCAAAACGGGAATAGGTTTGCGTGGCTACAACCAAAAAGACCCCCTTACGGAGTACAAGCAAGAGAGTTATCATCTCTTTACAGCTTTGATTCAACGTATCAAATTTGAAGCGGTTAAGAAGTTGCAAATCGTTCACATTCAATTTGACAACGAAGAGGATTTACAAGAGCAACTCGAAAAGATGAAAGATGAACTCGAAATCGAAATGGATAAGGTAATCCAAAGCGATGCCCAATCCTCCAAATCATCTCCTCAAGTAGGTGGCAAAAAAACCAAACGCAACGAATTGTGTCCTTGTGGAAGTGGCAAAAAATACAAGCAGTGTTGCGGTAAAAGCGGGCCTAAAAAAGGGCTTCTCGCCTAATGGCTATGCAATCGAGTAGCAAGTTTATTAGCTCCATCATTAGGCACTATCTCAAATACGATAGAGATAATCCCTTTATTACCGTCTCGGCTATTTTGGCTTTTTTGGGTATCGCTGCGGGAGTTATGGTGCTTATGTTGGCAATGGGGATTATGAACGGGACGCAAAAAGAGTTTATCAAGCGTCTCACCTCTATGAACTATCCTTTGACGGTTGAGTCTATTGACCCCGATGGTATTAGCGACGACCTTATCGCTTCGCTGGAGAAGCAATTCCCGCATCTTAAATTTAGCCCCTACTATACCACGCAAGTCATTACCAAATTTGACGGAGCGGTGCAGGGTGTGATGCTTTACGGTGTCGATTTTGGTAGAGAAAAACAACTCAACCCTATTGTGGGCAAAGCGATTCACGAGACCCAAAGCCAATTTAAGATTATTATTGGCAAGACACTCAGTGACGATATGGGTATTCATGTTGGCGATAAAATTATCCTCTATTTTTCAGAACAACAAGCCGTTGGTTTTGGTACTATGCCGTTGCAAAAGCGTTTTATTGTGGATGGGGTTTTTGATTCTGGACTACAATCTTACGACAAGGCGATTGCCTACACTACGCTTGAAGCACTCCAAAAACTGCTCAAAAAAGATGCGGGCTATTACGATGGATTGCATATTCATAGCGATAAACCGATGGATGATATCAACAAAATTGCTCTCGTGTTGCCAGAAAATACCAATATTCAAGGGTGGTGGCAACAAAATGGTAACTTTTTTGCTGCGATGGAGATGGAGAAAAAAGCACTCTTTTTGGTATTGCTTTTGATTATTTTGGTCGCTTCACTCAATATCATCTCTTCGTTGCTTATGATTATTATGAGTCGTCGCAGTGAAATAGCTCTTATGCGAACACTCGGAGCTACCCAAGAGGAGATTAAAAGTATCTTCTTTCGACTGGGTTCTATTATCGGCGTAGCGGGAATTGTGACGGGTACACTATTGGGTCTTGTGGGCATTTGGCTACTCAAAACCTTTGATATTATCTCCGTCCCCGAAGATGTCTATGGGACTTCAAGACTGCCTATCGAGTTGCTTATGAGCGATTTTGCGATGATTATTGTAGGCACGGTTGCTATTGTGCTACTCTCCTCCATCTATCCCGCACGCAAAGCCTCCAAGACCGACCCTTTGACGGTACTAAGAAATGAGTAGAGAGTCAAAAATGACCTCTTTATGGTGTTGAAGATTGAAAAAAACAAAATAGACCTTTAAAGGTTTTAGGATATAATGCATTTATACATCACTACATAAAGGAGTATTTGTGCATAGATTGAATTTAACAATAGATGAAGCACTCTATGAACAAGCTAGAGCAGTAAGTTTTATAGAAAAGAAATCAATTTCACAAATGATTAGAGAAAGTCTTAGTGAATACATTGCAAAGAATGCTAAAACCAAACAACAAGCTAATTTAATCCTCGAAGCAGACGATGAAAAAGAGATTTTATCAATATTGGCAAATGATGCGTTTATCTCAAATGAAAATTTTAAAAGTAAGTTTAATTTTTAAAAATAACATTTGGTTTTTTGCATTAAATGTTGATATTAAAAAAGAAGAGTTAGAGTATAGAAAACAAATGCCAAAGCCTCTAAGTTGTATTTAATCAACATATCTATAAAATTCACCTCATATTTTATGCAACCTAGTTGCAAATGGAGATTTTATGAAGATATTTTTGATTTTTTTGATGACGCTCTCTTTGGGGTATGCCAAGGTTAGTGTTGCTGTGAGTGTTTTGCCTCAAGTGACATTTGTAAAGGCTATTGGCGGTGAGAAAGTCGATGTTGCTTTGATGGTAGAACCTGGGCATTCACCTCATGCTTACGAGCCAAAACCCTCGCAAATGCGTAGTATTAGCCAAGCCCAGCTCTATTTTGCTATTGGTGTAGAGTTTGAAAAAGTTTGGTTGGAGCGTTTTGCATCGCAAAATAGAGCGATGAAAATCATCGATACTACTCAAAATATCACAAAGATGGCTATGGCTCACAATGACCATCATCATCACGAGGGGGGCTTTGACCCTCATATTTGGACCTCTCCTAGTAATGTCAAAATCATTGCCCAAAATATCTACGATGGATTAATAGGTGTCGATAGAGCCAATGAGGCTTACTACAAAGCCAATTTTGAGAGCTTTTTGGCTCACATTGATAGTGTCGATAGCTCTATACGAGAGATTTTAAAAGATACCCCTAAGGGTGCTAAATTTATGGTTTTTCACCCTGCGTGGGGATATTTTGCCGCTTCTTACGGTCTTGTGCAGTTGCCCATTGAAGTAGAGGGGAAAGAACCCAAGCCCAAAATGGTAGCCCAATTGATTGCCAAGGCTAAAAAAGAGTCTATCAAAGCCATCTTTACCACTCCAGAGTTTAGCGATAGGGTAGCCAAAACGATAGCCGATGAGTTGGGTATTGCAGTTTTGAAGCTTAGCCCTCTTAATCCCAAATGGGATGAGAATCTCATAGAGTTAGCCAAAGCAATAGCCCAATAGTATGTCGCAAAGTCTCATAAAAATTGAAAATTTAAGCTACAGTTACGACAACCAAAAGGTATTGGAAAATATCAATTTGGAGGTAATGGAGCGGGATTTTATGGCGATTATTGGTCCAAACGGTGGAGGCAAATCGACTCTATTGAAGAGCATTTTGGGTATCAATCCCTTACAGCAAGGTACGATTAAGATTTTTGATAAACCGCTCTCTAAAAACCTTCACAAGATTGGCTATGTTCCCCAAAATACCAATATCAATACCAACTTCCCCATTCAAGCTATTGAAGTGGTGATGATGGGACATATTCATACGCTCAAAGAGCAACACAGCTCTCGCAAACCGTGGCACAAATACCTCTCTATTGGCTACAATGAGTTTGAGCGTTCGTGTGCTTTGGCATCGCTTAGACAAGTGGGTATGGAGAGCTTTGCTTATACCAAAATCGGCTCACTTTCGGGTGGGCAACGTCAAAGAGTGATGATTGCAAGGGCATTGTGTGCGCATCCTGCTATTTTGCTACTCGATGAACCTACCGCCAATATCGACGTGGAGGGACAAAAACAGATTTACGACTTGCTTTTAAAGCTCAATGAGTTTATCACGATTATGGTAGTGAGTCACGATATATCCGTAGTCCTTAGCTACGCTACCAAAGTAGCCCACATCAACAAAATCCTCACCTTTCACGAACTCTCCCACTTCACCGATGTCACCCGCCACCCAAGCGGACACTTTTGCGAAGTAGAGATGCTCCAAAGAATGGGCAAGGGGTGTGGATGTTAAAATATATTTATAATAATCAGAGGGGTTTATCGTGACCATGCCAATGAAAACTATTGAAAAAAAAGTTGTAAGCTTTGATGAGTTTGATGCTTTATGTGTAGCTTCTATAGAAATAGTAAGTTGATGTAAGTTATGAAAAATATAGAGATATATAACAGCGGGGAGTTGGAGCTAAAAGTATCGGTTGAAGATGATACTATTTGGCTAACTCAAAAACAGTTAGTAGAGCTTTTTGAGGTCACAAAACAAAATATCAGTTTGCATATAAATAATATTTTAAATGAAGAAGAACTTGAAAAAAACTCAACTGTCAAGTTTTTCTTGACAGTTCAAAAGGAAGGGAATAGAGAAGTAAGAAGAAACCTTGAACACTATAATTTAGATATGATAATTTCATTGGGTTATAGGGTCAATTCCAAAAAAGCCACACAATTTCGTCAATGGGCTACAAGGGTTTTGAAAAGTTACATCGCAAATGGCTATGCAATAAATACTCACAAGATAAACGAACTAAGATTGGCAAATTTAGAAAATGATGTAGCTACTATAAAATCGCATATCCAAAACAACACTTTGGAGTTAAAACAAGGGATATTTTTCGATGGAGAGATTTTTGATGCCTATGCTTTTTTATCAGAGATTATAAAAAGTGCGAAAATATCTATAAAAATCATAGATAATTATATTGATGATAGTGTACTAACACACCTTAGCAAAAATCAAAATGCAAAGACAACTATCTACACCAACACCATCTCAAAACAACTAAGCCTAGATATAGAAAAATACAACAAACAATACAAACCTATAGAGCTAAAAATTTTTAAAGAGTCTCACGATAGATTTATCGTAGTGGATGATGATGTAATCTATCATCTAGGAGCAAGCCTAAAAGACCTTGGGAAAAAATGGTTTGCCTTTTCAAAGATGGATAAAAATAGTGTAAATATTTTGGATAGGATAAAGTAGATGATAGGTACGGACATAAAAGAGAATCAAAATATTGAGTTTAAAGAGTCGTGGCGGGATGAGTATATCAAATGGATTTGTGGATTTGCCAATGCCGAGGGAGGGAAACTTTTGATAGGTGTGGATGATAATGCGCATGCTATTGGTGTAAAAAATATTCAAAAACTTATTGAAGATATACCCAATAAGGTACGAGATAGCTTAGGTATTGTTATTGATGTCAATATAGAAAAAGATAATGCTATTGAGTATATAGAAATCATTATCCCTGCTTATCCTTCGCCCATTAACTACAAAGGTCAATACTACTACCGTTCAGGCAGTACCAAACAAGAACTTAAAGGGAGTGCCTTGGATAGATTTTTGTTGCGTAAATATGGGCGTACTTGGGATAGTGTACCGCTTCCCTATGTAGGTGTAGAGGATTTAGATAGAGAGAGTTTTGAGTTTTTCATAGCAAAATCACTCGATTCTAAACGCTTGGAGAGAGGGAGTATTCCAAAAAATTATGATGAACTTTTGGATAAATTGCGTCTCAAAGAGGGGGAGTATCTCAAACGCAGTGCCGTTTTGCTTTTTCACAAAGAACCCCAACGCTTCTTTACGGGGGCGTATGTAAAACTTGGCTACTTTGCAGATGAATCGACTATACTTTATCAAGATGTTATGGAGGGAAACTTGCTTAATCAAGTGGAAAAGACAATGGATTTACTACTAACAAAATACCTTAAAGCCCTTATCTCATATCAAGGCATTCACCGAATAGAAAGGTACGATTATGATACCAGTGCCTTACGAGAGATTATTCATAATGCTATCGTACACAAAGATTACGGCTCAGGCACACCCATACAGATACGCATCTATCATCATAAAATTAAAATCTTTAACGCAGGGGAGTTGCCACAAGATTGGACGATAGAGACACTCCTATCACCGCACAACTCTCGCCCCTACAACCCCGATATTGCCACGGTATTTTTTAGAGCAGGCTATATTGAGTCGTGGGGTAGAGGTATCAATACAGTCATTGAAAGCTCCAAAGCTTATAACGGCACAATACCCACTTTTGAATTTTTGGGTGGACTTACAGTAGAGTTTGCTTCTAAATACCCTAATAAAGGGTTGGGTGATAAGTTGGGTGATAAGTTGGGTGAAACAAGAAGAAAAATTATAGAGTATATCTACAATAATTCTAAAATATCCACAAAAGAGCTATCTAGCAATCTAAATATAAGTACTACGGCAATAGATAAAAATATTAAATTTCTCAAAGAAAATGGATATATCAAGCGTATAGGCTCAGCAAAAGGTGGGCATTGGGAGGTGATAGATGCTTGAAGCCCTATCGTATCAGTTTATTCAAAACGCCATTATTGCAGGGGTGTTGGTGAGTCTTATTAGTGGGATTATTGGCTCACTTATTGTCGTCAATCGTATGGTGTTTTTGGCAGGTGGGATTGCGCATACGGCGTATGGGGGGATTGGGATTGCTATCTATTTTGGATTGCCTATCTTTTTGGGGGCTTCGGTCTTTGCTGTGGGGGCGGCGGTGCTTATGGCGATGATTACATTAAACCATCGTGAACGAATGGATACCTTTATTGGGCTAATTTGGGCTGTGGGGATGGCGATTGGGATACTCTTTATTGATTTGACTCAGGGGTATAATGTCGATTTGATGAGTTATCTTTTTGGTTCGATTTTGGCGGTTGCTCAAAGTGATCTCTACTTTATGGCGGGATTGCTCTTTGGTATTATCATCATTTTGCTCTTTTGGTATCGTGATATTTTAGCCGTCTCCTACGATAGCCAATACGCCACACTACGGGGGATAAATGTCAAGTTTTTCTATACACTTATCCTTGTGCTTTCGGCTTTGAGTGTGGTGGTGGCTATTAAGGTAGTGGGGTTGATACTCGTCATTGCACTGCTGACTATCCCTATCTATATCGCCGAGAAGCTCTCCTCTTCACTGCTATCGATGATGGTAATTTCGGGACTCATCTCTAGTGTTTTTACACTGATAGGACTGAGCCTGTCGTATCTCTATGATTTGACTTCGGGGGCTACGATTATCATGGTGGGGGCTGTGGGATTGGTGCTTTTTTTGGGTTTGGAAAAGCTTCATCTAGGGTATCGCAAAACAAAAAACCCAACTTAGATTGTGCTAGAGTATCTCTATCTGTAACCACTCACCCCATCACCTAAGCCAAAATTAAAGTAAAAAACCTCTAAA
>DYMA01000238.1 GCA_020721815.1 Sulfurovum sp. | reverse complement strand
AGGTTTTTTACTTTAATTTTGGCTTAGGTGATGGGGTGAGTGGTTACAAAATATTAATTATTTTTATGCTATTATCCGCTCAAAAAAGAGTAATTTAGTATGAAATTCATTCTCACTGCATTAATCCTATCGCACTCTTGCCTCTACTCCAAAGATATGTCGATACTCTATATGCAAAACGGGTGCAACAGTTGCCACGGTGTCTATGGAGAGGGGATGGGAGCTACGCCCAAACTTCAAGGACTCTCCAAAGAGTATCTTATCAAACGCTTCAAAGAGTTGCGTCAAGGCATTACCAAAACACCCAATGGAGCTATTATGGTATCGTTTGCCAAAGCTTTAAACGACCAAGAGACAAACGCTATGGCGGAGTATCTCTCCACTCTTACAACCCTCAAACCCAAACATCGTTACGAGTTGCACTACGACAGCAACGCAGGAGATGGCTCTTCGTGAAGAATACAACCATTCAATCGGTTTCCATAGGCTCTTTTGATGGTGTACATTTAGCCCATCAAAGACTCATCTCTCTAAGCGATGGGATAGTAGTGATTGAGCGTGGTTTGGCTACGCTTACGAGGGGGTATCGTAGGAGTTTTTATATCGATAAGCCTCTCTTTGTCTATCATTTCGATAGGCTCTCATCGCAAACACCCCAAGAGTTTATAGCCATGCTCAAAGAGGATTTTCCAAAACTCAAACGCATTGTAGTAGGGTATGATTTTGAGTTTGGTCACAACAAAAGCGGCAACGCTCAAACGCTGCAAAACATATTTGAGGGCGAGGTGGTTCTCGTCAAAGAGATGAAATGCGAGGGAGTTTCGATTCACTCTAGTATTATCAAGAGCTTTATTTGCGAGGGTCATATCGATAGAGCCAACAAGCTACTGGGGCGACCCTATGAGATGATGGGAAGTGCTATCAAAGGGCAGGGGATAGGGAGCAAAGCTTTGGTTTCGACGATTAATATTGTCGCATTGGAGTATCACAATCCCAAAGAGGGAGTTTACGCTACCCGCATATTGGTCAATGGTGTATGGTATGATAGCATTAGCTTCATCGGTCATAGGGTCTCTAGCGATAATGCTTTTGCCATAGAGACGCATATCATCGACAAAACCATCGCACTCAAAAATCCTCGCATCGCATTGCAGTGGTTGAAGTTTATCCGCTCCAATCAAACCTTTGAGGATTTGACCAAACTCAAACTCCAAATACTGAAAGATATAGAAATAGCCAAAAAGATTCACCGTGAAAGATGACGTATTTACCAAAAAAATAGAAAAAAAATTTGAATTTGATGAGTCGGTAGCTTCGGTATTTGACGATATGCTTAGTCGCTCCATTCCTTTTTACGATGCCAACAGTGCTTTAATCATCGACCTTATTTGCAAACGCCAAAAAGAGGGGCTTAAAGTGCTTGATTTGGGCAGTTCTACGGCAAAGTTTCTCTTGATGCTTCACAATAGAACGCAAACCAAAATGCACCTCAAAGGCATTGACAATTCAGCAGCCATGAACGAACGAGCCAAACGCAAAATTCAAGCCTTTGGAGCCGATATTAGCATCGAAGAAGGGGATATTTTAACCTATCCCTATGGGCGTGAGGATATAGTCGTAGCCAACTATACCTTGCAATTTATCCGCCCCATTGAGCGTTTGAAATTGGTGCAAAAGATAGCCCACAATCTCAACGATGAGGGGGTTTTTTTCTTTTGCGAAAAGGTGATTTTTGACAACAAACGCCTCGATAAAGAGATTATTGATGTTTACTACGACTACAAAAAAGCCCAAGGCTACAGTGAGTACGAAATAGCCCAAAAGCGAGAGGCATTGGAGAATGTACTTGTGCCTTTTAGCATCGAAGAGAATATCAAAATGTGCAAAGAGGCGGGTTTTAGAGAGATAGATACCATCTTCCAATGGGCAAATTTCGTCACCTTTATGGCACGCATCTAGGGGAATAATTTTTGGATATAATATATTCAATTTATCGTTCGTACTGAGCTTGTCGAAGTACATCAAGCTCAGGGTGA
>DYMA01000048.1 GCA_020721815.1 Sulfurovum sp. | reverse complement strand
ATATGGCTATTATGATGATAAAAGAGTTTCATCTATCCATCGATCAAGTAGCCTCAAAGCTTAATATCTCTATCGATGAACTTAAAAAGCATTTGGATAAACAATAAATCTCGGGGTTGGGCTTGATGCTCATCTTCTTTTGCAGGGCTTTGCCCTTGACTTTCTTCTCGTTCCGCCTCGGGAGAGAGTGTGAAATAACATGGGAAAACTTCGGAAGCAAGACTTTAGTCCCGCCAAAAAAGTCTAAAAATGACAGATTTATCACTTTTTAAACATATTAGTAGGACTAAAGTCCTACTTCCAGTGGTTTAAGCTTTGATTGAGATAGTTATTTCACGCTCTCGAGAGAGGTGGAACGAAAAGAGACGATAATGCCCTAAATCAAAATTATCTAAAGCAATTGATTGGGGGCGATTTGTTTGAGTACGTAGATAAGCTTGATAGAGATCATCGCTACAATAATCTCAAAGAGTGAGGCTAGGATGAGTTGGTAGTAGGTCAAAATATCAATCATACGCACCTCATAGCCAATCGTAGCTACAGCAATCATAAGCGTAAGGGGCATAGAGAGTGAAAGAGAAGTCAAAAGTGCATCGCCTTTGCCACCAATAGCGTGCAAAACATATCCCCCTGCGATACGAGAAGCTACCATAATGCCCATAATGAGTAAAGCTCCGCTCACAATTCCCTCAAGGGCAAGGGCTTTGAGGTCAAAAGAGGCACCCACATAAATAAAAAAGATAGGTACTAAAAATCCAAATCCCAAACTCGACATCTTCTCTTCGAGTCGTTTTTCGTGATGAAAAAAGGTAGAGATAGCCACCCCAGCGATAAATGCTCCAAAGGCTACCTCCAAATGCAACAGCAACATAATGGCAATGAGAATAAAAAAGAGTGCAATGGTGAGGCGGATATTTTGATCGCTAGTATCATCGTGAGGCATTAAAAAGTTTTTAAACTCAGGATACCACCAAAAAACCACTTGCAACAAACGGTAAGCGATATAGATAGCCAAAATAAAAAGCAACAAATAGCCCATTTTCACCAACAATTCAAATCCAAATCCTACCATAATAGCAGTGTCAATCACCGTAAGTGCTGCGATACTAATCACCTCTCCAATCACACCCACAATAAAAGCCAGTTGTATCCATTTTTCATCTTTGCCGTACTCTTTGGAGAGGGTTGCTAGGACACCGATGGAGATAAGAGGCATGGAGACAATCACAATGGCATTAAGCCCAAAAGCAAATCCTAATACCGTAGCAAAAAAGATCATAAGAGCCAAAAACACGAGGGATTTTTGCAAAATGATTTTGGGAGAGTTGAGAATTTGTTTGAGATTGACCTCCATACCCGCTAAAAACATCAGATACAAGAAGCCTACTTTGGCAAGTATATCAAAGTATTCGTGCGTACTCACCAACCCCCAATAGGTCACAAGCGAACCCAAAATGATTTCAATAGGAGGTGTGGGGATTTTGACAAGCTTGGAGATATAGGGTGATAGCCATATTAAAAAGGAGAGCGTAAGGATTATAGAGATACTGTTATCGCTTACAGCCACTTGCTATCCTATAGCCCATTTGCTCCAACATCTCTCTATCTTTGTGAGGTTCTTCTCCTGTGGTGGTGAGGTAATTGCCTATCACAATGGCATTGGCTCCTGCTTCAAAAATGGCTCTCTCATTGCCCCCAAACATTCGCTCTCTTCCGCCTGCCACCATCAACAGTCGCTCCTCACCCAACCTTTGACGCATGGAGGCGATGACTTCTAAGGCTTGGCTTTGGCTAATATTGCAGGTTTTGATAGGCAAAGAGGGGTTGGGGTGATAGAAGTTTAGCGGCACTGATTCGGGATTGAGCGATATAATCGCCTCCATCAAATCCTCTCTATCTTCTACACTCTCACCCATTCCAAAAATCCCACCGCAACAGAGTGCCAAACCTACACTTTTGGCATTTTGAGCCGTAGCGTAACGCTCCTCCCAACTGTGGGTAGTGCAAATGGTTGAGTAGTACTTTTGGGAGCTTTCAAGATTGTGATTGTAGCTATCAATGCCGTGGGCTTTGAGGTAGCTTAGTTGCTCCTTTGTGGCCGTGCCGTTACAAGCGATGAGATTGAGTCCATCGATTTGGGATTTGATGGCGTGGGCAGTTTGGGCTACAAACTCTACCTTTTTATCATCCAGCCCTTTCCCTGCGGTAACAAGGCAATAGCCCAAAGCTCCATGGCTCTTGGCAATTTTGGCTTGAGCTACAATCTCTTCTATTTTTTTGTAGCTGTAACGCTCTATATCAGCTCTGTAGCGTACGCTTTGAGTGCAAAATTGGCAATCTTCGTTGCAATTACCACTAAGTATGTTGTTGATGGCGCATAAAAATATCTCTTTCATGAAGTAATTATACAACAACTAGACCCAAATAGGGTTAATGGTAGAGATTTTATAACTTCTATTAAGATATAATTAGCATTAATTTTTTGGTTCAAAAGGATATATCATTAAACGCATTACTTTTACATTGTTGGCATGGGTTGCTTTGGTTGCTTGTGCGTATGGAGCTAACAGCTCCTTTGGAAGAATCGTCATTGATAAGTACAAAAATGAAGCAATGGCAAACAGTTCGATTGAGGGCTTTAATGATATTATGCAAAGTGAGCCAACACTTACCCTGCTCAAGGAAAAACACTCTTTTGTCATCAACAAAAAAGAGGTTGAAGGGGGTGAGTATATGGTCTTTCTGGAGCCTTTTTACGATGATGAAGTGTTGGCAAATGTTTACTACAGTATCAAACGCTACTTTTCCAACGCTATCGTCACACGAGAAAAATCTCCACAAGATCTTATTATGGGCGAAGAGACGCATAGTAAAATAGACAACTATCACAAGCCCGATGAGGTCAAAACGGTCGTGATTACCCAAGACTCCTCTACGTTTTATCTATGGATTATTATTGTTTTGCTCATGGTAATAAGCGGAGGGATTTTTTACTATTATACTCGTCACATCAAAATGGTACAAGAGGAGTATCAAAAAATAGTCGATAAAAACGCCAAGCTTGAAGAGTCGCAAAACCTTCTTCTTGCTACCGTAAGCCAACGCATCAAAGAGTCTGTAGAGACTATCGTAGCTGAACGGGAGAAGTTTTTTAATCGAAGCGTTGATGAGCTTTCAACCGATATTATCAAGCGAACATCAAGCCGTTTTAAAGATGCCGATGAGCTTTTGCTTGATACCACAAGCGATCTTATTATTTTCTTGCAACTTAAATCCAAAAAAGTTGAAGCCGTTGCGGAGCTTTTTAATATCAACAATATTCTCAATGAAATCTCAGGACAGATTTTGCAAAAGCACAAAAATCGCAACATTGAACTGATATTTGATGTCAATAACAATGTACCCCAACTCCTTGTGGGCGATTCCAATCATATTAGCAAAGTGCTTCTCAATATCTTTGAACAAGCCCTTAAAACGACTCGAACGGGGGAGATTAAATTGATGATCGATACCCTTTCGATGCAAAACGATGATATTCATATCGAAATTAAGATTATAGATAATGGAGAGGGAATCGAAGAGAAGTGGCTCTCCAAACTCTTTGTCCCTTTTTCAAGCGAAAACATTACGCAAATGGATCAAGACAATCTGGGACTCTATATCGCCAAAGAGCTTATCTTTTTGATGGGGGGAGAGATACGAGCCGATAGCAAACACGGTGAGGGAACTATTTTTACTATCAAGCTTCCGCTCAAAATCGATAAGAGTGCTCAAGCCGCCGCCTCATCGCAATCAAGACTGGGTGTCAAAAAGGTGTTGATTGTCGAGAAAAATGACAGTGCTTCGTGGGCATTGGAGAAAATTTTACGCTATTTTGGCTACGATACGACTATCAAGCCCTCCAATCATCTAGGCGATAAGATGAGTGAACTCATCTATTTTGATATTTTGGCTATTGATGTTTCGCTTGTATCCAATGCATTGGCACAAGATATTGAGAGTGTCAAAACCAAAAGCAACCTTAAAGTCATAGGTCTAAGCTCACTTTTGCACGACGAGAGAGTCGCCCCAGAGGCTCTTACTATTATCGATAGACATCTTATTAAGCCGCTTCATCGAGAGCGTGTCTATGAGGTATTGGCCAATATCTTTAGTGAACGCTACAACGCCAAAGAGCATTTAAATTTGCGTATTGATACAACGCAAGAGAGTACTCCCACGCCTCAACCAACACAAAGCATCCACGAACAACCGCCCAAGGAAGAGACAAAGCCCATAGCAGCTCCTAGCGAAGTAGCAAAAGAGACTCCACCACCCCAAAAGAGCAAAGTCATTGAGCCAACCAAATACATTCCTAGAGTCTATAAAGGCGAGATTCACGACGCTCAAGGGATCAATAAGAGCGATTTTATTGTCTTTAGGGGAGCTAGATTGCTCATTGTCGAAGACAACACCATCAATCAAAAGGTTATTTTGCGTGTCCTCAAAAAATCGGGTATCAAAATCGATGTAGCCAACAACGGTGAAGAGGCGTTGCGATTACTAGAGCATCAAAACGGAGAGTACGATTTTATCTTGATGGATATATCCATGCCCATTATGGATGGCTATGCCGCAACCCGTATCATTCGCTCCAATGAGATGTATGACCATATTCCTATCGTCTCTTTGACAAGTCTGGGACTTGACCATGAGATCAAAAAGATGTACGAGAGTGGCATGAATGCGTGTTTGATTAAACCCCTTAAGATGGGACAGCTCTACAGCGTCTTTTCTCTCTTTTTGAAAAAACAAAACGCTTTGGATACTTCACATATCGAAGCCAACGAGGAAGAGGAGTATGAAGAGGAGTATGAGCCAATGGATTATATAGAAGATAGTGCTATCTTAGATACCAAAAGCGGTATCATCTACTCCAAAGGCAACGAGGTGCTTTATATTGAGATTCTCAAAGAGTTTTTAGAGGTCTATTCCAATAACTTTGAACAGTTCAAAGAGTATATCGAAAACGAAGAGTACGACAATGTCCTCTCACTAGCTAGAGATATGAGCGGACTTGCGGGGGCGATTGGAGCTAACAATATGACGCATTTGCTCAGTGAAATCAATCAACTCTTTATTTATGGAGCACAACAACAACTCTCGCTCTATATTGATGGCTACAAAAAAGAGCTAGAGTATCTCACCAATCAAATCCAACAATACATTGAGAGCCGACAAGGCTAATAACTATAACATTCGATTGCTTTGGCTTTTGCCTTGCAATGACGAGATGTGTCATTGCAAACAATGTGAAGCAATCCAAAACTTTAAGATTGCTTCGTCGTTCCTCCTCGCAATGACCTAGCCTCTTTGTGTCTCACCGCCATAAGAGATAATACCGTGTTGCAAATTGCCAACGTGTTTAAATCCTAGAGAATACATAGCGTGTTGTACTTGGAAACTTCGGCTTCCTGTATGACAATAGACAATAATAGCTTCCTCTTTTTTGCTATTAATCTCCTCGATTTTGATATAAAATTGCGACGTAGGGATAAGCAAATCGGTACCAACAATATGCCCCATTCTAAACTCCATGTGTTCACGAACATCAACAAGTGTAAAGCCAATCATTCCCAAAGAGCGTGCTTCAAGGAGTGCTTCAAGCTCATCGCCATCAAGTTGTTCTTGTTTGAGCAATAGCGTAGCCTCTTCTTGGGTCAAGCCACGAGAGTGTTGGTGGACTGCCTCTTCGAGTTGAGGCTCCATGGTTTGGGCTTTGAAATACTCTGGCGTACAAAAAATCCCACAATGGCACAATCCATCTTGGGGAATCTCTTTTTCCAAAGCAGGTTTGCAAGGGCAGATACGATTATCCGCTGCTTTTTGCTCCTCTTTGGTTTGACCTATAACCATAAAGCAAGGACAATAGCGTTTGCCATAAAGAATCTTATTACGAGCCAATCCTAAAGCAACGCCTTCATTGACTTCGACATTTGGGTTTTGGACAAATCCAAATTGAGTGTTTACTTTTTCTATAAAGCTCCATGTCTTTTCGAGTTCGAGTTGAAACTCTGGCGAGTTCATATCTATGGGTTGCATATTTCTCCTTTAGTGTGTTGTGTTTTGTTCTTTGATGATGCTACGGGTAAACTTATCAACATCTTGAGCAATATTTTCCATCTTTTTGCCCATATCGTTCACAAAATCTTTGGTTTTGTTCATGTCAATTGCGAGTGAACCGTTTTGATCCATCTCAATGCCAATCCCTTTGGTTGCTTTTAGCGTTCCCTCTTTGATGTCTCTGGAGAGTTCAATGCTTTTTTCTTTTAGATTGTTGCCCAACGCATTGATGTAGCCTTTGGTTTTGTTGGTATCGAGAGTGATAATGCTTCCATTGGTCTCAAAACCGATTTTTTTCATAAAACCTTCATCGCTAGAGGTATTGTTTTCAACGATTGGCTCTTGGGTATCCATCGTCTCTTCCTCTTTTGATGCTTTGTGGGCTATTTCATTTTTAAATGCCTCTACTTTTTGATTGGCTTTTATATCCTCGGCGGAGTCGCCGCAACCGCTCAAAATCAAAACAATAAATAATAGATTTAAGCCTCTCATACTCAACTCCTTACAAAAAATATCAATGGCATTATGATATAGTAATTTAGTTAATATACTCCTCATAGGCAATAATTTTTGCACTTAGCCTATCGTGAAGATACTCATCGGCACTACCCAGTTCATCCAAAATCAGTTGCGCTTCCTCTTTGTAGCGACGAATGCGGTATTTATCCCAATGGAGGGGTGGTTTTTGGAGATTGGAGATACGGTCGGCGAGTTTGACCATCCAGATCTCTTTGGGTTGAAGTTGTATGCGTTTGATGCTATCAACCATTTGCTCTTCTTTGGGGAGGGCGGGATTTTTGCTCAGTGCCATAACGCCATCGGCTACATTTTTGCCAAAAGAGCTCACAATATCATCATACGTTATTTTCGTATCCTCAATCGTATCGTGCAACAGTGCTGTTTCAATCAAAAGATTGGGATTGGTTACATTCTTTCCATTAACCATTGCACCCATTGATTCCATCATGACATTGGCAACGTGTTTGATATAAGGAAGCTCACCATCGGGCATAGTCCCTCCTAGGTGTGCTTGAGCAGCAAAATTCCACGCTTTGGTATATCGGTCTTGATTCCATATTTGCATAAAACCCCCTTGGTTTTAAAAAGATTGTGTTTCATTATATTCTAAAATATTTTAAATCTATATTATATTTTAATATAAAAGAAATTAATTTTAATGTGTTATAATTTGTGACAAATATTACTATTAGAGGAAGAATTGATGAAAAAAACGCTTTTGATTTTGGCTACCGTTGTAGGCTTACAAGCTGGTGAGATGGCAATAGATGGTTACACGGGACTTACATGGCAAGATAATCCTGCCGTGGTTGATAATCTTGTCACCTACAAAAAAGCCTATCTCTATTGTCAAGAACTCACATTGGGTGGGCATACCGATTGGAGAGTGCCTACTATTACCGAGCTTTTGACGCTTGTAAGCTACAACAAATACAAACCCGCCCTTATTGGTGGATTTAACTATGTGGAGGATAATTTCTATTGGTCTTCAACATCTTTCAAAGGTGATTCGACCAAAAATTGGGGAGTCGATTTTAGAGACGGTGCATCAGAACCCAACGGGATAAGTTATGACCGTCGTGTACGATGCGTACGAACCACCAACCCTCCAAAACAATAACCCCTACGTCATTGCGAACCCTTTAGCCGAACAAATTGGAGGTTATTGAATGCTTTAAACTCGGGCTTTAGCCGAGGCTACGGATTCAAAGATGGAATGTTGGGAAAAATGCGTGCATAAGTAATCAAAATTTATCGATGGTTACTTTTGCATACATCCCTGGAAAAATATTCTCTTTTCCTTTGTCGAAGCTAATGCGCATCGTGATTTTGTGCGTCATAGGATTGGCATCGGGGATAATGGCTTTGATATTTCCATCCACTTCATAATCAATTGAGGGAATCTCTACCTTGACCTTGTCGCCACGCCGAACGTATTTGATAATGCTCTCTGAAATAGAGACATCAATCTCCAAATCTTCCGTATCAACCAACATGATAGTAAGCATCCCTGGCATAACCATATCGCCTGGTTTGATGTTTTTTTGCACAATCACTCCATCGGAGGGGGCTTTCATCTTGATGTAGTTGTAAATAGTAGCCATCTGTTTGGCTTTGATTGCCATCTGTTTGACGGCTACCCTTGAGGTCTCCAACATCGTAAGCGCATTGTCCGCCATCATCTCAATATTGTCCAAATCGGTTTGAGGGACGATGTTTTTTTTGTTTTTGAGTGCCTCTTTGCGTCGCTGGAGTATCCGAATACGCTCTTGCCAAAACTCTACAACGATTTGTGCTTGTTCAAGGGCAAGATCGGCTTGAGATTTCATAATATCAAATTCAGCCGACTCCATCTCATATAGGTCATCTTCACGTTTGACTCTATCGCCAAGTTTTACAAATACTTCTTTGACATATCCCATGTATCTGCTTCCAATCATCTTTTGACCATCCGATACGACGGTACCTGTCAATTGAATTTCATTGGCAGATAGAGTTTGTATTACCAAAAGTAACAAACTAAAAAAAATTGTCTTTTTCAAAAAAGTATCCTTTTTTACACACTTTAATCTATTTTTACCATTTTCGTAGCTGTGTATGGCAGCTCATGCACTCTTTGGTAATCTTCGTATAGGCTTGAATGGCTTGTTTGGCATCCCCCGCTTCAAAACGCTCCAAAAGGGTTTTTATCTTTTGATTAATCTGCTTTTTAATGCCGTTGGTCATTTGTACTTTGTTATTGACATAACGTGTCATAACATCCTTTTCCTCCTCCTCTTCAAGCGGTGGTTGTGTGCGTTCTACGGCATCTGCGAGTCTATTAGCACCCTCTTTTATCATATCAAAATTGTTGTAAAAAAAGCCATTTTGAATATCTTGCATCGCTTTTGCCATGGTTTGCATATCCTTGATTCTATCCGCCGTGTTATAGCTTCCTGTTGCCCATAAACTCGTACTTAGAGCCAATGCTACGGCTACTATCTTTTTTTTCATCATCATCTCCTAAAATTTTAGATTTCTCAATTGTATCAAAATAATAATTAATAAATCAAAACTTCTGATTATTATTATCAGCTTGTATAACTAAAATTTATTTTTTCAGTTTTTATTCAGTGATTTATTGTTATAGTTTTTGATGCAGTTTATGAACCGCAATTTCAAAATTTAAGATATGTCCTTGGGAGGAATAACAATGAAAAAAATCGTAATGGCAAGTGCAATCACAATTGCAACAATGGGAACTCAACTTCACGCTGATTTTAGCTTTGGTGATATGTTTAGAGATATGAAAGATGCTACGACATCTATGAGTCACGATATGAGAGACAGTGTAGAGTCGATGAAAGATGGTGCGGTAGAGACCAGTAAGAGTGCTGAACGAACCGTAAGCAACGTCTCAAAAGATGCAAAAGATAGTGCTGTAAAAGTCTCAGATGACCTCAAAACGAGCGAAATTGCTACTGTAAATAGCGGAGAGCGTTCAGTAACAAACGTATCTAAAGATGCACGAGACTCTACTGTAGAGATTGCCGAAGATACAAAAGACTCAATTACCAATACGTCACGAGATCTAAAAGATAGCTCAACCATGGCTACCAAAGATTTCAAAGACTCTACTATTGCGGTTTCAAACGATGTAAACGATGCGACCAAAAATGTATCGGATAATCTCAATGATTCAACCAAGACTATCTCCAACGATACCAACGATGCGACTAAAAACGTATCCAACAACCTTAACGACTCTACCAAAACCATTTCAAACGATACCGCCGATGCGACTAAAACCATTTCAGATAACGTCAATGACTCGACTAAAACTATCTCAAATGATACCGCAGACGCTACTACCAACGTTTCGGACAATCTAAACGACTCTACCAAAACGATTTCAAATGATACCGCCGATGCGACTAAAACCATTTCAGACAATGTCAATGACTCTACCAAAACCGTCTCTAATGATGCAGCAGACGCAACCACAAGCGTTTCGGACAATGTCAATGACTCTACCAAAACTATCTCTAACGATACTGCTGATGCGACAAAGTCAATCTCTGAAGATAGCACAACCAATAGAGATGAAATCAAACACTAAGTTAGCGTGTCAATCTCGTTCATGTGAGTCGTCAAGCCTCTCATGGGAGGTTTGCACCATTTTATAACATTAATCTATAGGTAAAATTAGGGGTAGGAGTATATTTATGAAACAGTCAAATACGCAAGGATCATTTAAGCGTCTTATGCTAAATGTATCGCTATTAGTTGGTCTAACATTGGCAGTTTTTGCCCAAGAGACACCAGCACCAACCACAGCATCCGACACGCAAGCTAAAAAATTAGCTATGGTTATCAAAGTCAAAGGGGATGTGGAAGCAAAATACAATGAATTTATCGAAAAGAAGATCAAAACAATCGGTTTTGCGGCAACCGACCCACACAAACGTGTCAATGATGCCTACAAAAAAAAGTACGGAAGTACCAATCTGGATTTGCTAAGCTTTATGTCTATCGTCAATAAAAACGAAGTCAAAAAGTTACTCAATATTGATCCCAGATTGGCAGGATTTAACCCTTTTAACCTTTTGGCGTACAAAAAGCTAAGCGATGAGACCACATACATCACACACCTTATGCCCGAAGCTATCCTAGATATTATCGGTATTACCGACCAAAAGGTCAAAACAGATTATATCAAAAGTTTTGAAGCATTGGATAAAATGCTCCTAGAGACTTTTGGTAACGATGTGAGCTACACCACCTACGAAAAACTCCCTCCCAAAACGATGATGAATTTTGTTTACACATTTGAACGTTCCGATGATTTGGATGAGTTTGTCGATGATTTTCAAGAGAGATTTGAGGAGCTTTTTGAAGAGAAAAAATATATCGTTGCGGGATATTTTGACTACAAAGAGTTTTTTGAGGGCGAAACCGATTTGCTAGCAGGATTTGATAGATATTGGACCTACTCATTGTGCCATTTTAAATACTCCTTTACGGTTTTTGACAACGCAGGAGGGCGACCCGATGCAGGGATTTTTGCACCGTGCAGTATGTATATGTTTATCAAAAAAGATAGCAATGAGTTGCATATCGGTATGCCAACCCTTGCCAACTGGGCAACCACACTGGGTATCTCAGAGGATAAAATACGATTTGAGTTTATGCAAAAGCTTGATGAAGAGATTAGTTCTATGATGGTTGGATTGGGTGCTAAGGTGGTTGAAAATACCAATCCTTTGCTCACTACCGTTGTGCCTACGCAAGAGACAAAAACACAAACCACCGATGAGGTCAAGACTCCCAAGCCAGCACCTATCAAAGAAGACAATACAACAAGCAGCGACAACGCTCCCGTTATTGAGATACAAATCCCAAAAACACCCACATCTCCCACAGCCCCAAAGGTTATCACCATTGGGGGTAACCCTCCCGTTCAAGAGAACCTTTCGGCTTATGAAGCACACAAGATTCAAACACCCAAAAGTGTACCGCCCGTAGGCGAAGAGTCTGGAGCTGTTGTTACTATTGATAAAACATCCAAAGTCGGAGAGGTCAAAAATTCTCGCCTAAGTGCTTATTTGCAAGGTTCGTTAGTAGATGTTGAGACGGTTAAATCCAAACTTACCAACGCAGGATTTACACTCGTAGGTGAATTTGCTGTTGATAAAAAAGGTGAGGTTATCACTATTGTCTTTACAAGCCCCAAACTTACAGCACAAGCCGACAAAGAAGATAGAGGATTTGTAGCATTGGGTAGAATATTGGTCAATAAAACCAAAAACCAACTCTCTATTACCAACCCGCTCTATGTTTCACGAGCATTTATGCAAAAAGATTTTGACGACAAAGTGGCTCTTGAAACGTTGCAAACGTTGCGTAGTCTCTTTGGGGAGCTAAAAGACTCCGAAGATATTTTGAAATACACCCTTTTGCCAAAGTATCACTTTATGATGGGAATGCCTTATTATGAAGATATGATTGAAGTAGCCAAAGATAGCCATGCCAATCTTATGGCAAAAGTAGCTACCAAAAAAGAGTTGCTTTTTACACTCAAAATATCCGATAAACGCTCATTGGTAGGATTTCAACTCTCCAATCGAACCGCCAAATTTATCACTAAAATCGGTATGGAAAATGCGGGATTGCTCCCTTATGTCGTCCTTGTCGAAGATGGGGTTGCTAAGATATTGGATCCCAAATACTACATTGCCATTATGTATCCTATGCTCAAAATGTCGCAATTTATGAAAATCTCCACCATCCCTGGAGCCATCCAAAAAGAGGCGATTAATCTATTTAAGTAGAGAGTTTTTCTCTGCTTAGTGTTTATTCAAAGAGATATTGTGCAAAAGTCTCATTTGGTAAATGTTGAATAGTCAGCCAATCTCTCATCACGAAGCGAATCTCTTGTTGTCTCTTGAGTGTCGCCTACTATTCCTATAATTTTGAGCAAGTCACTATCTTTTTGCTCTTTTTGGTGGATAATCTCATCAATTAAAGGCTTGTAAGAGCTATCCAAAAAATAACCTTTGGTTTGATTGCGTTTTTTATCAATTATCTCAATAATATCAAACTCGTTTAGTTGATGAAGATTTCTCTGAATTTGCGGAACGGAAACAGTTTGCATATTTATTCCCTTTTTGTACGATATATATATTATATTAAAATAGGACTTAGGGGCAATTGAACCGCAATACACCTCTCTTATGCAGTGGCTCAATGCAATAAATTTACATACTTAAGGGTATAATAAATTTTTTACCATGGGGGTGTTAAGATGGATAGAGTATTGCTCAATCGACTCAAAAATAAAAGGATTTTTCGTACACTCAGCGAGGAGGATTGGGAGTATCTGCTCTCTATTTCGACTCTCAAAACCTTTCAAAAAAACAATATTCTCTTCTACCAAGGCGATGCTTCGAGCCATTTGCATATTTTGATTGAGGGGGCGGTTAAGATATACAAACACAACCCCAAAGGTCATGAATTGATACTCAAAGAGATAGAACAAACCTCGCTTATTGCGCAACTTGCCAATCTTGAAGAGATCGCTTTTCCCTCCAACTGTATGGCTATGAAGGAGTCCAAGATACTCCTTGTCGATTATGGCAAATTCAAACGTTACTTTTTGCATGACCCCAATTTTTTGCTTATCTTTGTCAAATCCCTTACCCAAAGAGTATTGGAACTTGAAAATCTACTCTCTACGCACCTTACTCTTGATGCCAAAGCCAAAGTTGCCAAATTTATCTACGAAAACCAAGAGCGTCTCAACCAAAAAAGCAACGTCGAAATTGCCAAAATACTCAATATCACCCCCGAAACCCTCTCACGAAATATCAAAAAACTCCGCACGGAGGGCATTATCCAAACCCAAGAGGGAAAATTAACCATTCTCCAACCCAATACCCTACGCCAATGCTTTTGACCTAAGTCAAGGATTTTGTTTTTGGAAAGTGTTATAATAGACCCCGTATTTGGAGGTAGTCGATGCATCGTAGAGAGCTATTTGGACGCATGGGGAGGCTCTTTGAAAGCCAAAAAAGCAGCTATATCCGTCCGCCCTATTATGAAGATAGGCAGAGTTTCTATACCCATTGTCAAGCCTGTAGTGGGGCGTGTGTAGGTGCTTGTGAAGAGGGGATTATAGGTCTGCTTACAGATAAAACTCCCAGTATTGCGTTTGGCAAAAGCGGGTGTACCTATTGCGATAAGTGTGCTTTGGCGTGTGGTTTTGGCGTATTGAAGCTTGAACACAAAACCCTCATTCGCATTGAGCTAAACATCAATACTCAAAGTTGCATGAGTTGGTCGCAAACGATGTGTTTTGCCTGCAAAGAGCCGTGTTTGGAAGATGCTATCATCTTCGAGGGACTCTTTAAACCCACTATTGATCCAACACGATGCACACATTGCGGCTTTTGTCTGAGTCGATGCCCTACAAATGCTATTGAGCTAAAGCCGTTGGGTTCATCGTCATTGTGAACCCTTTAGGGTGAAGCAATCTATTTTAAATTGGTTGCCAAACAACGACTTTGAATCCGTAGCCTCGGCTTTAGCCGAGTTTGAAGCATTCAATAGCCTCAAATGTTCGGCTA
>DYMA01000047.1 GCA_020721815.1 Sulfurovum sp. | reverse complement strand
TTAGAGGTTTTTTACTTTAATTTTGGCTTAGGTGATGGGGTGAGTGGTTACCAATTCTTGATAAGTTTAATTCAATAGTTCGTAAAGCTCTGTTTTCTTCATCAAATATCTGCTTCTTTTGAGCGATTATTGAAGTTGTCTCATTTACATTTACACGTATTTTATGATCTACAAATGGATGTTCTTTTGAACCACATAAAAAACACTCTTCGCCTTCTTTTAGATTTACTCTATCACTTTCATATTTTGCTATTAAAAGTTCTACTTCTCTTTTGTCATTTAGAGTTTGAATATGTGTTTGAATTTCATTTATTAGTTTTGTTTTTTCTTCTATATTTGTTTTGATGGTTTTTGATTCATCTTTTGAAGAAGATATGATGTTTTCCTCTTTTAAAATAGATTCCAACAATCTTTTATACTCATCTATAGAAGTAATTAGTTTTTCAATACTTTTTAATCTATCCCTATTATTTGTTTCTTTTTGATTGAAATTTGAAGTTTGAATTTCTAACTCTTTATACTCTTTATCTTTTGAATCAAATAGTATTTTTATTTCATCAAACACTTTTTTTGTATTAGTAAAACTATCTTGTAAATTTTTTTCATCTAAACTATTTTTTTGAAGTTTTTCTTCTATTTGTTTTAAAAGTTTTATTACATCTTTATAATCATTGACATTTTTTGAGATTAGGGCTATCTCTTCTTTTAATGATTCATCATTTTTATTTTTAATTAGATAATCATTTATAGTTTTTAAATCATTATCAATTTTTTCTTGATTTGTTTTTAGTACTTTCAACTCTTCATTTAGTTTAGTTTTTTGTTCATTTTGAGAGCTTATTTTATTTTCTAACTCTTTGATATTTTGAAGTTTTGATTCGAGTTTAGTCTGAAGTGTTCTTACCTCTTGAAGTTTTTTAGAGTTTGCATCAAATGAGATTTTTTCTTTATCGAGTTCATCTTTTGCGATAATGGAGTCTCTATTTTTTGACTCTATTTGCTCTTTTAACTCTTGGGTTTGTTTTTGAAGCTTTTGAAGTCTCTCTTTGTCTTGAACGATTGTTTGAATTAAAGCCTTTGTTTCTTGATAGATGGGTTGGATATTTAAAGCTCTATTTGCCAAATCCAATGCACTAAAATCCTCTTTTTTAGACTCTTTTTCAAGAGTAATTTGTTCAAACTCTTGAACATATCTAGTATTATCAGCTTCTAATTTTTGGATGTTTTCAAGCCAATTAATGACTGTTTTTAGTTCAGTTCCTTTAGAATCTAGTTCAAGTTTCTGAGTTTTTGAATTATTTAAAACTGATGTTTTTTTCAGCAACAACCTCCTTTGATAAGAGTTCAATATTTCCTAATAAGCTCTCATCAAACTCTATCTCTTTTTTCTTTGTTGAATAGATTTCATGTATCTCACAAGAAATTTGTTTGTATATTTGCGTTCCTGTAATATTTTCAAGCAAACTTGAACGCTCACCCTCTTTTGCTTTCAAAAAAGCATCAAAACTCCCTTGTGCCAACATCATGGATTGGATAAATCTATCAAAATCAAGCCCCGATAACGCTTCATTGTATTTTGGAACTTTTGAAAGATAGGATTCTAAAATTTTTCCCGATTGCACTTCGCTAATCTCCATCTTAGCATTTTGAAACTTCCCATCGGCTTTGCTTCTTGCTCTCTTTTGACTCCACGAACTTCTATAGACTTTTCCCTTGACTTCAAACTCCACTTCACACAAGCACTCCCCCGTGTGTCGGCTCATAAGCTCATTGGGATTGGCTAGTCGTGCGGTTCTTCCGTACAATGCACAAGTGATAACATCCAGTAGGGTACTTTTCCCTGCACCCGTCGCTCCAGTGATGGCAAACAACGACTCATCTTTCAAAAACTTTTCAAAATCTATCTCAAACTCACCCTTTAAGGAGTTGATATTTAATAATCTAATTTTTACTATTTTCATAGACTTTGCACCTTTGAGACTATCTCTTTGAAACGCAACAGCAACGCTTTTTCAAACTCTTTATCCTCTATCGCTTCAAGCTCCAATCTTTTTTCAAATACTTGTTCTACACTTAGTTCATCCAAACTCATAACCTCCAATCCATCGCTTTTGAGTTGCTTTTCGCTTTTGTCTATTTTGAGTGCTAGGAGCGTAAGCTCCGATTTTGAAGCAAATTCTCTGATTTCACCGTTTAGCGCCATTGGATTATCATCTTTGATATGCACCTCTATCCAAGAGTTTTTATCTTCGATTTGAGCCAGTTCTCTTTTGATGTTCTCCCCATCCCCTTTGATAACAAGCAGTTTTCTAAAAAGTGGGATTTCTAACTCCTCTATATCTATCCTATTTTCTTCAAAAGTCACAAGATTTACTTTTTGAGTGTTTTTGGATTCGCTAAAACTAAGTGGAATAGGAGAGCCTGAATATCTCACATGTTGATTGTTCCCCACTATTTGATTGATATGGAGATGCCCTAATGCCACATAATCAAACATAGAAGCTAAATAATCTCCCCCAATATCGATAGTTCCACCAATATAAATATCCCTTTCACTTTGACTTGAACGACTCCCCACAGTTGTAAGATGTCCCATAGCAATTATTGGAATTTGTTTATTGTTTTTGAGTTCAAGAGCTTTTATATAGCAGTTTTCATAATACGCTTTGATTCCACTATTTGCTAGTTGCTCTTTTTGGCTTATAGTTTCTCCCCCTAATGATTCTCTAATAACACCCTCTCGTAAAAATGGAACTGCACAAACAATAGATGTTAAAGCTTCATTTTTATAAATAGGGATGATACTATTTTCATCCTCATCACCCGTTGCAATCACATGGATATTGAGTACTTCCAAAAGCTGTTTGGGGGCTTTTAGAGTCGCTACGGAGTCGTGATTTCCTGCGGTTATAATAGTCGTAAGGAGTGTTTTTATATTTGAGAGTTCTTTTAAAAAGTTGTAATAAAGCTCCAAAGCATAATTGGGGGGAGTACCCGTATCAAAAATATCGCCCGATACAAGCAAACAATCAATCTCTTTTTCATTGAGGGTTTGCAAAAGCCACGAGAAAAAAGCCTCATGCTCCTCTGCCCTGCTCTTTCCCATAAAATTTTGACCCAAATGCCAATCGGATGTGTGTAAAACTCTCATGCATTACTCTTTGTGAAATTTTGTTTTTATCAATTCAACAATTATAGACTCTACTTAATAAGCTTTAACTAAAATGTCATCTTTTTAACACTATTCTCCAAAAGATAGACTCAACGGCTCAAAAGCAACTTTATTCTATAGTTCCAATCAAAAATGAGTCCACCATGCAAACCCACACCAACCACAAAAAAGTCCTTGCTATTGCCCTACCTGCTGGGGCTAATGCTCTATTGGATACCTTGCAAATTATTGTTGATCTTTTGATGGTAGGGAGATTATCGACGTACGCCATTGCAGCGGTGGGGCTAGGGCTTCAGGCTATTATGATATTTTTTGCTCTTTTGGGTCTTTTTGGTATCGGCACGACGGTGCTTATTGCACGTTATGTGGGCAGAGGTTCGATGAGACGTGCCTCTTTTGCTCTAAGTTCTATGCTTCGCTTTGGATTGTGGAGTGCTTTGCCCGTTGCGGGTTTGTGGTATCTCTTGACACCTTGGCTCTATGTATGGTTTGATATGGCACAACAAGTGACGATTTTGGGTTTGGATTATGTTCTTGTATTGACATGGATGATGCCTTTTGTCATTTTCAAGTTCATCTTTGTCGCTGCTTTGAATGCCTACGGCGATACCAAAACCCCACTCTATATCAAACTCGTCTCCATTGCTCTCAATATTGCCCTCAACTATCTTTTTATCTTTGGCTACGGGGCAATTCCTCCTATGGGGGTAATGGGGGCTGCGATTGCTACGGTGATTGTCAATATCTTAGAGGCGATTTTCTATCTCTATCTCTATATCCGCCACAAAACTCCCTTTGTGCCACTGTGGAGTTACTCTTGGCAACTAGCAGAAAAAATGATCAAAATAGGACTACCCGCTTCGATAGAGCGTACCCTTTTGATGAGTTCGTATGCGGTGTTTGGTTTGATTATCGCCTCTTACGGAACGTATGCTTTTTCGGGATACCAGTTGGGATTGCGTATCGAGGGATTAGCCTATATGCCAGGTCTTGGCTTTACCATTGCAGCTATGACACTTGTGGGTCAAGCACTCGGAGCAAAAAATCCCAACCGTGCCAAAGCCGATACGCTGTTGGTTTTACGTTACACCATGGCACTTATGGGAGTTGTGAGTATCTTTATGGTGAGCATTCCCCATCAACTCGCTTCGCTCTTTAGTGACCATGAAGCTACCATTGAACAAGCCAGTATCTATCTTATTATCGTAGGACTTTCGCAATTTCCTTTGGCTATGGAGCTTGTTTTGAGCGGTGCTTTGAGGGGAGCGGGGGATACAAAAACCCCACTGATTATCAATTTGGTCTCGTTTTGGTTGGTACGCATCATTCCTGCGTTTACACTAAGCTACTACTTTGATACCGTTATCGTCGTCTATCTTGCCATGATTGCCGATACCACACTCAAAGCGATTATTCTTTGGATAGTTTTCAAGCAGGAGAAATGGCAAAAAATTAAAATATAAAATGAGTGCAATTAAATATCAATTGCGAAACAAAAAAAATTGTTTGCACAATAGAAATTAATTAACTTTATATTATAATCTAAGATAAGCTAATATATATACAAAAGTCTATATTTGGCTATTTTAAACCTAAGGAGTTTCATTATGTTAAGAAAATTGTCTCTATTGGCTCTATTTATGACTTTTTTGACTTCATCAGCAAGTGCAAAGAGTCTCTACTTTGATGGCTACACATCCTACAATCGATACGGTGGAAATATCACTCTAAGTGCCGATTTTGTTCGCAATACTCGAAACGCTCGAACGGGTACACTTAAAATGCAACTTTGGGCAACAAAACAAAAATACAGAGGCGGTTATATCAACGGTTACGTCGTGGGTGAGGTCAATTTGGGCGAACTCTATGCCAATCGCTATTTTCAAAATGTCTCTCGAACGGTTTATTTTCGCCAACCCCCAGCAGGATACTACTACATGACGATGATTTTGGCGGAGTATCGCTACAACGGGCAATACGAAACGATGGATTATGTCAATTATCAACGACAAGAGAGATTTTAATCTCCCTTAAAACCCCTCTTTTGCGGGGGTATTATAAAAACTCCGTATTTTCACATCTATTTTTCTTTTTAACTACTTTTTCTTTGTAGTTCTCTTTGTGTTCTTCGATGTAGATATTCATCATGGCTAACAAAAAGGATGTAATAGCAGGTCCTAGTATCATCCCCCAACAACCAAAACTCGCCATTCCCGAAAGAATAGAGAAAAAGATAAGCAGTTCATTGATTTCATGCGTTGATTTGAGCATATCTTTTTGCACCAAACGGATAATTAGCGGTTTGATAAACGTATCGGCTATGATAGAGATAACGACAATAGAGTAGGTAGCAATCTCAACTGAGACATCAACGCCTAAATTGTTCCAACTGTAAATGGCAAGAGGCATCCACACCAAAGCACCCCCTACGACAGGAATCAAAGAGGCAAATCCGTAGATAATCCCAAAAAGCAATCCATCAAAACCGTAAAATTGTATAAAAAATCCAAACAAAAATCCCTCCAAAATAGCCGTCACCACAATAGCGTAAAATACCACCTCCATCGTTGAAGAGACAGAGCTTATGATTTTGGTGCTTTTGATAGTAGGGATAGGAATGAGCGACTGAATAAAACTAAAGACTCTATCGCCGTAAAAATTGAGTACAAAATAGAAGACAATGATCAAAAGGATATTTTTTACAAAGCCAACCCCCGCACTTCCCGCTGAGGTGAGATAGGAGGAGTAGGCTTTGATAGCTGAGAGTATCTCTTCATCTTTGAAAAACTCTTGGGATATTTCATTGCCATAGGGTAACTCTTTGAGCAAAGCTTTGATATGATTGGTAGAGACGCTTATCATCTCTCTATCGACATTGCTAAGATAATCAATAATCACAACTGCAATATAGGAGATAGGCACAAAGAGCAACAAAAAGAGCAATAAGGTAGAGATAAAGGAGCTTGCTATGCGTGAGCCTCCGAGTTTTTTGGTGAGTTTGGCTGTGGCATTGTAGGTTGCCATTGTGAGCAATAGAGCAATCACAATAGGAAACAAAAAGGGTTCATAGACATGATAAGCACCCCACAATGCCAAACCAAAAAAGAAGATAATAATAGTATTTAAATTACTCAAAGAGACCTCCCATCTTTTGTTGTTGAGGAAAAGAGAGCTTGAAATGCTCATAGGCTTTTTGCGTTGCCACTCGTCCTCTTGCGGTTCGTTCAATGTATCCGTTGGCTATCAAGTAGGGTTCAAGAACATCTTCGATTGTACTCTCATCCTCACTTAGTACCGCTCCAATGGTATTAAGCCCCAAAGGTCTGCCCTTGGAGGTGATTAATAGATCCATAAGCTTAAGATCTTGCTCATCAAAACCTTGCTCATCGACTCCTAGCTCATTAAGAGCGTATTGGGTTGTGGAGAGTGAAATCCTCTCTTCGTTTGCCACTTCGGCAAAATCACGCACTCTTCGCAACAAACGCAAAGCAATACGAGGCGTACCACGGCTACGACGAGCTATCTCATTACTCGCCTCATCGCTGGTATATTTATTGAGCCGTCTTGAGGCTTGGTGGATGATTTGTGCCAACTCCTCGTGAGTATAAAATTGCATTCTAAAGTGCATTCCAAAGCGATCTCGCAAGGGATTGGAGAGCATTCCCGCCCGTGTGGTAGCTCCAATAAGCGTAAAACGGGGCAAATCAATCTTGACCGTTTGAGCCGCTGGACCACTACCGATAATAATATCCAACCTAAAATCCTCCATCGCAGGATAGAGAATCTCCTCAATAGCGGGAGACATTCGGTGTATCTCATCAATAAACAAAATATCACCCTCTTCGATGTTGGTTAAAATCGCAGCCAAATCTCCCGATTTTTCAATCATAGGCGCTGCGGTGGTTTTGATATTAGCATCCATTTGCGATGAGATAATATTGGCCAAAGTCGTCTTACCTAGTCCTGGAGGACCAAAAAAAAGCGTGTGATCAAGAGCTTCTCCTCGTTTTTTACTCGCTTCAATAAAAACTTTGAGGTTTTTTTTGATTTTATCTTGACCGATGTACTCATCCCAAGTACTGGGTCGAAGAGAGTTCTCATAAACAATTTCGGGGGTGAATTTCTCTATCTCAACAACTCTTTGCATTATCTCACTACTATATGATTCCTAACTCGTCTAGCACCCTTCACCGAACGAGCAACCGATCCCGCCAATTGAACTTGCTGAGGTTTATCAACGATACCTGTAAGAATAATCTCATCATTGCTTGTCGATACACCGATATTAAAGCCCTTTAATCCCACCTCAGCCACAAGTTTGGCTTTGATTTTGGATGATACAAAACTGCTATTGACAAACTCATTGGTATCCTCTACCACAGAATTTTGAGAACAACCGCTTAATCCCAACACCACAACCACCAACACCGTCCATAATTTTTTCATTTTTTCTCCTTAAAATTTAATAGGTATGTTCCAACGCTGGGAATTTGCTCGATTTTACATCGGTTGCATACTCCTCAATGGCTTTGCCGATAAGTTCTCGTCCTTTTAGATAGGTTTTGACAAACTTAGGGGTAAAGGCATCGTAGAGTCCCAGCATATCACTCCAAACCAAAACTTGACCATCGCAATTGATACCTGCCCCTATCCCAATGGTAGGAATATCAAGAGCCTCAGTCACGGCTTTGGCAATATCGGGTTTGACCCCTTCGATAATTAACGCCACCGCTCCCGCCTCTTGCAAGGCTAGGGCATCGGCTACGATACGCTCTTTGTCGTTTGTGCCTTTGATGCTGTAGCCTCCCTCTAGGCGTACCTTTTGGGGCTGCAAACCAATATGCCCAAAGACAGCTATGGAGTTTTGAGTCAATGCCCGTACAATCTGAGCTTTTTCAACTCCCCCTTCAAGCTTGATAGCATCAGCACCGCTCTCTTGATAGACCTTTATGGCACTAGCCAACGCCTTATCGACGGTGCAGTAGGTACCAAAAGGCATATCAAACAAAACAAAACTGCGATTGGATCGTTTGGCAACCGCTTTTGTATGATAAATCATCTGTTCAAGTGTAGCAGTGAGCGTATCATTCTCCCCAGCAAAGCTCATATTGAGACTATCACCTACCAAAATAATATCAACATAATCATTAAAGATGGAAGCAAAAAGAGCATCATAGGCAGTAATCATGACAATTTTTTCACTCTCTTGCTTCATACGTAGCAATTTTTTCAATGTTATCTTGTTGTTCACGTTGGCTCTTTTGGATATTTAAATATAGTTTACAAGATAATAGCAAAAAAAAGCTAATAAAAGAGATTTATCAAAAAAAAGTATAATTTTAAACAGATTAATGTGAAGGGATATACCTCTTATGTACAAAACGATTAAAACGTTTCTTGAGGGCAACAGTGAGTTTCGCACTATTAAGTTTCAAGAGAACAAAAAGCGGTTTAAAGAGCTTATTCGTGATGGGCAAAATCCCAAAGCACTCTTTATTGGATGCAGTGATTCCCGTTTTATGCCCAATCTTATCACGGGGGCTAAACCTGGTGATCTCTTTATTGTACGCAATATTGGCAACTTTGTTGCACCCTTTAAGCCCGATGAAGAGTATCACGCTACCGCTTCGGCTATAGAGTATGCTGTATCGGTTTTAGAAATAAGTGATATAATTGTGTGCGGACACTCGCATTGTGGTGCTATTGAATCGCTCTATAAAGATATAAAAAAAACGCCTGAAAATACCCATACTATCAAGTGGCTCGAACTGGGTATTCCCGCCAAAAAGATGGCTCAACGCATCTGCCCCTCCTCTTCGCACGAGGAGCTTCTTCGTTATACGGAGAAAATATCGGTCATTTTTGGGCTTGAGAACCTTCTTACCTATCCCGCCGTCAAGCGTGGGGTGGAGGAGAAGAGAGTATTTTTGCACGCTTGGTATAATAATTTAGCAAACGGTACAATAGAGTATTACGATGATGAGAGTTTGGAATTTAAACTCTTGGGTCAAGAGTAGAAGGAGACAATTATGATAGCCAATAACATTGGAGACCTTGTAGGCAATACGCCTCTTATTAAACTAAACGCACTATCAATGCAATACGGTGCTACTATCTATGGAAAATGCGAATTTATGAACCCCACCTCGTCGGTAAAAGATCGCATTGCCCTTAATATGATCAATCAAGCCATTGCACGAGGCAAAATCAATCAAAAGACCACTATTATCGAACCCACAAGCGGTAATACGGGGGTAGGACTTGCAGCCGTGTGCGCCTCAAAAGGGCTAAAGCTTATCATTACCATGCCCGATTCCATGAGTAAAGAGCGACGCAATATCCTCACCCATTTGGGGGCTAAACTCTTTTTGACACCTGCTAGTGAGGGAATGCAAGGCTCTATCAACAAAGCCAACGAACTCCATCAGAGTATCGACAACTCTATCGTGCTTCAACAGTTTCAAAATCCAGACAACCCCGCCATTCATCGCACCACTACCGCACTTGAAATCTACCGTGATTTGGGCGATGCGATTGACTTTTTTGTAGCAGGAGTAGGGACGGGCGGTACACTTACAGGCGTGGGAGAGGTGCTAAAAAGCAAGATTAAGGGCATCAAAATCGTGGCAGTAGAGCCTAACGACTCTGCGGTGCTTTCGGGTGAAATGGCTAGTGCGCATAGGATTCAAGGCATTGGGGCGGGATTTATACCCCAAACGCTTGATGTGAAAGTCTTTGACTCTATCGAGCGTATCACCAATGAAGAGGCTTATGAGATGTCACGAAGCGTTGCCAAAAGTGAGGGATTGCTAGTGGGTATCTCATCGGGTGCCAATCTCCAAGCCGCTGTTAATATCGCTTCAAAGCCTCAAAACAAAGGCAAAACCATTGTGACTATTTTGTGCGACACAGCCGAACGCTACCTCTCAACCGAAATGTTTAAAAGCCAAATGTTTTAGTGGCGTGAGCCTTTGCACCCCAAACTCATCGAAACCATCAAAATCCAAAACGGCACGATAGGCAACCTAGCCTATCACAATGCACGGCTAAACCGCACACGAAGAGAGCTTTTTGGATATTTTAAGCCTATTGATTTGCACGCTTACATTACTCCTCCCAAAGCACAACACCTCTATCGATGCCGTATCACCTACACCCAAGAGATAGAAACCATTGAGTATATTCCCTACACTCCCAAAGCACAAAAAGATTTTAGAGTAGTCCAAAGTGCTATTGACTACCCCTACAAATACGCCAACCGTGAGGCTCTCAATAGACTCAAAGCACAATTTGCACACTTCGATGATATTATCATAGCGCACAATGGAGTACTCAAAGATACCACTATTGCCAATATTGCTTTTTTTGATGGTAAGGTTTGGTGGACACCCAAAGAGCCACTTTTGGCGGGTACGATGCGACACTATCTGCTTGATAATCGCAAAATTCAAGCCAAAGAGCTTAAAATCGATGAAATTTCATCTTATCATGGCTTTGCTATAATGAATGCTATGGTAGGATTTAAAGTTATAAAAGATTACACCATTAGGAGCTAACCCGTGGAGAGTACACTGTTTAAAAATATCAAATACAAAGAGCTAATCCAAAACTATATTTCCGATACCATCGCCCTGCTTTTTGATGAAAATAGACATTTTTCGATTGTCTGCGAAGTGGAGCATATAGATTTTGACCCCTATTTACCTCATGAAGTTTACGCGCAATTTGGCAAAAACGTTCTCTTTTCATTGGCGGGATACACCTATGAGAGTGCCAAAATAGAGGATAATTACCTCATTTTTGAAGCTGGATTTGGTAAAGATAACTTCGGAGCCGTCGTTGCTATGCCTCTTTTGGCTATCAAACAAATCATCGTTGATGATATGCCCATAGCCATCAATGGAGCTTCACCCCTTTCAATCATCGAAGAAGAAAACGATGAGGGGATACAAAACTCTCTCTCCATCTTGCTCAATAACCCCGAAAACAAAAAGTTGCTAAAACAAAAGAAAAAACAGTAGGAAATTGCCTTAACAGATCTTACGCACTTTGAGAACAGAATATACAGATGCAATGGCATTTCGGAGGTGGGACTTCGGTCTCACTTGTTAGGTTCGATACTAATGACAACCAAATCTTTGCTTTTTATGGGGTTTGATGATGATTTTTAGATGGTAATAGATTGAGATAGATTGTGGGATGGTGGAGATGGGGGAGATAGAGTATGAACGCAAAAGAGCTTTTGAAAATTCTTAAAGCCAATGGATTTGAAAAGGTGTCACAAAAAGGTTCACACCTCAAACTATCCAATGGAGAGCGGATTACTATCGTGCCTACGCATGGTACCAAAGATATACCGATAGGCACTCTTAAGAGTATAGAAAAGCAAACAGGACTTAAATTTTAAAGGAGATTTGGATGGAATATATTGCATTTATACATCAAGAGGGGAGTGATTGGGTTGCGGTTGTACCTGATTTAAACTACACATCAAGTTATGGTGAAAGCTTTACTGATACGGTACACAATATCATTGAAGCGAGTCAATTGTATTGTGAAGATTTAGAAGTGTTGCCAAAGTCTCGTAGTCTTGAAGTATTGATGAAAGATGAAGAGATAGAGCATGGAGCTACCCCACAGCTCATCGATGTCAAAATACAAAAAAATGTTCGCATCAATGTAATGATTGATACAGCTATCTTGCACTTAGCCAATGAGAGAGCTTCACTTTATCATAACGGCAATAGAAGTGCCTATATTCAAGAGCTAATTGCTCGTGATGCAGTCGTGGGGAGTAGCCATTAGTTACGCTACTGCCTCCTTTTTTGGTCTAACTCATTTTTGGCATTATAGCACGTTTGAGCAGTTAGACCAAAAGTTAGACCAAAAAAAGATAGATAGAGGTGGATTTATAAAGATTGATATAGAATATCAAAAAGCTTAAAAGTGCCTATTTTGTGTGGTTTGATGGTGATTTTTAGATGGTTATAGGTTGAGATAGATTGTGGGTTGGTGGAGATGAGGGGGATCGAACCCCTGTCCTAAAATAGCTAGAACCATGACTCTACATGCTTAGATGATGTTGTTTATTCTCGCTTAGTTTCGTACAACCAATCCAAAACTACACTAAACCAGCCTAAGGGTTCGTCTAAGAGCTAGGCAACTCGTAGATATAGTCATCAGATATGATACCCCAAAATCTAGTTAAGATGACACTCACTAGCGAGGCAGTCCAAAAAGGTTAGTTAAACTTACGCTACTCGTGCGAAAGCTGGACGATAATCTGTATTGTTTGCATTTATTGCGTTTGAGCCGTGTAACGGAGTTGCTCAGTCCGACATGCACATGACCCCGACTACTCCAGTCGAAACCAAGTCATCCCCATATACTTAGAAATATTAAGTAGATGATTAGTATAACATTTATATTTTTCTATGTCAAGGATTTAATGATAATATAAAGTGAAACGATATATAATTTCTTATTCATTTAAATTATTATCTATTTTCAAATAGATGTATCAATAATTTACCACCTCTCTTCTCATTTTAGGAAATCCACCATGAATGCGCAAAAAAAGACTACCATTATTCTCTCTGTTATTTTTCTCATTATTTTTTTGGTTATGATTGTCAATATTTCACTCAATTTTCGCCACTACGGCATCAAAAGTGTGGAGGATAAGGCACTTGTAATCTCAGATCTTATCAAGCACTCGCCACCTCTCATATGGTCAATGGTACGATTGATAAAAGGGATTTCTTTTTGGAACAAATCAAAAACTCTTCGCATATCAAAGATTTGTGGTTGGTACGTTCTCCAGCCCTTATCAAACAATACGGTGGAGGTTTGCAAGGCGAACATGCCAAAGATGAGATAGACAAAGTAGTCATTGCCAAAGGAGAAGCCAAAAAAGTCGTGAGTGAAGATATCTATTTCAACAATACCTTTCGCATGACTATCCCCTACAAGGCTACCAATGAT
This sequence comes from Sulfurovum sp., assembly GCA_020721815.1. Taxonomy (GTDB): domain Bacteria; phylum Campylobacterota; class Campylobacteria; order Campylobacterales; family Sulfurovaceae; genus FS08-3. Next base: position 1,389 of record DYMA01000047.1, on the reverse strand, counting down.
GCCAAAATCAACTGCCTTAAGTGCCACGATGCCAAAGAGGGGGATACGTTGGGGGCTATCTCTATCATTATCGACATAAACGATATTAAAACTATGGGTATGCAAACGGTTATAGATATTGCTATGGTGGCTTTTGCGGTGTTGCTTTTGATTCAGCTTCTCACAGGCAAACTGCTCAAACCCTATATGGTCATTTTTGAATCGATGCGAAGCGTAGTAACGAGAGCCAATCAGGGCGATTACAGCGGTAGAGTCAAAGAGATTGGTTCCAAGGAAAGCATTGAAGTCGCTATGCTTATCAATGTACTTATGGAGAAGTTTGAAAATATCCTTGATGAGATCGAAAAGAAGATTGATATTTTTCTCTCACACAAAAGAGTAAATAAATCCAAAGACCCCCTCAACGATGTCAAGAGTACCATTTCACAACTCTCTGATATTTACAAATTTAGACGCACCATTGAACACGATATTGGCATTGAAGATATTTACAATCGATTGGTTAGTGTCTTCAAAACCAAGCTCAATATTGAAACTTTTACTATCATAGAGTGCAACACAACCCACAAAAGCACCAAAGTTATCTACAATAGCCATCGTCTCCATTGCGGTGTCTTAGAGGATGGGTGTCGTGCCGATAGGGCGAGTGTAATCGTTGATTCGTGTCAATTTGATGGTATTTGCAAAAGTTTCAAGCAAGACCCCAAAACTCCCAACAACTACATCTGTTTGCCCTATTCTATCTCCAACGATTTTGATATTATTGTCTCTATTGTCACGCAAACCCAAGAGGAGTATGAGCGTATCCATACCATTATTCATTTTATTGATGACTATATCGACAGTGCCAAAACGGAGTTTATTAGCAAAAAATTGATGCAACAGCTCAAAGAGCAATCTCTAAGAGACCCCCTTACCAATCTCTACAATCGAAAATATCTTGAAGAGTATATCAATCAAGCGATGATAGATCATCAAAAAAACGCTACACGCTACGGTGTGTTGATGGCGGATATTGACTATTTTAAGATGATTAATGACAAATATGGACACGATGTGGGGGATAATGCACTCAAAATCATCGCCAAAGTCTTGAGCGATAGTGTCACCTCTCAAGATTTGGCTGCACGTTACGGAGGTGAGGAGTTTATTGTCATACTCAAAGATTGCGATAGGGCAAAACTCCTAGAGGTAGCTCAAAAAATTCGCACCGAGTTTGCCAAACAAAAGATTAAAACCGCTTCGGGCTTGACTTTCACCAAAACCATTAGCATTGGAGCGGCTCTTTTGCCCGATGAAGCTCCCAACTTTTGGAAAGTAATCAAACTAGCCGATGTAGCGAATCTTCCCAAATTAAAGATAGCTTAAAGCACTTAAAGCCCCCAGTGT
>DYMA01000046.1 GCA_020721815.1 Sulfurovum sp. | reverse complement strand
TTTTGCTGTTTTTATTTTAAGGTTTTTGGGGTAGAGGGGGGTGAGTGGTTACATTGTTTCTCGTTCCACCTCGAGAGAGAGTGTGAAATAATAAACCCTTCGACTCTTCGACAAGCTCAGAGCTTAGGGTGAACGGATAGCGTAAAACCGTTCGTGCTGAGCTTGTCGAAGCACTTTTTCTTCTCGTTCCGCCTCTCCCGAGTGGAACGAGAAAAGCTGTTATTGAACTGGAAAATCTTAATATCATAGAAGGTGATTTACCCAAAAGATGTAGAAAAATGGTGCAAGAGTGGGCAAGGGAGCATCAAGATGAACTTATCGAGATGTGGAATACACAAAATTTTCACTCGATTGAGCCACTAAAATAAGGATGAATATGAGACTAATCAAGTATAAAAACTTAAATAACTATAAGTTCTATTTGGAATTTGAAAATCAAATCAGTGGAGAAGTAAATCTTGAAAAGCTTATATCTAAGCATCTCTCCCTAGATGAACTCGCTTCAGCCAATCTCAACAAAGAGTGGGGATGTTTGGAGTTTAAAGATGGTATGGTGGACATAGAACCCAAAACACTCTATAAGTTTTTTAAATCTCATGAGCTTTTAACTCGTGATAAATATCAAAGCACTACAAGAATCCAAAAAGCTCCACAGCAAGAGATACGAAGTTAATTTCTCGCTCCAATAAACCCTTCGACTCTTCGACAAGCTCAGAGCTTAGGGTGAACGGATAGCGTAAAACCGTTCGTGCCCAACTCTGAGCTTGTCGAAGAGTCGAAGCACTTTTTTAGCAGTTATTTCATCCTCTCTTTTGAGTTGCTTAGCACTTCCCAGAGATAATGTAATCAACAACCTTATCCACATAGGCGTTGCGTTTGTTCTCTTTGGTATAGACCATGTAGAGTTTTCGCTTCATCGTGTAGCCTCGGATTCTTGCCTCAAAGAGTTCGCCTTTTTGGACTTCATCGACGATGGCGTATTTTGATACAATTGAGACCACGGGAGCTAAGGTGGCTGATTTTTTGCTGCGTTTGATGGTTTGCAGTACGGCTGTGGTATTACTCACTTCGCTTAGGACGTTGAAGCTTTTGCACGAAACGCCCAACTCTTCAAAGACCTCTGAGACAACTTTGCGGGTATAAGAGCCGTCGTTTCGACAAATCCATCGATACTCATAAAGCTCTTCGGTACTGAGCAGTTTGGGCAGTGGGGTGTTGGAAAAGAGAACCAATTCATCCTCAAGCCACTCACGATAGATAAGCGTCTCATCCATAATAGGCGATTCAATCAATCCCAAATCAAGTTTTCTATCTTTGACGTGTTCGATAATATCTTTGCTCTCTTCAATCTCAAGATGAATATCGTTGTGAATAATACCGCTAATGGTATTGAGACACTCTCCTGGGATAATATAGTTACCAATCGTAAAAGAGGCCCCTAGTCTAAAGGTAATCTCTTTGTTGATGATTTTGAGCAGATCTTTCTCGGCTTCATTGACGGCTTTTTCGATGCGTATGACTATCTTGTAAAGCTCTTCGCCCTCATTGGTGAGTTTGATACCGTTTTTTTTACGTTCGATAATTTTGGTATCAAGGTAGTTTTCGATAAATTTAATCTGCTGGGTTACGGCAGGTTGTGATATGCCCAATTTTGCCGATGCTTTGGAGAAGCTTCTCTCTCTTGCTACCGTCAAAAAGGTTTCTAATTTTATAAAATCTTTCAACATAAGTATCCTTTATTAGAAATAATAGATTTTTCATATAAACATTATTATATCAAATTATAATTTAAAAACCAAATATAATGAAAAATAATAGTAAAAAGATGGAAGATTGTACGCAAATGGGGCTATAGAGTGATAAAGAGGCGTAGCGTTGAATAGCTACCCTCTCTTGTGGATTACAAAAAATTGCTAAAGATAAGAAAGAAGATGCTACTTAAAATCGCAGTAGCAGGAAGGGTAATAATCCATGCCAAAGCGATAGGTTTCATCAATGCCCAATTGGCTTTGGCGTTTACCAAACCAATCCCCAAAACCGCACCGATTAAAATATGCGTACTTGATACGGGGATACCCAGCATTGAGGCCAAGAGTACTACAGAAGCCGCAGCGAGTTCGGCAGAGAAGCCCGAAGCGGGGTGGAGTTTGGTGAGGTTGTGTCCTACGGTTTGAATAACCTCTTTGCCCATAAACCAAAGCCCAGCGATAAGTGCGATACCAAAAGTAAGCATCGCTACGGGCGGAACGGCTGCGTCGCTTCCAAGCTCTCCTGTTCGCAAAACATCCATGATAGCAGCAAAAGGTCCAATGGCGTTGGCAATATCATTCGAGCCATGACTAAAGGCAAAGCCCGAAGCGGTGAAGACTTGCATCCAACTAAACAAAACAAAGGTTGTCGAAGAGAGTGAACGACGATGAAGCGATTTTGCCATAATAAAAGTGGACATCCACACCAAAGCCCCAACCATAAACATAATAAGGATTTTATTGACGAGTGTAAACTCCAAATCCATGTGTTTGAGTCCTTTAAAAATCATTATTCCCGCAATAATCATCGAGCCAACCGCCGCTACAAGCGGGACAAAATTCTCAATGGCTTTTCGAGCATCAATGGTATCTTTTTGTTGCTCAATCTCGTAAATCTTTTTGCTATAAGGACTCTCAAAATCCTCTTCACGCTCATCTCCGTAGTGAATCAATTGAGCATCTCGTGCAATAGCACTGGTGCAACGAAGCTTCTCTTCGACGCTAAGGGCTTCAAACTCTTGACGATATTGCAGTTTGTATATTTTTTTAGCATCTTGAATTTTGGACAAACGGGCTTCGACTTCATCGTTGTAGCTCAAAATATGCTTTTTGATGTAGCCATAGAGAAGATAAGAAACGACTCCACCTAGCAAAGGCGAGATAACCCACGAGAGTGCGATAGAACCGATTTGATTCCAATGAACCAACGCAAAAGCACTATTAGCACCGCTCAACATAACGCCTAATGTAATAGAAGCTCCTACAATTCCTCCGATAATAGAGTGGGTAGTCGATACAGGATAGCCGTTTTTGGTAGCAAAAAGCAACCAAAAAGAAGCCGCTAGAAGCGATGCCATCATAATATAGACAAACTGCATGGGTTCAACGTGCAGTGTGCCAAGATCTACAATCCCATCCCGTATTGTTTCTGTTACTTCTCCTCCTGCAATCATCGCCCCGCTTACCTCAAAAATAGCAGCTACAATGAGGGCTTGTCGTATTGTGAGTGTACCTGCTCCAACACTCGTACCAAAGGAGTTGGCAACGTCGTTACCACCAATATTAAACGCCATAAAGACACCAAAAAAGGTAGCCAATACAAAAATCAAAACGTGATTATGGTTGGTGTAGTCCGCTCCCCAATAGAGAAAGTATGCGGTTGCAACAATAAATATTGTGGCAAAGAAGAGATTGGTTTTAAAATACGATTGTTCCAAAGTGAGTCTCCAGTTGAATGTAAGGTTTTTGGCTTACTTTTTAGGAGCGGATTATATAGGGTTACAATAACAATTTAATAACAATAAGGGAGTTGCATGGGGTCAAATAGTGATTACGTTTTGAACTCAAAAGAGTATAAGTTGGCTTGATAGGGCTTCAAATCTATGCATAACTAATAGATAAGAGTCTGCAAGAACTCTCTAAGATAGACAACGATTTGGCCATATCAACCAAATCTCTATCGTATGCAATGACCCCAAAGCCTCGAATGACCATGATGCGATTTTTGGAGTTTTGAAAAAAACGAGGGATCTCGTAGGGGGCACGGTTCATCCAATCGTCGAAGTTTTTGGGATCATAGACGACCAAATCACCCAATATTTTACGCCCGTAGTAGTCTTGTGGGATAATTTTGGAGTGTTTGAGCGAAAAGGCTGTCGTGTAGGGTGCCATGGTAAAGCTGATATATTTTGCCCACGAGATGTTTTGATAGATATGTTCATGTATCTGCACATCACGAGAAGCCTGATTCCAGCGATAGTCTCTTTTGAGCCAATCGAGTCGTATAAAACAACTCCCCTGAACCTCGTCAAGGAGCGTATCGTCTCTGTTGATTATAAAACCCGTTTCGGAGATTTTTGCAGAGATTGAACCGTGAAATACCCCAAAGAAGTTTTTATCAAAAAGCGACTGTGAGACATGCAAAAGTGATTTGACAAGGGCTTCGTTCATTAACTATCCTATGTGTTAATTTATGGTATTATACTAAAAAGCTCGAAGTTTGTAGGAAAAAAAATGACAATACCCCATGTGCCTGTACTTCTTCATCAAGTCTTGGAGAGTTTTCAAGATTTGGAGGAGGGCTATTTTGTCGATTGTACATTGGGCTATGGTGGGCATAGCTCTTTTTTGCTTGAAGCCCATCCCACTATCCAACACATTGGCATCGATAGAGACCAAGAGGCTCTTGAATTTTCTACCCAGCGACTCAAACCCTACGCCCATCGCTCTACCCTCTACAAAGGAAAGTTTTCCGATGTTTTTGCCTCACTCAAAGAGACTCCTATCAAAGGGGTATTGGCGGATTTTGGGGTATCCTCTTTGCAGCTTGACAAGGGGGAGCGGGGTTTTGGCTTTGAGAGTGATACGCTCGATATGCGTATGGATCAAGAGGAGTCAATGAGTGCCAAAGATATTGTCAATGGCTATTCGCAAGAGCAATTGGAGTACATTTTCCATCACTACGGCGAAATTCGTCCCTATCAGCAACTCGCATCTGCTGTGATTCAAACACGCAATCAAGCCCCTATTACGAGTGCCAAAACGCTTAGTCGTATTGCCACTAAGCTCATCAAAGGGGGCAAAATTCATCCCGCTACGCTGATGTTTCAAGCCATTAGAATCGAACTCAACCGTGAACTCGAAGAGATAGAGAGACTTTTGGATGCTTTGGAAAAAAGAAGAGATAGGGGGGCTATTGTGGCTTTGATCACGTTTCACTCTCTCGAAGATCGCTTGGTCAAAAATCGCTTTAAAAAATGGACACAAAAGTGCATCTGTAGCCCTCATGCTCTCCAATGTACCTGTTCAAGAGCCAATGAACTGGGCACAATCATCACCAAAAAACCCATCGTTGCCACCCCAAAAGAGATTAGGCAAAACCCCCGAAGTCGCAGTGCAAAATTGAGGGTATTTCGATTTGAAGATTAAAGAGGATGGGCATCAGCCCCGAGATTTATTGCTTATCCAAATGCTTTTTAAGTTCATCGATAGAGATATTTAACTCTTTGGCTACCTCTTCGATGGAGAGTTTAAATTTCGTTATCATTTTGATAGCACTGCTAATTATTCCTTGAGAAATCCCCTGCGAAATCCCCACAGAAATCCCCTGCGAAACACCCCTCTCCATCCCTATTTGATAACTTGGCAACTCTTCGAGTTTCATATCTCGTAACATACTCTCTACCTCCTTTAGTTTATTTTGTAAATCTCTATTGGTTGAAAGCTCTTCTAGTGTGAGCATACATTGACCCAGTTTTTGACTATTACCTTGTGTTAGCTCTTGTAATCTTGTAAGAATGTAGGTAATGACATCCTTTTCATCTCTTCCTTTGAAATCACACAATATGGCTAACACCAACGCATCAGGACTGTCCATCCTTAGAAACTTCTTACAATCAATGGTGTGCATATCGATTATATTATAACAAAATTTTAGATTATCTTCAACTATGCTACTTTTTGTAGCCTCGGCTTTAGCCGAGTTTGAAGCATTCAGGCCTCTAAATGTTCGGCTAAAGCCGAACCTACGATAAACGGCTTATAATGGTATCTTTGGTAGTGATGTCTTTTTTCATGGAGGGGATTATAGCATAGATTGGTTGTTTTTTTTGGTTTTGTAGGCTCGGGAGAGAAAAACGAAACAGCCGTCGCATTAATCTATCTGTGCTACACTTGCATCAAAAAAACAAGGTAATAAATGTTTAACGCCCTTCAAAGTAACGGTACTTTGCATCTTGATAATCTAAAATGTTTACGAGCGGCCTATCTCTACAATACCTGCTCTCTTTGTGCTCAAATATGCCCTGCCGATGCATTGTCATTAGCCAACAATCAACGCTTCGCTCTCGATGCCCAAAAGTGCATTGATTGCAACGCTTGTGTGGGAGTTTGTCCTACGGAGGCGATTGTTACGACGAGCTTTGATCCCACTATTTTCACACTCACCTTTAGTGCTACTGATGAGAAGCTTCTATCGTGCAAAAAAAATACTCCGTGTTTGCGGATTTTTAATGTCGAACACTGGATAGCTTTGGGGCTAAGAAACGAAGCCGTAGTTTGCGATATGGCACACTGCGAGGGGTGTGAAATCAATCGTGACAACACAATCTCCACCGCTATTGTACAAAGCATCGATGAAGCCAATCAATTTTTGGACTCCATAGGAACAAACAAAGCCATTACCAAACGCTACGAGAAGATAGAAACGGGGCGACGAGAACTTTTGAAGCGTTTTGCCAAAGAGGTTCATGAGCTTCGAGAGGATATTGGCATCGATGAAATCTTTGATACCCACTCCCCACTCCCCGTGCATCGACAACTTTTGCTCAATAGCCTCAAAAAGCAAATCGAATCGATACCTACCCAAAGAGTCCAGAGGGCTTTTAGCTTCACTCAAAACAAAACCATAACCTTTGAGCGTTGCGATAATTGCGGTGATTGTGTGCAGTTTTGTCCTACTCATGCTTTGCGTTACAGTGACGACCGTACCAAAATATTTTTTGCTACCACCCAATGCATTGTGTGCGGAATTTGCGATGATATTTGCAAACCCAAAGCCTTTGGAGCCAAAGAGGAACTCGATTTGGTAAGTATGGCGTTTGGACGTTTTGAGACGCTTATAGAGCATCATTTTGAGATTTGCAGTGAGTGCAAAGTATCCTTCCCGCAAAAACACAACGAGACTATCTGCAATCGATGCCGTGATTTTGTCGAGCAAAACGCTTCACTCTTTGTAATGGCTAGGGATATGTAGATGCTCAAAGGAGTGGTAGTTTATGCACTCTCTTTGATTATTATTGGGGCTATGGTGGCTGTGTGGCTTCTTGCCTATCCGTTGCATTGTCTTAGTATCCTTGCACCACTTGCAGCGCTTGTTTTTATCTCTTTTTCGTTTATTGAAATCAAAATTGTCAATAAAAACTGCTTCAATCGTTGCTATCTCAAAGAGGGAACGTTGCTTTATCGGCTCTTCTCTTCTAAGATACTTTTGATGCTGTGGTATATTCTTGTTTCGTCCGTTTTTACCTTATCGCTCTTTGTTGAGATACTCTTTTACTCCACGGCGTTGCAACTCTATTTGATTTTTCATATCTTTTTTGTGAGCTTTGTCTATTTGCTTATTAAGCGTTCTATCAAAAATTTGGTTCACATCGATACCATTTTGGCACGAGAGTGGAGTATCACTATAGGTACACTCTTGCTATTTGGGGCTTTTGTCTATATGACACTGCACAGCTATACCCCCGATTTTATGGATGCCTCTCTTGAAAAAAGCATCATCAATGCTTCGCACGAGGTGGGCTCGGAGTGTAAAATCATCGACAGGGTTGTTCGTTTGAAAGCGGAGTTTAACGCGCTCTTTTGGTGGGTGGTTGAAAATACGGCAGAGCATCTTCATGACAAGATGACCAAATGGGGTATTTGGCTTAGTTTTATCTTGATGAACGCTTTTGCCTTATTGGGGATTAATCGTTTGATTGCAACGGTGATTGATGCGGTCGATAGAAATTTCAATAAAAATTAAGTACCTTTGAACTCTTTAAGAAGCACCTCTCCTTGTTCCATAAGGGTTGTGACGATTTCTAGTTCATCTTCGCAGTCGGAACGTTCATCTCGTGTGAGCTCTTTTTTGAGTCTCTTTTTGAGTTTACCTTGGCGTTGTTCCAGCTTTTTGAGGAGTGATTTGATGGATTTTTTCTCACTCTCTTTTGGCTCAAACTCCTCAATCTCTAATATCTTGGCAGCTTTTTCAATAAATTTAGCGATACCCAATTGCTTTTCCTTATTTTTAATGAATTGGTATTATAGCAGATTATTGATATTTTGAAGCTTCTCTTTGAGTTGGGTCTGCTTTTGATAATCCAATTGAACTTGGACCCATGAAAGTACCATTGCAATCCAATGCTAACTCTTTTTTCTTTTGGCATAAAACTCTCGTTTAAACTCACCAAATCTATTTTCCATAATCGCTCCTCGCATCTGCTTCATCAAATCCAAATAGTAGTAGAGATTGTGAATCGTTGCCAATCGAAAGTAGGTAATCTCTCTGGCTCGAAAAAGATGATTGATGTAAGCACGGCTGTAGTTTTGGCACACCATACACCCGCATGCGCTATCGATAGGTTTGACATCCTCTTTGTAAGAAGCCCCTTTGATATTGAGCTTCCCAAAAGAGGTGAAGAGTGTACCGTTCCTTGCATTTCGTGTGGGCATGACGCAATCAAACATATCAATGCCCCGTTCGACATTTTCGACCAAATCTTCGGGAGTCCCTACGCCCATCAAATAGCGGGGTTTGTCGTGGGGCATAAATTGCGTCGTCCACTCAACCGTATCGTACATCTCTTGATTGGCTTCACCTACGCTCAATCCTCCAATAGCAAAACCATCAAAATCCAAAGCACAAAGCTCCCTAGCCGATTTTTCACGGAAAATTTTGTCCGTACCTCCTTGGATAATGGCAAAGATGTTTTGATCAAGTGCCAATCCTTTGGCTTGATTGGCTCTGTGGTACTCGATAGAGGCTTTTGCCCAACGGGTAGTGCGTTCGATAGAGGCTTGGATACGCTCTTGCGTGGCAGGTAGGGCTACCAAATCATCGAGTATCATCATAATATCTGAGCCTAAATTCATTTGAATATCAATCACCTTTTGGGGTGTAAAGTAGTGACGGCTTCCATCAATATGACTCGCAAAAGTGATACCCCCCTCATCGATCTTGACATTATCGCTTAGTGAAAAAGCCTGAAACCCTCCGCTATCGGTCAAAAAGGATTTGGGGTATTGTGTAAATCCATGAAGTTTGCCCATTTTGGCGACGGTTGTATCGGTAGGACGCAAATAGAGATGGTAAGTATTGCCCAAAATAATCTCGGGCTTGATAAACGTAGCCAAATCAGTAGCATCAAGCGATTTGACCGCCCCCACCGTACCTACGGGCATAAAAACAGGAGTTTGAATGATAGAGTGAGCCGTTGTAATAGTCGTAGCTCTTGCTTTGTTGTCGGTATGATCTATGTGAAATTGCATGATGGTGTATTCCTTAAATAGTAAACGCTATTGTATCTATTTTTTCACAAAAGAGCAAAAGAGCCTTTTTTTTGTTCCCAATAGGAATAGATACCCATAATATGCTATAATCTTCTCAATTTTCCAAAAGGAGTCTGTTATGTTGGGTTTAAATTACATCAAGGTCTCGCCTACTTCCTATCTTATGCAGTACAAAGAGGGCAAAATTGTCAAAGAGGGGGCGGGGTTGTCTTTTTTTTACTTTGCTCCTACTTCGACACTCGTTATGGTGCCTATCAATTCGGTTGATATTCCTTTTATCTTTCAAGAGGTTACGAGTGATTTTCAAAATATCACCCTTCAAGGGAACATCACCTACAAAGTAAGCGATGCCAAACTCCTCTCCTCTTTGTTTGATTTCTCTATCAATGCCCACCAACAATACATCTCCGAAGACCCCCAAAAGCTCCCCCAAAGGATTATCAATCAAATTCAAGTTTTTTTGCGAGATGAGATACAAAAACTTTCGCTTCAAGAGGCACTAATTGCCAGTGAATCGCTTGTAGCCAAAGTCAATGCCTCCATTCATAGCTCCAAAGAGCTTAACTCCATTGGCATTTCGATTTTGAGCTTTTCGATTTTAGCCATTAAACCCAACTCCGAAACCCAAAGAGCCTTAGAGGCCAAAGCACGAGAAGAGTTGCTCAAAAACGCTGACGATGCTATCTACCAACGCCGCAATGCCTCAATCGATCAAGAGAGAGCCATCAAAGAGAACGAACTCAACACCCAAATCGCTATCGAAAACAAACAACGCCAAATCCAAGAGACCCAAATCAAAACCCTACAGATTATCTTTGCCCAAGAACACGAACTCAAAGAGTCCAAATTGCAATCGCAAATCACCCTCGAAGCCAAAAATACCCAATTGGTCGATCTCTCCATTGCCAACGCCAAAAAAGAGTCCGATGCCAAAGCCTACTCTTTGGAGGTATTGATGCAAGTCTTCAAAGAGGTTGATCCCAAAATCCTCCAAGCCCTTACCAATGCCAATCTCTCCCCAGAGCAACTTATCTCCGTAGCCTTTCAAGATATTGCCAACAACTCTAGTAAAATTGGAGAGCTTAATATCTCACCCGATTTGCTTAAAGAGCTGATGAAAAAATCATGAAAACCCAACCCCTCAAGGAGCAACGTATCGTCGTCATCGTACGCAAAACCCGCCTTGAAGAGTTGCTCTACAAATACAACACCGTCGCCCAAAGCAAATTTTATATTGAGCATCTAGGAGGCGATTTTAGCGACTATGAAGCCGAACACGCCCAGTATCACCGTAGCGTCACAGGGGCTATCACAATCCTTGAACGCTTAGGCAGGGTTCACACCGTCGATCGCTCCTTTTTGCCCAACTATATCTTTGGCAAAGAGGATATTGTCGTTGTCATTGGACAAGATGGATTGGTGGCCAATACCCTTAAGTATCTCGATGGACATAGAGTCATTGGACTCAATCCAGACCCCGCTCGGTGGGAGGGAGTATTGTTACCCTACCAACTCCAACGCCTTGAAGAGGGGGTTCAAAAGGCTTTGGGGATGATGAGTTGTCCGCTTCGCTACGTCACTTTGGCAAAAGCAACGCTCAATACGGGTGAGAGTTTGTATGGGGTAAACGATATTTTTATTGGGCCCAAAACCCACCAATCGTTGCGTTATATCATCAACCACAACGGAGTGAGCGAAAACCAATCCTCTAGCGGTATCATTATCTCGACGGGTTTAGGTTCTACGGGGTGGTTTACGAGTTTGATGGTAGGGGCTAATGGCATTGCCAATCCCGATGCTGCGCAAAAAAATTGGGCTTTTCCGTGGGATAGCGACTACCTCTACTTCACCGTATGAGAACCCTTCCCCTCCAAATACTCCAAGGCTTCTATTCTTTTTGGCACGATTACCCCAACGGTGAGCTTCCAAATCCAATCGCTCATGCCCGAAAACGGCGTGATTTTTAGCGATGGAATCGAAAAAGACTTTTTGGAGTTCAACTCAGGTGCTACCGCAACCATCACCATCGCTCAAAAAAGAGGGTGTTTGGTGCTTTAAACCTCTACGCTAAATTTTTGAGATGCCTTTTGGTCAATCTTTTTGGGTTTTAAATGCAACATCTATCTTTTTTGTTGTACTTTTGAGATAAATTTATGGTATATTACTCCAAAAATTGGAGAGAATTGAGTATGAAACGTACCAAAATAGTCATAACGTTAGGACCTGCAACCGCAAACAAAGAGAGTATCAAAGCACTAATAGAGCGTGGAGTTGATGTCATACGGCTTAATTTTTCGCACGGCGTTCACGAAGAACACCGACAAAACGCCCAACTCATACGAGAAGTGAGCCAAGAGATAGGCAAAGAGATAGCCATTTTGCAAGATATTTCAGGACCCAAAGTGCGCATTGGTGAGGTTGATGGTGTATTGGAGCTTCAACGAGGCGATATTATCCAGCTCTCCAAAACACAGCACGACAATCCCCGTATCCTCTCTATCTCCTACCCCGAGATTATCGATTTGGTCAATGTTGGTGAGAAGGTTTACTTTGCTGATGGTACGATTACCTCCAAAGTCATTGCCAAAGAGGAGGAGTTTCTTACCCTAGAGCTTCAAAACGATGGCAAACTCACCTCTAAAAAAGGGGTCAATTTCCCCAATACCAAGCTCGAAATTTCCGCTATCACACCCAAAGATGAAAAAGACCTTATCTTTGGTGCCTCATTGGGTGTAGATTTGGTAGCGCTTAGCTTTGTCCAAAACAAAGAGGATATTCTCAAAGCCCGTGCGTTACTCCAAGCCCACAACTCCAACCCTTTGCTAATTGCCAAAATCGAGATGAGCAATGCCATTAAAAACCTTGAAGAGATTATTGCCGTAAGCGATGGCGTAATGGTAGCCAGAGGGGATTTGGGAGCGGAGTTTGGTGTCACGGCTGTACCACGCATCCAAAAACGTATCATTCACCTAGCCAATCAAAACAACATCCCCGTCATAACCGCTACGCAAATGCTCACCTCCATGATCAAATCCCCCTATCCTACACGTGCCGAAGTATCCGATATTGCTAACGCTGTCTTTGATGGCACGGACGCTGTCATGCTTTCCGATGAGACCACAGTAGGTGAATTTCCTCTCCTTGCCGTGGATGTGCTACGAGAATCGGTCATGGATGCCGAACAAGACCCAGAGTATGGAAGCGAACATCTCCCTAGCCAAAGAGGTGACGACGCTATTGCCTACTCCGCTGTAAGACTCTCGAACTTTTTGGAAGATGTGGATGCTCTTATCGCTTTTACAGCTAGTGGATTTAGCGCTAAAAGTTTGGCAAAGTTTAGACCCAAAAAGAAGATATACGCCGTGACTTACTCCATCGAAACCTATCGCAAACTTAAGCTCTCATGGGGTGTTGAGCCTATTGGCGTATTTGAATTAAGCTCTCCAGCCAAACTCATTTTGGCAGCTTTTGATGAACTCCAACTCCAAGGATTGGTACGCAAAGATAGCAAATTTATCGTCACAATGGGTGATATTGTGGGCAAAAAAGGCTCTACCAATCTTATCCGTGTCCTTGATAGAGATGCCATTAAGACCATGCACGAAGGGATGGGAATACCCAAACACCACTCACTATGGATGCCTAATTAGCCTTGACGATGATGCCCAAATCTTTTTTAATCTTAATAGGTTTTCTTTTTTTGGGCTTGTGAGTGCTTTTGTGGTCAATTTTTTGGGGAATGGTAAAGCTTTGTTTGATGGTTTTTTTGATGGAAGAGTTGCCTTTGATTGTGTTGCTATTGTAGTTAGAATACGAAAGAGTCATCAATAGCAATATCAAAAGCAGAACTTTTGGAAGAGACATAGATATTCCTTGAATATTTTTTGATAGTTAGTGGAAGAAATAGTAAGAAGTTAGGTCGCAGTTTGTAACCTAAATTTATTATAGTACAAATGGGCTTAAGAGTTGCCCTAAAGATGGGTTATAATCTTATGTACTTAAAAATTCTTCTCGTTCTCGGGAGAGGTGGAACGAGAAAACTATCAACTGGGAAGCCGTATGCGGGAGAACCACACGTACGGTTCGGAGAGAGGGGAGGTTTGCCTCTCTATCCCTATAGAGAAAAAATTAAATTTTTGACATAAGTGTTTTTTTGTATGCAATCAGTTCATCTATCTCATTCAAGGACTTGCAATACTTATTAGTCATACATTCTTTTCTTATGATTTCTATCTCTTCCAATGTCGCATATTTTCCAGAATACTCTCCCTTGCAATCACCACCTGTCCAGCTACCAGAATAAATTGTTCCAGTAAATGTATAATCCCAATTATTTGTTAGATGAATATTTTCTCCAGTAATGCCTCCTTCGTAGATCGCAAAGTCGTCAAGAGTTCCATTATGCAGATTGCCCTCTTGATCCATTAAGAAAAAATCTTCCTCTCCCACACTTTCAAGACAAGATCCATTTTCAAGTGAACCCACATAAGTAACGGATGTAGTAGAAGCCTTGTAGATTTCAATATACTTTGGAGCGTCTATTTTTCCTTTGAGGTTTATAGTAGAAACAGTACTGCTGTCCGAACGAGATACGGCAATCGTAGCATCTTTATCCAAAACAACAACATTCCAAGATACACTTCCGTTTTCTGTAAGCGTTTGTGTGGCAGTCGTAAGACTTGCATTCGTTGGAGTTGCTGTGATGGTTACCGAACCCGAAACTCCCGAGATTGTTGCAGTAACCCTATAGGTCGCACTGTCTATAGTTTCGCTAACTTTTTCAGAACTCAAATGAGTAGATTGCTCTAGTACTTTTGGCTGAATTGTAAAAACAATATTCTCTTGGTCAATGGGAATCACACCCATCATCGCATGGTTTATCTCATCATCATTTGTAATAATAATATCAAGCTTATCAAATATATAGTCTTCATAGATTTTTAATACTCCACTTGCTTTATTTGGATCTGTGGGATTATCTTTTTGTGACTCCTGTATTGTATAAGACTGCGTTGTTACATAGTCTGGAACACTTATGAGGTTTTCATCCCCATCCCCATCTTTTTTGGCTATATCATTAACTATAGCGTTGGCAGAATCTTCAAGTTCGCCTACAGTAATCTCCCCTACGCCGAATTTTGAGATTTTTTCAAGAATTACTTTTGCTTCATTTATATCCATACTTGTTGGCTCAATAGGAATTTGTGTTTTATTTTCAGAAATGGCAGATGTGCTTACATGTCAAGTTTCACCACGTTGTACCATCCCCTTTAAAGCAATAGCATAAA
>DYMA01000045.1 GCA_020721815.1 Sulfurovum sp. | reverse complement strand
TCATCATCACTCCACCCCCAAACCCCATAATGGGCGAAGTGAGAAAAAAGAGATAGAGGTTATCCACAAGCCCAATCAAAATAAATCCTATCCCAATAATGACCAAACCCATAAGATAGATAGAGACAAATGAAAAATGCTTTTTAAGCCTAGCAAAGCTCATTGCCCCCAAAGCATTGGAGACAAAAGCCATAGCGATAATAGCCCCTGCTAATGTCCCACTTGCTCCAAATTCATTAATCATCAAAAAAGGCATTTGAGTAGGCATAATGTAAAAAAGCAACATCAAGCCAAACGCCAAAAGATAAATTCCTCCTAAATGAGCCTTCTCTTGATGGTTTTGCATCACTTGCGTGTGGTGTTCTACCTCAACTACATAACGCATCACAAAAGGGAGTATCAAAAAACCAATCAAATAGATACCAAAAGGATAACGCCAACTACTATCGCTAAGCAACCCACCGCCAACAATAAAAACAATGCCCCCAATAGATATAAAAGCACTCTGAAGCCCCATAAACTTATGTCTCGCTTCACCCTCAAAATAGTCTCCCACTAGCGAAGTACTCACAATCATCAAAATAGCAACCGCTACCCCAAAAAGTGCGCGTGAAGCCAAAAGTCCCTCGATTGTTTCGAGATACAACCCCGCACTTCCTGCTACCCCAAAGAGCAAAAGTGCCACAATGGCTGAAGGTTTTTTCTTGATACGCTCCACCATAAGCCCCAATAGAGGAGCCAATAGAGCGATAGAAAGAGAAGGAAGGGTAATCATCAAACGGCTCAAAAATTCAATATTTGCTTCACCTTCAAAATGCTCACCCAGATGGGGCAACATCGTCACAATAGCCACATTTGACATCATCGTCATCATCGAAAGAAGCAACAAAGTAAGCTTGGCAAGGGGATGAATAGAACTTAACACACTAGCGACTTTGGCATTTTAAATTTTTGAGTGATAAACTCCCCTTGGGTATTGAAATAGATGTAGTGAAGGGTATCTTTGGGTATCTCTAGTCCCACAAGATAACGCAAAGCAAAATTGGCTTGAATCGAAGCGATGGTCATGACAATGGGTGCGGCAATACCCGCTGGAGTATGGTCGGAGATATTAAATACCCCAAAATCGCTCTGTTCAAAAAAGCAAATTTGCCCATTAAACTCCTCAACACTGGCATAAATCCACGGCGTATCGCTCTTTTTGGCGTAACTATCTATTTTTTGACGAGTAGGGAGGTTGTCGGTAGCGTCCAAAATCAAATCGTAGCGGTGTCTATTGCGTAAAGCAAAGGTATCAAAATCGATGTCGTAAGCGTTGGTTTGGACAAAAGGGGATTTGGACTCGATGAGACGAGAAACCACTTGCGCTTTATTTTGTCCTTCATCTTCGAGTCTAAAGGCAATTTGGCGGTGGATATTGTGCAACGAAACGCTATCAAAATCGACCGTATCGACTCGCCCAATACCGCTAGTACCCAATGCCATAGCCAAAGAGCTACCCAATCCTCCCGCACCGATAATCGCAATCGATTTTTCTTGCAAAGATTGTTGTTTCTCCTCTCCCCATAGCTCTATTTGGCGTTTGAAATAGTTATTGTAGTGTTGCATTTTTTCTCCTATGCGTTTAAAGCGGCATAATACTCTACAACTCTTTGATCAACCTTAATCACCCGTTGCAAATAGTGTGCAATATCACTACGTGTCAAATCAATTTTGAGATTTTTGGGGTTGGTGGCTCGTGAGATAGCGACATAAAATTGACTCGGTGCAAAGATATGATCCACATTGCATACCAATTGATCAATGCTCATGCCTTGCGATTTATGAATCGTCACGCCGTAGGCAAGTTTGAGCGGAAATTGACTAAATGTCGCACTCGCTTTGGTATGAAGTCCTCCCTCGGAGTCAATATCAAGCTCCAAAAGCTCAAAATCGTGACGCTCTACACGGATAATCTCATTGGCTTTGCGTACGCTAATGGTATCGTTGTCAATCGCTACCACAACGCCTCTATCGCCATTGACAAAACGCCCCCACTTATTGACACTAAAGAGTACGGGAGCATCCACTTTGAGAGTAAGTGTGGAGGATACGGGCAACATATTGACCCACTTATCGATACGCTGAGTATCCATTTTGGCATGGTTTTTGACATCCGCAAAGAGCAGTGTCTCTTCACTGGGCAAAGCATCAAGACGCAACCTATTCATCTGTTCCACCTCGACGTTACGCCCAAAGAGATAGGTTGGTTCGTTTTGATAGACTCCGTGATTGTCTCTAAGGCTTTGAAGATACTCTACCACCTCCTTATCGCATACTCCTAGGCGGATTTTGGAGAGTATCGCACCAAAATAGGCATCACTGGTACGATAGATGGTATCAAGTTGCATCACTTTGAGCTTAAGATGACTCCAACTCTCACTCTCGAAGGCATAGAGACGATTGGCAAAAAGCGTATGGGGAGAACTTTGTCGCACAATAGGCGGCAACTGAAAAAAATCCCCCACAAGCATCAAACGTCCGCTATATCCCATACTCTCCAATCGGTAGCGAATCATATCAAGCATATCGCAACTTACCATTGAGATCTCATCAATCACAATCAAATCAATCGTTTGCATTATCTTTTTGAGTTGTGTTAGACGCTGTTTGTTGCGTTTGTCCAAATTTTTAAGCTCTTCAAAATCGGAACTAATACCAAAAACAAAAAAGCTGTGTATTGTAAATCCTCCGATATTCACCGCCGATACGCCCGTGCTTCCTAATGCTACCACCTCTTTGTTGTCATACTCTTTGTAGTACCTAATGACCTCGGTTGTAAGGTAACTTTTACCCACTCCTGCCCCGCCTGTCAAAAAAACATTATGCTCTTTAAGAGTATCTAAAATATCGCTCAAACTACTCATAAATAATCACTCTTCCCTCTTCATTCACGCCAATTTTTTGGGCTTCTATGAGTGCGGTAAGTTGGCGTTTGTAGCTCTTTTTGCTCATTTTGAAGTAGGTTTGAATATCTTGCGGTGTACTTTTGTAATTCATATGGGGATGGGCTTTGAGTAGCTCCAAAAACTCATCGTGGAGACTTTGCGTTTTGCCAATAGGTTGCAAGGAGAGATCTAATTTACCATCTTTTCGCAACGCTTTGATGTAGGCTACTTTTTTATCGCCTATCGCAATAGGCTCGAATATTTCATTATTAAATAACATTCCTTCGTATTTATTATCACCAATGACTTTGTAGCCTAGAGGCGTTTGGGCGATAATGATAACATCAAGCTTTTGATTTTTGGATAATCCGCCTAAATTCCGCACGATATATTTGCCGATTTTGTGTGTCCCATAGAGTCTAAGCGTCTCCTCATCTTGACAAACCCGCAAAATAAAATATTTATCGATATTGAAGTAGGCTTTTTGTTGTGAAAGTGGCACAAAGAGGTCTTTGGGCAATCCCCAATCCACAAAAGCCCCGTATTGGCGATAGTCAACGACTTTGGAATAAAAATACTCACCCAATAAGGCATAGGGTCTTTGAGTAGTAGCTACCAATCTATCTTCGGAATCGTGATAGATAAAGACCTCTAGTTCATCATCTATTGTCATATTGGGTGTGCAGTAGGCATTGGGCAAAAGTACCTCTTCTTGGGTTTGGGATTCCAAAAAGAGTCCAAAATCGCTCTTTTTATAGACTCTTAGCCGATTCATTTTGCCCACTTCTATGCTTTGATTTATCATCTCTTTTTTTTCCATATTTTTTGCATATTATACCCAAATAGTTTTTTTTTAGTATTTTTTCGCTATAATTGAAATTAATTAATATCAATCTCCGCTGTAGAGAATCAACTGTATGCTAAAATTTTTATTTGCTATTATCCTCTTTTTGTCTATTGTTATGCTCAATCTCTTCACTGCACCCAAAAAGCAAGAGAATACGGCACTCTATTATGGCAAAAAATTTGAATTTAGCGATATTGAAAACAAGACGCAACCTACCTTATCTTCGCAACCCAAAGTCACTAATCACACCAAATACATCTACCTCTCTTTTGACGATGGACCACTCAATGGCAGTCAAAACATCAACGCCATAGCCTACAAATATCGTGTGCCTCTTAATGTCATGATAGTAGGTGAGCATGTCTTTATGAGCAAAAATCAAAAACGCTATTTTCAAGACTATATTCAAAATCCCTTTATTGAGGTAGGCAACCACAGCTACTCACACGCCAACAATCAATACTACTCGTTTTATTCCAAACCCAAAGAGGTTTTGAGTGATTTCAACAAAAGTACCCATCTACTGGCACTCCAAAACAACTTCATAAGACTACCTGGTCGAAACGTATGGGCTATCAATAATAAAACCGACAACCAATACACCGAAACAACGGAGGCCGTTAAGCTACTGAGTCAAAACGGTTATCAAGTGATTGGGTGGGATATTGAGTGGCGATACAATCGCAAAACCAAAGATCCTACTTGCAACGCACAAGAGTTTTTTAGCCAACTCAAAAATCATTTTGAATCGGATAAAAAACTCTTTACTCCCAATAATATGGTAGTACTTTTGCACGATCCTATGTTTCGTAAGGATTCAACGGAGCTAGAAAACTTTATCAAGCTCATTCAAGCCCACAAAGAGTATGTTATCGTACCTTTGAGCCGATACCCAAAACTTGATTTGGGTTACGCCAAAAATACTCCCCCTCCCAAAGAGGAGAAGAGAGCATCCAGAAGCTAAAAGCCTATCTACAGTATCTTCTTCCAGCACTGTAGCCGTTTCGGTAGTCATAGTAGTTTCTGTAGTTGTATGAATTGGCTCTGTATCCTCTACAACCGTCTCTATAACCTGCTTTGTAGTAGTAGCTACCGTTATTGTAGTATCGGTTATTGTAGTTCTCTTTAGCCGCTACATTACCGACTACTCCGCCCACTACAGCACCTGTAACCAAACCTCTTTCGTATGATGTACAAGAGGTAAAACTAAACATTCCCACAATAGCAGCCGCTACGATAAACAATTTCGTAAGTTTCATCACGATTCCTTTGAGTTAAAATAGAGTTTAAGCAATTAAATTATGCTTAATTTAAGTATATCATATTCCTAATTATAAATGCCTAATCTTTTAGCACTTTTTACTCGCCTCATCCCATCCGTTACGATAATCGCTATTGTTCTTGTAGCGATAACCATCTTGAGGAAAGCTATTGCATCTATCACGCATAGCATCCTCATAATCCAATGTGTAATTTTGGGGATTGGTAGCATATTTTGTACTCACCGCTTTGGTAGTTGCTTCACGTTTGGTACACGAATGAAGCAAAATCCCACCTATCAAGACTCCTAGCCATATTTTTTTTTGATAGAGCATCACTTTAACCCCACTAATATCTTCTCATACACGCTTGTCTCCCTGCTTCCCAACCACTTCGATAGCCTCGTGAGTTGTTGTACTTGTATCGATTGCGTGTATAATAAGACTCGGAGGTTCTGCATCCGTGTTGATAACCCAATTGATATTCGCCTTGGGAATAGCGATTGTTGTAGCCTCGTGCGGGTGGTGGCGCGTAACGATTAGGATTGTAAATCCTATTGACTCTTCTAGTGCAATCTCGTTTTCCTGCCCACCATCCCGAACGGTAACGATAGTTGTTGCCAAATTCGTAACGATTTTTTTGCCAATATCCCTTGGCTGAGCTACATCCATGATCATAGCCTCTACTGTAGCTGTCGGCTTGGGCAAATGTAACACTCATCGCAAACACTGCAATGAGCACTAATAGCTTAGAAATTTTCACAATGACTCCTTTTATGGAACAAAAACACACAAAAAACTCTCATCCTAATTATAGCATAAAAGCTCTTCATTTTTACTTCTTCGATGCCTCTAAAATCTTTTTAAAATCTTCCAAAAACAGCACCAATCGATCGCTGGGTATCGAAGCATACTCCTCTTGCATGATAAAAATATTACCCTTTTGTATTGCAGGGATAGGAAGCTGTGACCATGCTTGTTTGATAACCTCTTGCGAATGGTTGGAATTGGGGGCTAGGATAATGAGAATATCGGCTTGGGTTGCAATAATGTTTTCGTAGCTCAAAATGGGTTGCCCAGGGAGCTTTGAAGCGTAAGCGTTGTGATTGCCGCTTATCTCGATAATATCGTGCAAATAGAGTCCATGCCCTACAATAAAAACACCCTTTTGAAAATCTATCGTATCGCCAATGACCATCAAAATTTTTTGATTGTGCGTGATACCTTGGAGACTTTTGAGCTGGATTTGGATACGCTCTACGATACCCTTAGCGCCTTGTGGATTGTGGAGAAGTTTGCCTATTGTAATAATCCCCTCTTGGATGCTTTGAAGTCTATCGACATCAATAAGTGCATAGCCAATACCAAACGCCTCCAAATGTTTAATGAGTTTGGTGTTGTGGGGTTGCATAATCACGAGTGTAGGTTTGAGCTTAAGCAACGCCTCAAAGGAGACATCAAAAAAACCTCCCACCTTAGCTACCTTTTGGCTTTGGGGTGGATAGGAGGCGTATTGAGTGTTGCCTACCACCCAATCGCCTCTATCCATGGCAAAAATAAGTTCATTGATAGCGGGTGAGAGTGCTACAATACGCTCTTTGGCTTGAAGCAAACCTATCACCAACAAAACCCACATAAAATGCCTAAAATTCAAATCGTACTCCCCCATAGATAGCCCGTGGCGATGAGCCGTAACCGTAAAACTCTTGATAACGTGTATTGAAAATATTGTTGGCTTTAAGATAGAATTTGCTTGTATCGCTCAAATCGTAGTCGATAATAGTATCAACGATACCGTATTTACCATTTTCTACTACCTCTGAAGTAAAATCGGGGTTGAAATGGAGATCTTTTTTGCTTCCGATGTAGCGATAATTCGCCCCAATATGCCATCTATCGAGGCGGTAATCGAGTGCGATTTTGAGACTATCTTGAGCGATGCGTAAAATATCCTCATCTTTGGCATCTTTGGCGTTGATATGGGTGTAGTTCAAGCTTAGCGATAGATTATCTCCAAAGCTTTGTTTATAGCCCAACTCTACGCCTTTGATTGCGTTTTTACCTTGTGCGTTGATGTATCCATTGCCAAAATCGATGCGATTATCTATCGTATTGTAAAAATATCGAAACCTTAATCCATGATAGACTACCCCCACATCAAAGCTTTGCACTTCTTCGGGCGTAAGAGTGCTATTGCCCACCTTGCCCCATGAGGTATCAGGTGCGTAGAGTTGATAGAGTGTGGGGACGTTGTACGCTGTGGCGTAGTTGCTACTGATGCTTAAATCCTCATTGAGAGTGTGTTTAATCCCTAGCTTAATCGTTGTTTTGTCTTCAAATTTATCATACGAGTCATGTCGAATCGACTCGGTTATGACACTCTTGCCTAGGGTGTTGGTATTGGTGATACTCAAAGAGGCGTTGGCATATTTTTGATCAATGGCGTTGGCATGCTCGAAGGCTTTGTAGAGGGCTTGAAGCGCAAAAAAATCTTTTTGGTTGTAATGCCTATTGAATCTAACGCCTATCTCTTGTGTTTGCCCATCGTACCTTGGCGCTCCCCACAACTCATCAAGATACTCTCTAGCAAAGGTGGACTTTTGCCCATAGAGTTCAAACTCTCCCCACTCATTGCGATGGGTATATTGGATGCGATAAAATCTATCTTGGGTATCGACATCATAGATTCCATTGGGGTCTTCAAATGGGTCTGACTCCAATGAAGCATCTATCATCTTAAAAAGTGCTTCTAGTTGGTTGTTTTTATCGATACGAAGTCCCATTTTGAGCGATGCGGTGTGATTGGTATAGGCATCGGCTTCGTAATCTTTGGGATTTTGTTTGGGAGGCGTGAGAGAGCTAAAAGAGTCCGATTTGAGTTGGCTGTGGTTGAGATTGATGTAAAAACGCTCACTTTGATGGCTTAGATTGAGTTTGGTTTGATGAGTCGCAAAGCTTCCGATACGCCAATCCAAACTCCCGTGTGTTCCTTTTTGGGGCGTTTTGGTAATGATATTAATCACTCCTCCACTGGCATTACTTCCCCAAATAGCACTTTGAGAACCTTTGAGGATTTCGATACGTTCGATATTATCAAGGAGTAGATGTTCTAATGGTGAAGTATTATTGAGCGTCGAGGGGTCATTGTAGCTAATGCCATCAATCAAAATGAGTATATTTTTACCGCTCATCCCATCAATAGTAACCGTTGATTGCGTCCCTATTCCCCCACTGCTTTGAATATCGACTCCACCGATGGAGGCAAGAGCATCATTAAGATTGATATACTCTCTATTGTGAAGTTCATGAGCGTTTAGTATCTCCAAAGTAGTGGTTGTAGTAGCGATATTTTGAGGGGTATTACTGGGTGTTGTGACATCGATTTCACCCAAATCAATCGACGAAGCGTGCAGACTCAAAAGAGCCGTTAGAGTCAATAGGGTTGTTTTGTGCATGGTTTTTCCTTAAATTATTATTTTGTTTTGGATTGTATGTTGGCGTTTAATTGCAAGGCAATGAGTCTGGTTTTAAGCGTTTGAATGCGTTGTAGATTGAGCATTTTTACAGCATTGGAAACGGCATAGAGTCTAGCACCTACACTCGAAGCCATAATGCCAAACAAACTAAAATAAGCCTTAGGTATATAGAGCATAATTCCTTCCCTCCTTTCATAAAATTGAGGGGGCATTATACTAAAATAACTCTGAAAAACTCCATTGTATCTTTTTGAACTCTTCAAGCAAACCAATATTATCAATTGTTTCAATGACTAGTATAAAAAATAGTAATCTTCATAGATAAAATGATGAAATTGTTTGCCAATATGAAACAGTTGTAACAAAAAAAGTAAATTGGAGACAAAATAACTAATTTTTAAAGCAATTTTATATAAAATAGACGCAAAGCAAAATCCCATTTGGTTTACTCTGTGGGGTTCTTATCTTATGTATAAGTATTGCTAATTCAAGGAGGAATTATGAAACTAGGCTTCTTAGTTGATCTCAACCTATGTATGGGTTGTAAAGGTTGTGAGATTGCTTGTAAAGTGGAAAATGAAGTTCCATTAAGCTCATGGCGTTTGAGGGTAAAGTACATTGATGTAGGTACTTTCCCCCAAACAACACGAAATTTCACACCGCTTCGATGCAATCACTGTGAAAACGCACCGTGCGTAAGAATCTGTCCCGTATCGGCACTGCATTATCTTGAAAATGGTATTGTCAATATTGATAGCAATAGATGTATCGGATGTGCGGGGTGTATGATGGCGTGTCCTTACGGTGCTATCTATATGGATCCCGAAACCAATACTGCTGACAAATGTACCTACTGTGCACACCGAATAGAGAGCGGTATGATGCCTGCATGTGTGGTAGCTTGTCCTGTTGAAGCCAATATCTTTGGCGATGTCGATGATGCTACAAGCCATATCTCACGCTACATTATGGAGCATCAAAACAACGGCGGTGTTCAAGTACGAAAACCCGAAAAACATACCGACCCAAAACACTACTATGTAGGCGGGGGCAATCAAACACTTAATCCATTGGCACATGAGCGTATTGAGGGCTACAATCTCTTCAACAACGTTACCCATTTGGATCATGTAGGCGATCCTAACCACTCCATTTTGGATCGATTTATCGGTGGCGGACACGGTCACTACAGCAACAAATCTCTAGCCGATGAGAAGATTGGTGCCAAAACAAAAGAGCATGAAACACAAGGAGGTCACTAATGGTTGAGCATACAATAGAAGCAACAAAAGCAGTTGTTACGCTTGATGCCGCAATCCCTGGCATTATTTGGGGATGGATGATTACACTCAATATGTGGGCGAAGAGTATCGGTACGGGTGTTATTTTAATCGGTGCTTTTTTACTCTATCGACACAACAAAGAGACAATGCCCAATCTTAGATGGCTTATGCCGCTTATCTCATTTGTAGCACTCAATGTATTCCTCCTCTTTACCTTGGTGGATTTGCACCAACCTTTGCGAATGATTAATATCTTCTTGCACCCCCATTGGAGTTCTGCTATTACGGTTGGAGCATGGATGGCATCGCTCTTTACGGGATTGATTACTCTTTTGGCTTTGATTGGTGGCATGAATGAGCATCAAGATTTCCAAAGACACTGCAAAGTTGCCAATTGGGCAAGAAGCAACAACGAACTCTATGAGAAAATTTTTCCCTATGTAGTCTTTTTGGCGATTCCCGTTACGCTCTATACAGCGGTCATTATGGCTCAATCAAGCGCTAGAGAGCTATGGCAAGCACCTACAGAGATGATGCAGATGCTACTAGCAGCGTTTTTGGCAGGTTCGGCTACGCTTATCTTTATCGCCGATGATTGGAAAGTAGAAGCTAGAAAAGATTTGGCTTTGGTGTTGGCTGTCTCGACGGCTCTTGGATTTATGATGTACATGGGTGAATACTTTTTCTCTTACAAATCTGCCGAAGCCGAAGAGACGCTTAAGTATATTCATTCAGGTGGGGCTTACAGTGGAGAGTTTTGGATGGCTATGATTTTTGGCTTCCTTGCACCCTTTTTCTTGGCGGTTTCATCAATCAAAGAGGACAATAAAACAACGCTTAGATTTGCTGCGATTATTGCCCTTGTGGGTCTCTATCTTGCCAAAGATGTATGGCTCAAAATTCCACAATTGTTACCATTAAGCTAGGGAGGTTATGATGTCAAAAGAAAACAGTGTATTTATCCAAAGTAGAAGAACTTTTTTAAAAGCCACCGCATTTGGTGTAGCAGGTGCAACACTTGCCAAAGGGGTATTTGAAACAATTGTCAATACTCCTGCAATGGCGGAGTCACAATTTACACCCACACCCCAAACGCTCTCTTTTTATCCCTCACTTGAACAATGGGATAGCTTTGTGGAGCTTGATGGGCATGATTGGAAACGAGGAGGCACGGCACGAAACGGTGGCTCTTCTGTTGAGAACAAAGAGGGGATTAAAGCAACGGAATACATGCTTGTACCTACAGCGTGTTCAAACTGTGAAGCTTCGTGCGGTCTTACCGCTTGGGTTGATATAGGTGAGTATCGAAAAAGCAACAATCCAAAAGATTTGAAAGTACGCAAATACATGGGTAACCCACTTCACGCAGGTAGTCGTGGGCGTAACTGTGCCAAAGGGTATGCAACGCAATCGCAAATGTATGACCCCGATCGTATCCCTTTCCCACTCAAAAGAGCCAGTGGTTCTAAGCGAGGTGAGGGAAAATGGGTGCGTATCACATGGGATGATGCGATGAAAGAGATTGGAAACAAATTTTACAATACGCTCAAAAGCGGTGATGAGATGTCCAAAAAACTCATCATGTATCACGTAGGACGACCCAACGAAAACGGTTTTGGAGGGCGTATTCCCCACTCTATGGGGTGTGATGGATACGACTCACACACCAATATCTGTTCAGCAGGTGCTAGACAAGGTACTATTCAGTGGGCAAACGACGATAGAAACTCACCCGATTGGGCCAATGCCAAATTGATTTTCTTGCAATCTTCACACGCAGCAGACGCAGGTCACTACTTCCAGCAATCCGCAGGAATGATCGCCGATGCACGTAAAAAAGGTGCTAAGCTTGTCGTTATGGATCCCCGTCTTTCAAACTCTGCGGGTATTGCCGACCTTTGGGTACCTGTATGGCCAGGGACCGAAGCAGCACTCTATCTTCACTTGACCAATCGTATCCTTAATGAAAAAGGCATTGATGGCAAAGATCTTGTCAAGCATGATTTTGTCAAAAACTGGGTAAACTGGGATAGATTGATGAAAGATAAAAAATATCTTCAATTTATGCTTGATAGAGGATACATTCAATCGCTTCCAAAAGGCGAAAGCTATGAGGATTTTATTGCGATGATCAAAGGTCTCTACGCTCCCTATACATTGGAGTTTGCAGCAAAAGAGTGCCGTGTTGAACCCTATAAACTCGAAAAACTTTTTGAATACCTCATTGATGCGGGTGAAAGAATCGCTACCTATATTTGGAGAGCGGGTCCCATTGGTCATAGAGGGGGTTGGATGAACGCTCGAAGCGCATTCTTGCCATTGGTTTTGCGCGGTGCATTGGCAGGTGACAAAGGTGGAGTAAGTATGCACCACTGGCACGTTATCTCCGTTAATGGCAAAGGTGAAGCTGCAACCGTCGCTCAAAAAGCACCCAACAAAGTCGATGTTTGGAATGAGTTGGCATGGCCACCCGAATACCCACTCTCTAGCTACGAGATGAGCCACATCTTGCCGCACCTCTTGATGGATGAAGAGTGGCAAGAGAATTGGAACAAAAAAGGACTCAACGTCCCCAAAAAACTTGCGGTTTATATCCCTAGAATGTACAATCCTGTATGGATTAATCCCGATGGATTTAGATGGATTGAGGCTCTCAAGCGAGAAGATAAGATTGAGATGAGTTTCAACCTCTCCCCTACATGGTCAGAGACCAATTGGTATTGCGATTACATACTGCCTACAGGGTTAGCAGGTGAACGACACGACCAACACTCCGAAGCGACCAAACCTGCACGATGGTTATCCTTTAGACAACCCGCTCTTAGAGTAGCACTTGAAAAGATGGGATGGAAAGCCAAACGCCCCGAAAGAGCCACACTTGAAGCCCACATTGCAGCAGGATTGGGTGAAGTATGGGAAGAGGTAGAGTTTTGGGCAAACCTTATGGTGGACTATGTAGATCCCGATGGACGATTGGGCATTCGAGACTACTGGGCCTCCAAAGAAGACCCTAGCCGTGCCGTCACCATTCCTGAATGGTATCAAGCTGCCTTTGACAACTTACCCAATCTCAAAGCCGCCGCCAAATCAAAGTTTCCAAACTCAAAATATCCTAACTATGAGTTGATGAGAGATATGGGTACATGGCTAGAAGAGGACAATATCTACAAACCTCAAGAGCGTCCTATGAAACGAGAGGGCAATACATTCTTTGCACACGGGCATGAGTACGATATTAGCCAACTTAGCAAAGATGAGTTTGGTGTCATTATGGCAGACGATGGACACGGCAAAAAAGAGGGAATTGGCGTAGAAGTCAATGGAGAACTCAAAGAGGGCTTCCATACACTAAGCAAAAAATTGGAGTTCTATGCTGAGTGGTTTGCACAGTGGAAATGGCCAGAGTATGCGATACCCATCTACCCAACGACCAAAGAGCAACGCAAAGAGATGATTCATGTTGTTTCGCATGTACACCATGACTTTATGGAAAAAGAGAATGAATTTGCTCTCAATACCATCTTTAGATTGCCTTATATGATTCATACCCGTTCGGTAAACTCCAAACATTTGATGGAGATTTCTCAAAACCACAACCCTGTATGGATCAACACCCAAGATGCCCAACGCCTCAACATCAAACACGGCGATGCCATTAAAGTGACTATTTCCGATACCGTTAGTGGATTGGAGAGCGGTTACTTTATCGCTATGGCAGTACCCACTGAAGCGCAAATGCCTGGCGTATTGGCAAACTCGCACCATGCGGGACGATGGAGACTTGTAAACTCTGTCGATATTCCTGGATTTAAACACGCTTTGGGTGTAATGGGTGTGGGGGCTCCAATTTATGAGATGAGTATGGATGGCAAAATTGGAACCATGAAACCCAAAGAGGGAATTGACAAAGATATCATGTCACGAAGAGACACATGGCAATTCAAAGAGTACAACAAAGACCTTGATAATATTTGGTGGGATGGATTGAGCGGTTCATGGCAAAATGCCGTAGCCCCTACCCATCCAGACCCTGTAGCGGGTAACCACGCATGGCACCAAAAAGTAAGCATCGAAAAAGCCAGTAAAAAAGATAAAATTGGCGACATCTATGTAAACTATGAAAACAACATGAAAGTCTATAAAGCATGGAGAGACGAACTCACTCGTCCCCTCGCAGCGGGTGATACGATTCGACGACCCAGACACATTAAACGACCCAACGTACCGCTTTCAGACAAAGCCTACGCCGTAGAGATCAAAGGATAATAGCACAGGATTAACCCCCTGCCAAACATCTATGAAAAAATTATCTACAAACGCACCCTGCCCTTGTGGCAGTGGGGCAAAATATAAAAAATGCTGTCAAAAGTTTCACAAAGGTGCAAAAGCCAAAAATGCACTCGAACTGATGAAATCACGCTACAGTGCCTACGCAACAAACAACGCCCACTATATCGTAGCAACGACTCACGCCAACAATCCAGACTTTACCAACGACACCCAAAGATGGCTTGATGATATTGCCTATTTCTGCCAACATACCCAATTTTTGGCTCTTAAGATTGTAGAGTTTGTTGAGGGCAATAAAGAGGCTTTTGTTTCCTTTAGAGCAACATTAAGCGGTGGCGAAATGATCGAAAAATCACGATTTCTCAAAGAAGATGAAATATGGTACTACGAAAGCGGTGAAATAATGGGACCAAACCATCTCTAATTTTTCGCTATAATACCCCCAAAAAGCAAACAAAAAAAGGACTCCTCATGTGCATGACCATCAAAGACAAATACATCGACCCCTTTACCGATTTTG
>DYMA01000237.1 GCA_020721815.1 Sulfurovum sp. | reverse complement strand
GTAAAAAAGGTGCGATTGACTCATCTTCTCTATCATAAAATCAAGACTTCTAAAAGCAATGGCTTTGAAGCGTTCATTGCCATCTATGCAATAGGCTTTGAGCAATAGGTCGCAAATGAGTGCATTATCGTAGAGCATCTTTTCAAAATGAGGCACAAGCCACTGCTCATCGGTAGAGTAGCGACAAAAGCCCCCATCAACAAGGTCGTAAAGCCCCCCTTGGGTCATTTTGGTAAGGGTAAAGTTGGCAATATCGAGGAGTTGTTTATCGTGGGAGATGAGATAGAGGTCAAGTACGAGGTTGATAATAGAGACTTGCGGAAATTTGGGGGCTTTGCCAAATCCGCCGTTTAGGTCGTCGTGAATCTCTTTGGCGTGGGCAATGGCTTTGTCAATGAGACTTTTATCGAGTTTGGTAGCTTGGATACTCTGGGCTTGGTTGTTTAGAAATTTTAGCACCTCTTGGGCTTTGCTATCGAGCAAATCAAACTCTTGGGAGTATTTATCGACAATGAGACCCAAAAGTTTACCAAAACCCATCAAACCGTATCGATCCTCGGGAGGCAAGTAGGTAGCACTGTAGAAGGGTTTAAGCTCACTTGTCAAAAAGATACTTGTTGGCCACCCTCCCGCTTTGCCATTCATGAGCGTATAGACCTCTTGGTAGTATCTATCAATATCGGGACGCTCCTCTCTATCGACTTTGATAGCAATAAAATGCGCATTCAAAATCGCCGCCACTGCATCATCTTCAAAGCTCTCACGTTCCATGACATGGCACCAGTGACACGCACTGTATCCGATAGAGAGAAAGATAGGCTTATTCTCCTCTTTGGCTCGTCTAAACGCCTCATCGCACCATGCGTACCAATCGACGGGATTATCTTTGTGTTGTAGTAAATAAGGAGATGTCTCTTGGGCTAATCTATTGGGCATACTCTATTTCCTTTTTGATTTGATTGTAGCATAAATTTTATTTACTTATAAATCAAAAATATCTTTGAAGCTAAACTCTACCTCGCAATCTTCGAGATAAAAGGTGTAGCTTTGTGTTTTAAATTCACCCTCAAGCCTATATTTATCTTTGTAGAGCCTATAGACCTCTGCAAACATTCCAGCAGGCTCTACGATGATGTAGTAATCGACCCTATTGTCTTGATAGAGATGATATTTCAAATCCCTATCTTTTCGTTTGGTTGAGGGGGATAGTATCTCAAAAATGATATTGGGCTTTTGAGACAAAAATTGTTTGCTTGAGCCGATATTGCAAATCACCGATGTATCGGGTCTCACCACCGTCTCTTCATCGATTTTCCAATCAATTTCAGGTACAACTTTACAATGTTTGCAATGGGCGATTTTGTTTTTGAGTTCATGGATGATATTAGCATTGAGTTCTTGATGGGCGATATTGGGAGAGGGAGACATAGAGTAGGCGATACCCCAAATGAGCTCCCATTGCCCCTCCCACTCTTTGTAATCCTCATAGGTGTATTGCGGTAGATACTCTTTTAAAGCCAACATTTTTTACCCTTTGATTAATATTTAGAAATTGTATCATATAGTATAGTCTATTCCCCTAAAAAGAGCTTGTTTGCCTTGCGTAGCCTCGGCTTTCCCTCGTTGTGCAATTGTATTGTGAAATGCAGATGTTCCCCCGATGCAATTTGAGAACAAGAAAAAGTAGGTGTGACCATCTCACGCGCCCATACCGTAGGGGTAACCCTTGTGGTTACCCTCAATCACAAACGGATAACCAAACCAAGGGCAACCACAAGGGATTGCCCCTACAACTCCGCCTTAATCGTCGCCAAAGCTTTTTTGGCATTTATTAAATTGGGATGATTAGCAGGTAAAACCTTCTCCAAAATATCCACCGCTTTTTGCATATACCTAGCCGACTCTGGGTAGTTTTGTATCGTGTAGTGCAAAATAGCGATATTATTGTAGCTTGTAGCGGTAGAGGGATGCTCTAAGCCTAGTGCCTTTTCTCTTATAGCTAAAGCTTTTTGATGGTATCGTAGTGCCTCGCTATACTCCCCTTTGGAGCGATAAACCTCTCCGATATTATTGTAGCTCGAAGCAGTATAAGGGTGTTCTAAGCCTAGTACCTTTTCTCTTATAGCTAAAGATTTTTGATGGTATCCTAGTGCCTCGTTATACTCCCCTTTTGCTT
>DYMA01000236.1 GCA_020721815.1 Sulfurovum sp. | reverse complement strand
AGGTTTTTTACTTTAATTTTGGCTTAGGTGATGGGGTGAGTGGTTACAAATTTTTTATCTTTTTTAGCTGTTTGCAATGTTGAGGATAAATTCTTATACGAAGCCACCAATTTCTTAAAATCGTTTGAGAGTAATGCACTCGAAAAATTTTCAAATGCCATAGTATTTAAACCCTCAATTGTAATTGTATTTACAAAATTCAATGTACGAATAAATCCTGTCAACAGTAAGGAGAGCTGAGTAATGTCAATATAGCCATTTAATGTAATGTACTCATATTTTTGATGTTCAACAATTTGTTTAGCAAAGATAATTTCTAACTGACTGTTATTCAAGAAACGGTGAAGTGTCGCTGAAAAGATTGCAGAGATAGGCTGATGTCGGAATCCATGCGTAATATCAAGAATTACTTTTTCACCGTTTGCCTCGGAAATGAGCGTATAAACCATCTCAAAAATGGCATCCAAATTATCATCGGTAATCTCTTTACACACAACTTTTTTATTCTTATAATCCAAAATTTTTTGTTGAAACTCAATAGCTACTTTTGTGCCAATAAAATAAAAGGTATCATCATAATTCTTTAATAAAAAATCTGTTGCATTGTGATAATCACCACTCTTTTTTTCCAAAGACGAAGCACCATAATAGGCGGTTGTTTTTTCTGTCTTTTCTTTATTCATCCCCGAAGTTCCCAAAATCGTAATCACCGCTTTTTTCATCTCTTTCTCCATCTTTTTCCCTTTTTTTTAATTCGCAATTATACCATCATCTTTGTTTATACTTTTGATTTCTCAAAAGCAACCACTCGAAGATATTGACCACTTGTATATTTGTATCCTCAAATACGACCTCTTTGGATTTATCCATTGTGATAATCATCAGGCTTATTTCATTGGTAGTTTGCAACTCCTCTTTGGCTTTGACCAAGGCTCTTAGCTCTCTGGTGTATGTTTTTTCATCTTTAAGCGTGTAGCTTACTTGTATGAGATGGGTTATTTGCTCCCTTGTTTTGACCAAAAAATCAATCTCATAATTTTGTGCCGTTTTGAAATAATAAAGTGCACCGTACTCTCTTTTGAGTTCCAAAAATACGATGTTTTCTACCATATCGCCGAGTTTTTTCCCCACTTCAAACGAGACTCTTTTGGAGAGTCCTGTATCGATGCTATAGATTTTTTTGGGGTTGCTTATCTGTTTTTTGTACGACCAATCAAAAAGTGGCAGTGCATCAATCACAAAAGTGTTTTGCAAATACTCAAAATACCTACTTGCCAAATCAAACGAAACGCCCAAATGATTTTTGATTTTGGTGATAGAGATTTGATTGGAGACCGATGAGAGGAGATAGATAGCGAGTTGTTCGAGTGCTTGAAAATTGTCAAGCTTGTATCTTGCTACAATGTCTCTCAATAATATAGAATCAAAGTAGTTTTTAAGTTCGGCACTTTTGAGATCTTTGTCATCGGTAAGCACAACTTTTGGAAATCCCCCATATTCGATATACTCCCCAAAGAGCTTTTCTATTGTAGGGTATTGAGAAATTAGCTCATAGGGTGTCTCTATGGAGAGATTTTTAAAAGCCAAAAACTCTTTGAAACTCAAAGGATAGACTAAGATATCCAAATAACGCCCACTCAAAGCCGAACCTATCTCATGGCTAAGGAGTTTTGAGTTTGAACCCGTAGCAAAAAGATAGGAGGTTTGGAGTTCATACTCTTTGAGTAGCCACTTCTCGAAGTTGTCGATATTTTGAATCTCATCGAGGAAAATATAGGGCTTTTTGTCTGGATTGATGTAGTAGTGGTAGGTTTTTTTGATATCTTCAAGCAAACCCAAAGAGAGATTTGAAGCGAAACGAGGGTCTTCGAGATTGACAAAAAGTATCTCTTCTTTTGAGACACCATTGGCTAAGAGCGTTTTGATATGGTTGAGCAGTAGGGTAGATTTGCCACTCCTACGCACCCCTTTGACAAAAAGAACCTCACCCGCACTTGCTTTATGCACCACCTCATCTTCATACCCTTTGCGAGAAAAACTACTTCCAAAAGGCTTCGACCAACAATTCCACTCATCAAGCACCTGCAATATCTCTTCTCTCTCCATTTTATCTCTTTTTGTAGTTTATATTGAGTGATTATATCATAAAATTGGTCGGTATATCGACTATTTTATTTCAGCTTTTGCTTTTT
>DYMA01000044.1 GCA_020721815.1 Sulfurovum sp. | reverse complement strand
GCATTCCCCATAGAAAGGGCTTTTGATGGGTAATTTGACGGGAAGATTCGTTTCATATCCTAATAGTTACAATTCGATTACAATTTGGTAACTAATAAAAATATGTACTAAACATAAATACTTTTATGATATATTGGTAAATTTTTATCATTTTACTTGTACTGCAACTCCAGCTTTGTAATGCCCTGTTGGTGCTTAAAACCTCAAGATACCAATAGAGCGTTGTGAAGTAGGAGAGAGTGTGAAATAGTAATGGTTAAAAGAGTGCAGGGGAGAAGAAAAAAGCAATTGAGATTGCCAAAAAATCCCTTGAAAAAGGTTTAGAGGTTGATATTATTGTATAGATTAGGGGGATTGAGCATTGAGGAGATTGAGTTCCTAAGATAAATTTTGATGAGGTGTTATCCTCATCTTCTAACGCAACACCTTAATAGCAATTTGGGTTACGGGGTAGCCTTGTTGGTCGTTGAGATAGCTATGAATAGGGACGGCAACCTCTTGTTTGTTTCGCCCTCTGCCAAAAATCAAAACCCCACGCACATTGACCTCAATTTGAGGAATACTGTAGGGGGCTTTAAATTGAAGTCTCATGTGTTTGGTAGCACCGTAGCTCCACTCATTCTCCCATCCCTCTATCACATAGTAATCAATAGGAATGTTTCGATTATAGACACGACTGTAGAGCTTGGAGGGCGGAAGGTAGCCGTTGAGCTTATCAAATCGTCGTGAGAGTATATTGGCATCCATGGAGCTGTATTGGGGGAACGATAGGGTTAAGCCTCCCATATTGGCGTAATCAATACTGTTGGTCATGGAAGCATAAACCGTGAATGTTTCACCTGCATAGACACTGGCAGGATAACGCAAGGTGATATTAATCCCGTTGCTGTTAATCTCTTTGGTTTGGATATTGCTTACGGGAGCATTGTACTCCCCTCGTATCTCATTGCGTAATTTATCTGCCCATAAACTATTGAACAAAAACAATAAAACAACAACAAATCTCATCTTTTTTCTCCTTTAATTTCGTATGCAACGCACATAAGCGCTGCTCTCCTTCTCAAGCAACTCCGAGTTGCCGTGCAAAAAATCGACAACCCATCCTTGCGTTGATTGGTCGGCTGAGGTGGTTGAACTCCAATACTTCCCAATTGGCGTATTGTCAAACGTTGCATCGATAGAGGGTTGGCTTACGTTACGATCTGCTAATAGATAAAGCTCTGTAAAGTTTGGCAATCGCCAATCGCTGTATCCATCAAGCACCAAAGCCTCACAATACCCAATAGCTCCCTCAAAGTTTTGTACCTTATCGACGCTATCCCCACTGCTGTAGGCATCGAGTTCGCTTTGAGAATACGCCTCATCTTGCCACACAAAGGCGGTAGAAACTTCAATCACCTTGCTTTCTTGTTTGTAATACTCTCCATAAAGAGAGCTTAAAAAAATCATAACTATTACACTGCGTTTCATAACTACTCCTTATTGCGAACGCATCGCACAAAATACGTATCGGATTTGTTGCTCCAACGGTTGCTACCGTAATCAAACTTAACCGTCCACGCCTTTGAACTCTCCGATTTGAGTGAAGTCGATGACCAATAAATATCCCCATTGGTGTAGAGAAACTGCGCATCGATAGAGTTTTCAAACTTATCAGCACCGTTATTGACCTTGGATTTGTCGCTAATGCTCATAAGCTCCTCTACGCTAGGGACTCGCCAATCGCTGTATCCACCCAATCTCAAATTGGAACAATAGGTCGCTGCGGTATCGCCTGAGGTATCTTCGTGTCGATAGCCCTGATAATTAAGATCGGTAAGCCACGGTTTTTTGACTGCAATGACATCGGCATTATCTTGCCACATAAGCCCCATGGAGGTAGAGGTGACAATATCATCGGCCCTTGTGAAGCTTCTTACTTCGCCTTTGTCGTAATAACCATCATCGTAGGTGACATAACTCAACTCTTGTCCTGTTTTGAGAGGCTTGGCAATGGGTGTAACGGTGAGATTAAACTCTTCCAAATTGGCACTTGCAATTCCATCGCTTACGCTTACAACTATCCCCGTGTATTCACCCCCATCCAAAGCCTCTGGATAGCCACTCACTACGCCCGTGGTGCTATTGATATGCATCCATTGGGGATTGTTGGCGATACTAAAGCGAAGCGTTGTATTGGCATCTTCATCATCGGCATTGGGCGTAAATTTGAAATCAATCGTAGCGGGAATGGAACGCTGGAGAGGTTTACCCCAAATCGTCGGGGTATCATTGACATTGATAACTGTTATATCAAAAACCCTTGATACCGATACCGTACCATCATAAACTGTCACGTTAATATCTTTGGAGACTCCCACATCGTCATTGGTAGGTATTCCTGCTACTTCACCGTTTGCGGGTTTAATGTAGAGCCAACTTGGAAGATGAGTGATGCGATACTCCAGCAAATCATTGGCATCCACATCTTCAACCTCTATTTTGTAGAGATAGAGGCTATCCTCGTAGGCATCGGGTAGCTTGGTGATTTTGAATACGGGAGCATCGTTGGTATTAATGACATTGATTTGGAAGCTTGTATTGGACTCGCCTCCATGAACATCACGCACAAATACTCTAATGGGGTTGCTTAGTCCTACATCGTCATTGGTTGGGACTCCGCTTATCTTGCCCGTTGCGCTATCAAGCCTTGCCCATTGAGGCAAATCGGTAGCCCTGAAGGTAAAGCTATCACCCTCTTCATCGGTGGCATTGATATCAAGTGAGAAGTTGCTATCTTCATAAACATTGACACTACTACCTATACTTTGAATTTGGGGTGCATCATTGACGGGTATAATCTCCAATCTAAACTCAATCGTATCGCTATACTCCCCATCGCTTACAACAATACGCAATTGATTTTTGATACCCACATCGCTTTGGCTAGGTATGCCGCTTATTCGTCCCGTTTGGGTATTGATGCTAAGCCATGCGGGGAAATTGACAGAAGAGAAGAGCAATGTCGTGTTGGTATCTATATCTTTGGCGACGGGCAAAAAGCTGTAGTTGCCATCCTCATAGGCTTGTGGTGGAGGCGTTCCTTCAAGGGTAGGAGCATCATTGACATTGATAACCTCAATATCAAAAGGTTTGATATAAACAACATCGTGACCATCATTGACACTGATGTTAATATCTTTGGCGATACCCACATCGGCGTTGGTAGGTGTGCCCCAAATCTTGCCTGTAGCACTATCAAGCTTTAGCCAACTGGGCAAATGGGTAGCTTTAAAGGTGAGCGTATCTTTGTCGGGATTGTAAATGGAGGGGGCATAGGTGTAGTTTTCATCTTGCTTGACACGGCTTGGGGGTACGCCTTTGATTTGTGTTAAGGCGTTTTGATAGGCGGTAGTCTCAATCTCTTTATACGCCAATGCCACCGAATCATCTTTGAACTTCACACGCACAACCACAAACTCTTTGCCTAGCTTATCCATCGCCTCATAGTTTTGCGTTGGAGCATTGCCCAAAATCGTAGCATTTCCATCAAGCCACGCCAATGCACTTAGATTGCTCTCTTTGGTATTGACAAGTCGAAGCGTTATGCTTTTGGTTTGCATGACGCTATCTTCTGAGTCAATCAAAACCGCTTGATTTAAAACAATCGAATCGACAAGTTCGACAATGTTGCTGCTCTTTTGAACATACTGGGTTGTGATGTATTTTGCAAATATAGAGTTGATGTAATCTATATTTTGAGCATTGACTTTCGTAGCTCCGACGACATTGTAATCACTCGTGGTAGGCAACGTCGCATTGCCCTCACTTTGGACATACGCAACAATTTTGACAAAAGCATCATCTTGCGGCTTTGTATCGGTTGTTGGATTGGATGAGCTGCTTGAGCCACCACACGATAGAAAAAAGAGAGAGACAAAAAGCGTTGTCAAAATCATTCTCACATTCATAATTATACTCCTACTATTCAAGTGACCTAAATATTTTTTATATAAATTGTATCATTTATAAACTTAAGTAGGAGAAATATTTATACTATTTAATATAAATTCGACTCACTTTTTCGTAATATTTACGACTTTCAATTTTTATTAACTATTGATTAATTTAAATCCTCTATAATTGCACCTTGAAAAGAGTTGAGTAGCTTTTCAGTGAATCGCCAAGCATAGTTTCTATTTAAATGTCCCACTCCTTGTTTCTGAGATTTATCTATGTTTGGCGGTTTTAAACTCCCCCCAAAAAAATACAATTAAAACAATACAATTCAATAAAATTAAAAAACTCATGTTGCACACTTTGCTTAATATGTCATCTTTAGACTAGACATTGCGAGGCACGAAGCAATCCATCTCACTCTACGACATATTTAGTTTATCGTTCGTACTGAGCTTGTCGAAGTACATCAAATCCAAGACCCTTCGACTCTTCGACAAGCTCAGAGTTCAGGGCAAACGGATACGATATTTTTTGCTTTGTCGTGGAGTAAGGTAATCCACAACGTTCGAGATTGCTTCACTTTGTTCGCAATGACGCAATTTTTAAGTGCGTAAGGTCAGTTAAAAACACTTACAAATAGCCTCCCCTTAGATAAAAATCTCATCCAGTATGGTATTGACATACTCATTGGCTTTGAAGCGTATCAAATCATCGGGCTGTTCGCCTACTCCAATATAAAAAATCGGCATTTTGAGTTCATCGGCGATAGTCAATACCGCCCCACCTTTGGCTGTACCATCAAGCTTAGTAATAATAATACCATCAATGCCTATCATCTCATCAAAGACTTTGACTTGATTAATGGTTGAGCTTCCTTGCGTACCATCGAGTATAAGCATTTTGCGATTGGGAGCGGTAGGCAAGGCTTTGGTCGCTACTCGTACCATTTTTTTAAGCTCTTCGCCCAAATTGGTTTGCGTGTGCAATCTTCCTGCGGTATCGATGATGACATGGTCGCTTCCTCTTGATTTGGCAGACAAAATCGTATCGTAAACCACGGCAGAGGGGTCGTGTCCTTGTTGGGTATAGACAATGGGAATCTCAAGTTTATCCGCCCAACGTTTAAGTTGTTCGATAGCTGCAGCCCTAAAGGTATCTCCCGCCCCCAAAATGACACTTTTGCCCTCTTTTTGGTAGCGACGAGCCAATTTGGAGATAGTCGTTGTCTTGCCTGCCCCATTGACTCCTATAATCATCTCTACAAAGGGCTTATCGTCGCTCTCTTTCCAATTGGCTTTGTATTGAAAGACGGAAATAAGCGAGTTGAAAGCTTGAATTCTATTAATCTCATCGGGCAAACCCATAAGCAATCTCTCAACCAAATCGTAATGCACATCGGACTCTAACAAAATCTCTTCAAACTCATCTTTGGTAAGGACTCTTTTTTTTTGGGGGAGTACCTCTTTTATCGCTTCATTGGTCTTGCCCAATGCTTTTTTAAGAAAACTAAACATTTTTTACCTCTGTATTTACAAAATTATTTTGATTGTCCCAATGCTTGGGCAATATCGCTCTCGATCATCTCTATAGGGGCGGCCCCCTCGTAGTGCATGTAGTAGTTACCCTCTTTGTAGATGACCGTTAGGGGAAGTATCAGATTTTTGATGCCCAATTGTTTGGCTACGGTATCGACAAGGCGTGTATTTTGCTCACTATCACTCAAAAAGAAAACCGCATGTTTGTCGTTGGCAAATTGGCTCAATTGCTCTTTGTTCATCCGCGAATCCAAAATAATTCCCATCAAAAAAAGCTCTTTTTGGTATTTGTTTTGCAAATCCGAAAGATAGGGAAACTGCCCGATACAAGGGGTGCAATTTTGTGCAAAAAAGTTCATAATCACAATCTTTTGGGGAATATTTTTGAAATCGACTCCCTCTTTGTAGAGTACAAATTTTTTGGCTTTGGAGCTATCTTGTGAAAAATCGAAAATCGAAAATATCTCTTTGTCGTAGCGATCCAAAGCGGGTGTTTTGATGGGTTTTTGAGCTATTGGTGCAGATTTTACACGGCTTTGATTGGACTCGTTGGTCTCTTGTTTGATCTTTGGTGCGATGGGCGTAGGCGGGGTTTGATCCTCCTCTTCACCGCAACCCATAAGCAAAAATAGCATCAAAAGAGCAACAAAAACTCTCATAAAACTCCCTTGAAATCAAAATTGTAAGATTATATCCAAAAATTGTAAATCCTATGCTTTTGGCAAAAAACAGCCAGCAATATCAACAATCCCTTAACCGTTGCACACCTGCACTCTATTTGTAAAATATGCAGTTGGAATGGCATTTTTGTTATTGGCTTGGATAGTAATGAGAACCAAATCTTGGCTT
Organism: Sulfurovum sp.; assembly: GCA_020721815.1. GTDB lineage: Bacteria > Campylobacterota > Campylobacteria > Campylobacterales > Sulfurovaceae > FS08-3. Next base: position 8,570 of record DYMA01000044.1, on the reverse strand, counting down.
TTTGTAGGACTAAAGTCCCATTTCCGATAAAAGTGCGTCCTATCCGTTGATAAGACTTTAACGACTCTTTGGCTATAATCTATTTCACTAAAACTAAGGGTATCTCTAAAAATTTCATTTACTTCTTGCAATGAGTGCTATGATGAGGCTTTGTAAAAGCAATTTTTAGAAATTCCTTTTAAAGATACAATAGATGCTAATTGGTTTTTGGTATTCATTGCGTACAAAGGGCAAAAGGAGAAAATTTGACAATAACAAGAGTACGGTTTATTGATCTATTTGCTGGAATCGGAGGGACAAGAATAGGATTTCAACAAGCTTGTAATGAACTTGGAATTGCCTCTGAGTGTGTGTTTTCAAGTGAAATCAAACCCTATGCCATTAAAGCCTATAAAGAAAACTTTAAAGACAAGCATGAAATTTCGGGTGATATAACCAAAGTAGATTATGGCAATATGCCAGATTTTGACTATCTGCTTGGGGGATTTCCTTGTCAACCCTTTAGCTCGGCTGGGAGTCGAAAGGGCTTTCATGATGAACGAGGCAATCTATTTTTTAATGTTCTTGATATTCTAAAAACAAAAAAACCTCTTGGATTTTTACTTGAAAATGTAGAGGGATTGGTGACTCACAATAAAGGGGAAACCCTTAAAGTTATGCTTCAAGAGCTTCAAAATGCCGATTATAAGGTATCGTGGAAACTCATAGACTCATCAAAGCATGGAGTACCCCAAAAAAGAGTAAGGGTTTATATCGTCGGTCATTTGGAGTATAAACCCAATCTTGAGCATTTAGTGGAGAATTATCAAAACACTGGAAATTTTATTGATGAAGATGTCCCTTTTGAACCAAATGAATTGAGTAAACTATTGACTCAAAAGTTCACACAACAAGAGCTTTATGGCAAATCCATTAAAGATAAGCGTGGCGGCACCAATAATATCCACAGTTGGGATATAGAACTCAAAGGAAAAGTGAATGCAAAACAAGCCCAATTGTTAAATGATATACTCAAAAAAAGGCGATACAAAAAATGGGCTGAGCTTAAAGGGATTGATTGGATGGATGGTATGCCTTTGACTTTGGATGAAATCAAAACATTTTGTGATTATCCTGGGCTCAAAGAGGATTTGGATGATTTGACCCAAAAAGGTTATTTGAAATTTGAGCATCCCAAAGAAAAAATCATTATCAATGGTGTATCTAAAAGAGTTTACAAAATGGATAGTCCCAAAGGATACAATATTGTCGCAGGAAAACTTTCGTTTCCTTTTACCCATATCATCAATCCACTGGGACTTTGCCCGACTTTGGTAGCTACTGAAGCGGGGAGAATAGCCGTTTCGACAAAATATGGGGTGCGTTCTATCTCGATAGAAGAGGGGCTATCATTTTCTGGATTTCCAGAGAACTACGAATTAAAAATGGTTGAGTATTGGGAGGCATTTGATTTGATTGGCAATACCGTAATGCCGCCCGTCATCAAAGCTGTGAGTGAACGCCTACTAAGAAAATACAAGGATAGATAAAATGACAGCCCAAAAAGTATATGAAAAATTGATGCAAACTGGCATTATCAGTGCAACAGGTGAAGTGACATTTGAAATGCTCAATATAAAAACTATCGTAAAAGATAGCAGTATCATTGGGAATGTGATGCAAGATTGGCTCAAAAGTTTCTTTGATGTTCACAATATTCCATACAGGCTCAAATCAAACACGCAAGAATTTCCCGACTTTTTACTCCACCTAAGCAGAGATGATGTTGAGCTTCTTGAGGTGAAATGTTTCAAAAAATCACCCAACTTTGATGTTGCAAATTTTCAAGCCTATGCCCGTTCATTATTGGAAAATCCTTATAGGCTCGATGCACATTATCTTATTTTTGAATATATTGATTTGCATGGAGGTATTGCAATTAAGCAGATATGGCTCAAGAATGTTTGGGAAATATGTTGCAACTCTGAGCGTTCGCCATTAAAAATACAGTGGAAACAAGGAATCCCTGTAAATATCAGACCAGCAACATGGTATGCAAAAAATCCAAAATACAAGAGTTTTGAAACAAGAGAAGAGTTTGTAAACGCCATCAAAAAAGTTCTTGATACGAGTTCGGTAAGTGCAGGTCTCCAAAAAGATTGGTACAAAAAAGTTTCCCAAAAATACAAAATACAAACGGGGAGAGATTTATAAAATGCAAACGCTTATATCGGCTATCCAAAAGCTTGTGATTAGGGGGTTGGTGGGGTATGTGGATAAAAAGATTGGTGCAAGTAGAGAAGTTACAGAGGGGTAAATGTCGTCGTATAGTAGCAATATAGGAACAACACAAGATTATCTTGAGTATCTCTATGGATTAGGTTTTGCTAAAAGTAACTATTTAGAAGAACCTCAAGTGGTACAAATATGCGACACTATAGGAGTATTTAAACTCAAAGGTTATGCAAAAGAAATTAAGAGTCTCAATGATAAAAGAGTGGATGATCTGTTATTTATATACTTTTTTGATAGACTCTTTGCAAAAGAGATATTTGATATTACTATACGAATAGAAGCCAAAATTAAAAGCATTTTGATTAACGAGTGCTACAAACTCACAGCAAATCACTACTTTTATCTACCAAACAATAACCATAAATGGAATAACTATCGCATAGATGAAGCAACACTTAAAAACTGGGAGAAAAGCAATTTAAGTCCCACAAATCAAACTGAGCATTATAATCACTATATCCTCTTCTATCTTCAAAACTATACTTTCGAGGCTAACAAAAAGCGATATTTAGGTAATACTCCTCTATTATCGACACTCAATGAAGATAAGTACAATTATCCACCCTTTAAATACCTTATAGAGAGTGCGACTTTGGGGAGTGTAATATCATTTATACGGAGTCTAAAGATTGGCAATAGTGATATAGAAGCAGAAGTAAGTAGGCACTTTAATATCTCCAATGCACAAACTTTTAAACACTATTTAGAACGCCTTAGCGAAATACGCAACAGAGCGGCACACGGTGGAAGGCTTTTTAATCGTACCTTTAGAAGTGCATCGGGTATAGGAAAGTTTCAAACATTTAGAGCTTCAATATCTACGCATAAAGCTTTGGATGTCGCTCTCTTTTTGCACTTTATGCTTAATCAACTTCAAGAGTATAGAAGCTTTGAAGATTTTAAACACAAACAGATAGCAAAATTGTTTCAAAAACTCAAAAAAGATAGTTTATCTAGCATGGAATCCTTTGATCTTATCAAAAAATATACCAAACACGATACAAATAGAATAAAAAGAAAAATAATTGAAAGAATGAGTATATAGAAGTTACTAGCCGTGATAAGCGATGGAGATGGAATACTAAAACGTACCCAAATTTACATCTTAACAGAGGACTAGCGTTGGTTACAATATAATTATAGCTAATACAAGCTGTAATTTGATTACAAAAAGAAATTAGTAGCTTTTGTACACCAATTCACTACAAATTTACACACAATATCATAATCTAACGAATACAAACAGAATCCCTAACCCAATTTCTTTTTAAGCAGCTCATTGACTTTGGCTGGGTTGGCGGAGCCGCCGCTGATTTTCATTACTTGTCCTACAAAAAAGCCAAAGAGTTTCTCTTTGCCCTCTCGATACTCTTGGGCTTTGTCTTGATTTTGGGCGATAATATCATCGATAATAGCCAAAATAGCCCCATCGTCATTGACTTGTCTAAGCCCCATGGATTCTATCAAGGCATCGATAGAGCTATCTTCTTCCATCAATCTATCCAAAATATCCTTAGCACCCTTGCCGTTAATCTCATTGTTCTCAATTTTGCTCACAAGCTCACCGAGTTTGGCACCGCTTAGGGGGGATTGTTCGATAGAGAGTGAGGCTTTATTGAGTCGTCCCAATAGTTCGGTAGTAAGCCATGTGACGCAATTTTTGGGCGATGCGTTGGAGGTGAGCATCTCTTCAAAGAAATACGCCAACTCTTTGGTAGAACAAATCACCAAAGCATCGTAGCGTTTGACTCCTAGTTCTTGTACGTAGCGTTCCACTTTGGCATCGGGGAGTTCGGGCATTTGCTTCGCTTCCTCAATCATCTCATCGCTTACGATAAGCTCACGCAAATCGGGGTCTGGGAAATAGCGATAATCGGCCGCTTCCTCTTTGCCTCGCATCGATTTGGTCACGCCCTTATTGACATCAAAGAGTCTTGTCTCTTGCACCACTTCGCTCTCATAAACCCCATCTTCGTAGGCTTCGGTTTGACGTTCTACCTCATAGGCAATAGCGGCGGCTACAAATTTAAAGGAGTTGATGTTTTTGATCTCTACTCGTGTACCAAATGCCTCTTGTCCTTTGGGACGAATCGAGACATTGACATCGCATCGGAAGCTACCCTCTTGCATATTGGCATTGGAGATATCAAGGTAGCGCACAATTGAGTGAAGCTTTTTGAGATAAGCCACTGCCTCATCGGAGCTACACATATCGGGAGCGGAGACAATCTCTAGTAGCGGTGTCCCTGCACGATTGAGATCGACTTTGGAAATATCACCGTCGTGGGTGTTTTTCCCCGCATCGGCTTCTAAGTGGGCTTGGTGCATACCGATGCGTTTGGTTGAGCCATCTTCCAAATCAATAAAGAGTTCACCCCCTTGCACAATGGCTTTGTGCATTTGCGTAATCTGATACGCCGAGGGACTATCAGGATAGAAGTAGCTTTTGCGATCAAAAGTAGAGTGGTGATTGACACGGGCATTGATAGCATACCCAAATCGCATCGCTTTGATAGCTGCTTGACGATTGACCACGGGCAAGGCTCCAGGCAAAGCCAAGCAAGTCGGACAGGTGTTGGCATTTTGACGGTGAGCAAAGCTAGTAGGACAAGAGCAAAAGAGCTTTGTTTTGGTATTGAGCTGGACATGAACTTCTAAACCAATCACTGTTTCAAACATAATATTTTTTACCTTTTTTATTAAATCATCTCTAAAGCGATTATACCTTGTCACTCTTTTAATGCACCTAAACCCATAGAAATTTTACAAAGCACGGGGGTAAAACAAGCCGATACATTTGAGCGAGGATGAGAATTTTTGGAGACCTTGAAAATTCATTTTAAATCCAAACATGAAATCATTATGCAACCTCTTTTAATGGTAAATTATTTATGATACTATCGGCTAAAATATATATAGAATCAAAATCATATTTACGACCAAGTTTTGGCTCCCAGTATCTCCCATGAGTTAGCCAATGTCTGTAATGCAAGGCACTTTTATACTCAGAGACAATGAGTTTAAATTCACCAAAATGTATTTGCCAAATATTTAAAATATCTTCTTCTAAGGAAATTTTACTTTGTTTGATTTTGTATATATTTCTAAATTCTCTTGAAAGTTCGTCTTTGAACTTCTGATTTACCCTAATATTAAAATCTATGCGAAACAAAGCTTCTATTGAAGATAAAAGCATAAATATTGTATTCAATTCTAATTCTTGTAATCTTAAAGCTTTTTCTTCATTTATATTGTCCATGCTGTATGTATAAAATTTTTCATAATCATTATAGCTTTTATAATAAAGCTTTATTGCTCTTTCTAAATCTTGTTTATAGTAAGCTATCTCTTCAATAGACAAATTCTCATTTGAAAAAGAGACTTTTTTAGCCATTTATCACTTCCATCAAAGCATCAAAAAAACTATTTTCATCCAATTCAATATATTTTATTTTTGGCGGAGGAGTAGATATTTTCCAACTATTTTTTTCTTGTTTTTGCTCATTTATAATACTTGCAGTCATTATTTGAGGCGATTGGCTGTTTTCTCCAACAAGAACAAATTTTACTTTCCCAACTTTACCCTCCATATCAACTCTACCTTTTGCACCTATGATATTTCTACCAATTGGAGTAAAAGTAACGGTATCATTGTTAAATCTTACGATAAGTTTGTTCGATGTATAAGCACCAAGATACTCTTCATTAATAGTCAAGGGCTGTTCGTGGATAATAATACTCTCTTTGTACTTTTCAAAGTAATGTTTTATTTGCTTTAAAAAAGTGTCAATCTCTTTTAGCCACTCTTCTTTTTTAAGTTCCCAATTTATAGTTTCATTTTTAGTTGCTTTTTGTGACTTTAAATACTCTTCAAATTTTTCTTTTCCCATTATAATTTTCCTTTTAAACAATTTTTTTCGTTCTCACGATTTCGTGGGAATGCATACTATAGTTAAGAAAACATCTCCACCTCAATCAATCCTTGCATCCCTTCTCCACTTTTTCTCTTCCCCATCACAATTTTAGAAACAGCTGAGTTGCTAAGGTTTTTCTTGTTCCTAAATTACATTTGAGAACATCCGCATTTTACAATACAATTGCCAAACGAGAGAAAGCGATTATACCTTGTCACTCTTTTAATGCACCTAAGCCCAACTGCTTGTCTGGCAAACAATCTTTGAACTCGTCACTATTATTGATTATTAAAAGGTCGTTTTTTTATCTCTTGTAATTTTAGTACCAATTGATGAATTTTGGTTGATGGATTATCTGTGGCTCCACTATTGCAATACTCAAATAGTTTTTCTCCTCGCTTGATAGCCGTTTGGATAGTAGTATCATTAAAAATATAATCCAACTCATCATCGCTTAGATTTGAAATATTTTTTACATAGTTTGGAAGATATTTTTTGAGTTCATCCTTGATAAGTGCCTCACAAATTGATTTATTCATTGTTTTGTTGAATGGTTTTGTAGTATAGGTATAGTGAAGAAGTAGCCATAATTCAAAACAAGGTGTAGAGTTAATGATATGCAAAATATTTTTGGGAGTGTATCTATTGGCATCTAACAATGCATCTTCGTAATGGGGATGGGCATCTTTATCTATGATGCAAAAGACTAAATCGTACTCATCTTTTGTATTTTTGGTCTCTTCGTATATTTCTATGACATACCCAACCACTTTTTGGGGACAACTATGCTTTGCTCCTGTCACCTTAATATCTGTGGTTACGAGTTTGAGGTGTTCGACTAATTTTTCAAAATATATCGGTTCAGTTTTTATTCCCTCTGAAACAATCAATACCCTCTCTAAAGTCTCTTTTTCTTTTGTTTCTCTACCGTTTTTTAATATCTCACGAGCCTCTTTTCTTCTCTTTTTTTGCTTCTTCACTCTTTCTATTATCTGTGCCCATCGCTACTCTTTTGGGTGAGTCATTTTGTAATTTACTTTTTTAAAATAGGGTATAGCTCCATATCGACCAGAGAAATAAGAGTTTTCAATATTTTCATACTCTTTTCGAGGTTTAAAATCAGAGAGAGGATAGATCTGAGTACTCAAATCGCTATCTCTTTCGCAAAACCAAACTTGGTCTCTTCTTAAAACTTCTTGATTTAAAATAGAGGTTTCATGGGTGGTAAAAATAAGCTGAGCATTCTTATTATTTGTTTCACTATTAAACATATCTACAAGTAATTTTACCAAAGCAGGATGGAGATTATCATTGAGTTCATCACAAAATAGTACTTTGCCACTCGCTAAGCTTTCCAACCAAAGACTTGCAAAGGCAAATAGTTTTTTAGTACCATCTGATTGTTCACTTAAATCCAAACGCATACCATTTGTATGTACAAATTCTATTTTTATTTTTTTATTTATTTTTTCCATGATGTGAGATGGTAGAGTTTTTAATAATAATTCTTCAAGACTTCTAACCCCTTCTCTTAATTTATCATCTTTAATACTTGCAACAATTTCTTCTCGGTTTTCTATTTCAAATTCTATATCTTTGATGTCAATACCAGCTTGTTGCAAAAACTTGACAATCATATCTTTTGACGTATTATCCCGACATAACTCTTTGGTTATTTCATCAGACCACCCATTTATACTTATAGGAGTTAATTTATTGTCAAACCAACCATAAACAGGAGATAATTGAGCATTTTCATTATTTTGAAGATTAATCGCTGTAGAAAGATATAAGGCATTTTTTTTAGTTGATTTTTCCCAAGTCTTCTTTTGACCTTTAAAGAAGCTACTGTATTGATATTCATACTCTTGAGTATCTTCATTGTAAAATCGACTATACCACTCTTGAGGTTGCCCTTTGGGGTATGCTGTTAAATACTCTTCCAAAACTCTTTGTTTGTTTAAAACCAACTCAAATTCATATTTGATTTGATTTTCAATAAATGCAATCTCAAATGTAGTTGGCTCTTCTTTTGAGTTTTTGGCAAATGCAAATGGGGCAATAGGTAATGCATTATTAAGATCATATTTGAATGAACCTAAAATAATATCTCTGAAAGTATTTAATGATTCTAGCAATGTTGATTTTCCAGAAGCATTAGGGCCATAGATTGCAGTCGATTTTAAAAGATTTAAATTATCTTTATATTCAATTAAATGTGTATCTTGCATCTCTTTGTAGCTATTGACAGCAACCATATTAAACGATTGTTCATTATAGATAGAACGAAAATTGGATACATGGTATTCGAGTAGCATTTTTTTACTTTGTATCGAATCTTCCCAAATTAAAGATAGCTTAAAGCACTTAAAGCCCCCAGTG
>DYMA01000235.1 GCA_020721815.1 Sulfurovum sp. | reverse complement strand
TTTAGAGGTTTTTTACTTTAATTTTGGCTTAGGTGATGGGGTGAGTGGTTACATTTTTTCTAAAAAAAGTAGAAATAAATCTTAGATTACTTGCGTTCGCAATGACGTAATTTTTAAAGTGCGTAAGATCGGTTATTATATCAAGAAAAAATTGACACTGCAACCTTGCTAGGCGACACCATAAATATTCCTCACATACCCCAATGCCTCCTCTTTGGTGGTAATCTTCTCTTCAAGTTGCATTTCGTAAACTTTTTGCAAAATACTCTTAAATTGAGGAGAGGGTTGCAGTCCCAATGCGATAAGGTCCCTGCCTTGCAAAAGATGTTCAAGAGGCTTGGTGGCTACCTTTAGGTTTTGTGACTGCTTTAAGAGCCACTCACCTGCTTCATAAACGCCACTTTGGGCTTCTGGTGTAGTTCGTCCCAAAAAATCGGCTTTGGCTACTATGACAAGCTCTTGGATAGTGACTTTGGTTGCCAGTCGTCTAATCGCAGGGCTTTTGGATTGGGCAGCGTAGAGTTGGGAGGGTTTTAGATGATGCTCGACAAGGGGCAAAAGCGAATCAATAAAGGCGTGATTGTTGGTAAGGCGATACATCAAGCTCTTTGTTAGCTCCACACCTGCTGTTTCGTGTCCAATGGCTCGAATTTTGCCCTCTTGCCTCGTCGTAGTGGTAGCTTTGCCCAAATCGTGGCACAAAATGGCATAGAGAAGTTTGAGGGCATTTTCGCTCTTTTTATCGACCATGTGAGCCATAGCATCAAGACTCATCATGGTATGAATCCAGACATCCCCTTCAGGGTGATAGCGGGGGTCTTGGGGTACACCCATCAAAGCTTCAAGCTCTCCAAAGTATCGCAGTATCCCTAGTTTTCGCATGAGTTCAAATCCGATAGAGGGTTTTTGTGCCTTTAAGAGCAGTTTGTTCCACTCCATAAAGATACGTTCATTTGAAATCGCTTCAAGCTCTCCGCTCTCAACCATGGTTTGGCAAAGCGTAAAGGTATCGCAATGGAGTTCAAAGCCAAAACGTCCCGCAAACCCCACCGCACGATAAACCCTCAAAGGGTCTTCTTTGAAGGCGTGGGCATTGATATGGCGAATGATACCCTTTTGCAAATCCTCAAATCCACCGTGGGGGTCAAGCAGTTCATGTGTTAAAATATCGTATCCCATGGAGTTGATGGTAAAATCCCTTCGAGCCGAAGCCTTTTCGTAGCTTAGAGTACCATCAAGAGAGACCGCAAAGCCTTGATGTCCTACTCCTATCTTCTTTTCGCTTCGAGGGAAAGCAAAATCATACTCACTCTTGTCGTGCTTCAATTTCACCACCCCAAAGCTTTTGCCAACAGTTGTGACCTTGCCAAATTGGGACAAGATAGCTTCAAGTTCTTGAAGTGTTGTGAGTCCATAGACCTCAATATCGTAGTCTTTGCACTCCAAACCCAAAAAATAGTCTCGGATAGAACCCCCTACTAAAATCGCTTGGGCGTGGTGCTGTGTGAGCGTTTGGGCGATGGTGGCAAGAATAGGAGGAGTAGGAATATCGATAGACATTGTGCTAAGGCAATACTCTAAAGGTTTTGGAGAGCCTTGTGACAATGGCGTTGTACTCTTTTTGAAGTGTCTTTGGGTAGGTTATCAAAAGCGTGTAGTAGGTATCGTTGTGCAAAAAGACTCTGGTATAGACAATATCCGATCCCTTGTATCCCGAAACCACAAACCAATTGTCTCTCATCGTCTCATAAGTCACCCTATCCAATCCATTTTGGGCATTACTCATCGCTTCTCTTGGCGTCTCATTCAAAGCATTGTAGCTACCCCAAACACTCACCTTTAGCCCCTCGCCATCAAAAAAACTTCGCCCATCATTATTAGCAGGTGCCGCCTCTTTGCCCCATTGATTATCCACCTCGACACAAAACCCAAACCGTGCGTTGCAGTACTGCTCATAAGAAGCATAGAGTTGGCTAGAGAGAAGAAGCGTAAAGCATAAAGCATACATTTTTTTCATGATTGCCCTTTTTGTGTTGCATAGTATGATGATATAATTATTTTATCATTTAGTCAAGGTGTAAGTTAAAATGGGGAGGGGATAATCCAAAAGGGTTCAAACTATCCATGCCTACTAATAACGATCTTAGACGATGGGAACGAGAAAAGCACCAACCTACGGCTACCTAAACCCCCACACACTCCACCATCTCCCAGCCC
>DYMA01000234.1 GCA_020721815.1 Sulfurovum sp. | reverse complement strand
GTAAATTACTGGCTATTACGGAAAATAGTATTAATTTTTTCATCTCTCGCTCCTTGTTGGTTGATGAAATCTTAATGGTATTAAATAAGACTTTTTATAAAAGCACTTTGAATGGATAGGCAACGCTTTGTTGAGTTATTCACCGCTTTGTTCAACCGTGTGAATAACTCCAACCTACGCCTTGCAAACCTTCAAAACAACCTTTGCAAAAAGTCTTTTTAACATTTTTAAGATTATCATTTTCTCTTCTTTTCATATCTTCCAATATGAAAAAAACTCACTTCACTAATCACTTGTTATATGCAATAATATGATAAGTTACTTTAATTTCACTTTAAATACTAAAAAATATTAATATTATTTTATATCAAAAAAGCAAAATGACACAAGTTAATATTATTGAATAGTAGAGAGATACAAGAGGGGGTGTTTGGGGTGATAGGGAGGGATTAGATAATCCCAACGGCTTGGCGTACCTGCTCCATTTTGGTTTGGGCAATCGTTCGAGCTTTGGTAGCACCCATGCTGAGTATATCCTTTACTTCATCGGGGTGTTTGAGGTAGTGTTCTCGTTGGTTTCGTGCAGGTGTAAAGGCATCCCAAATAAGCTCTTTGAGATATTTTTTGAAGTGTCCAAAACCCTCTTTGCCCGATAAATAACGCTCTCGCAACTCCTCTTGCTCTTGGGTATTTAAAAAAAGCGAAGCCAACGCAAAGACATTGCAATGTTCGTAAGGCAAAGGTTCACCCATGGGCGTTGAGTCGGTAACGACTTTGTTGCAACGTTTTTGAAGAGATTTTTCATCCATAAATATCTCGATGGTATTGTCATAACTTTTGCTCATCTTTTCGCCATCAATCCCTGGTATGGCAGCTACCTCTTCATCCACATGATGTTTGGGGAGGGTAAAAATTTCACCGTATTCATTATTGAAGCGTATGGCAATATCGCGCGTCATTTCGAGGTGTTGGACTTGATCTTTGCCTACGGGGACAAGCTGGGTATCAAAGAGCAAAATATCCGCCGCCATCAATATAGGATAGGAAAAAAGTGCATGATTGGGGGCAATACCTTTGGCGACTTTGTCTTTGTAGCTGTGCGCTCTTTCAAGGAGTCCTAGAGGGGTAAATTTGGAGAGTATCCAGTAGAGTTCAAGCACCTCTTTGACATCGCTTTGTATCCAAAAGGTGGTTTTGGTGGGGTCAATGCCCAGTGATAGATAATCAATAGCAGCCTCATGCGTATAGTGGGCGAGGAGTTTGGAGTCTTTGGAGGATGTGAGGGCATGATAGGAGGCGATAAAGGTAAAAAGCTCCTCTTTCTCTTGTCGTTCAATCATGGGCTTCATTGCTCCAAAGTAGTTTCCGATATGGAGTTTGCCCGAGGGTTGTATTCCTGTGAGTACACGCATGGTAGTCCTTTGATAAATAGTGTCAAGATGATATAATAGTGTTTGTTAAATTACGCTAAAAAGTGGGAAATGATGGGATTTATGTTGAAAAAACTATTGGCAGCTCTTCTAATGCCTCTACCTTTTTTTGTGGTTGTGGGGCTATTGGGATTGTGGTTTTTGTATCGCAATAGCATCCAAAAAGCTAAGATATTTTTGACCCTTTCGTTTGCGGGTATTCTCTTTTTTAGTTACAATCCTGTAGCAAATGGACTCCTAAGTAGCCTCGAATCCCAATACCAACCTCCCCAAGAGATCAACAGTAGCATCAAATACGCTTTGCTTTTGGGTGGTGATTTTGATTTGAGAGCCTATGGAGTACTTAAGCTCTATCACCAAAACCCCAACCTCACCATCGTCACTTCGGGCTACGAGGGCAAAGAGGAGCTACCCGAAGCGCTTATCAATAGAGACAAACTCATCCAGCTGGGCATCCCAAAAGTGCACATTATCGCACACACCAAACCCAAAGATACCCATGAGGAGGCACAAGCGATGCAAAAACTTGTAGGCAAAACCCCTTTTTATCTCATTACATCGGCTTCGCATATGCCTAGGGCTATGAGACTCTTTGGCAAACAAGGACTTCAACCCATCGCCATACCCTCGGGATTTTTGCAACGCAAAACGGTGTGGTTGGATTTCATAGGAGCTAGCGAAGCCCACAAATCCCAAATCGCATGGCATGAGTATCTAGGACTTTTATGGAGTCGCCTTAGGGGGGATATTTAAGACCTAATAACTATTGAGTATCTCAATGGCTTTTTTGTAGAACTCGTCGTTAGGGGT
>DYMA01000233.1 GCA_020721815.1 Sulfurovum sp. | reverse complement strand
GACCTTGTCTATGGGGCGATATTGGCGATATTGATTGTCTTTTTGTTTTTACGCTCTCTTCAAGCTACGATTTTGTCGGCTATTGCTATCCCTATCTCTATCATTGGGACGTTTTGGGTCATTGATGTATTGGGATACGACCTCAACAAACTCTCTCTTATTGGACTCACTCTAGCTATTGGTATCTTTATCGATGATGCTATCGTGGTGATTGAAAACATTACCAAAAAGCTTGAAATGGGGATGAGTCGATTGGAGGCTACGATTGAGGGAGTTAAAGAGATTGGTTTTTCGATTTTGGGTATATCGATGATGCTTTTGGCGGTTTTTATCCCTATTGCCTTTATGGATGGAATCGTTGGGAAGTTTTTCAACTCCTTTGCTATGACGGTTGCGAGTGGGGTGATTATCTCCTTTTTTGTCGCTATTTTGGTTATCCCCGCTATCGCAGCACGCATCGTAAGCGATAAACACAGTCGATTTTACCACTTCACCGAAGCGATTTTTGTTGCCGTTGAAAAAGGGTACGGATGGATATTGGGCTATTTGGTACGTTTTAAATATTTAACCATTGTGGGTGTTATTGTAGGTATGATGCTGCTTTTGCCTATAGGTAAAAACGTGGGGATGGATTTTGTGCCTATGGAGGATAATAGCGAGTATCAAGTCATTGTCAAAGCACCCGTAGGTACATCGGTCGAGGAGATGAAGCGAAAAGTTGCTCCCTTTGTGGAGGTGATTAAAAAGGATGAAAATACCGTTGATTACGTCACATCCATTGGCTATACCGATTCCAAAGAGTCGCACAAAGCCAAAATCTATGTCAAACTCAAACCCGTAGAAGAGCGTCAAATGGGACAAGCCGCTATTGTGGAGAAGGTTCGTAAAAGCTTTAGCAATACCAAAGGATTGCTTGTTTTGGTTGAAGAGGTACCTCCCTTTTCGACGGGTGAAGCCAACGCTCCTATTCAAATCGTTATTACAGGCGATACGCTTGAAGGATTGGATAAAGCCAGTCAAAAAGTGATGGAGTATATGAAGGGTGTCGATGGGGTAGTCGATATCGATAGAGACTTTGAATCGGGCAAACCCGAGATTAAAATCTCAATTTTAAGAGAAAACGCCAAAGCCCAAGGGGTGAGCAGCAACGACATTGCCCTAAGCCTCAACGCTGCTTTTTCAAGCGAAATCAAAATCTCCAACTTTGAAGACAAAGGCAGAGAGTACGATATTACGTTGCGTTTTGAAGATAAATACCGCCAAAGTATAGCCGATATTAAAAAAATGATGGTAACCAACAATCAAGGACAGCTCATACCATTAGAATCGCTTGTTAAAATCGAAGAGGGCAGTTCAGTAGCCTCCGTCAATCGCTACGATAGATCTCGAAAGGTACTTGTAACGGCTCTCAAACGTGAAGATGTCCCCCTTGATACCATTGTCAAAGAACTCGATGCCCATTTACCCGAAATTTTACCCTCCCAATACGAGTACCGCTTCACAGGTGAGATTGAGCGAATGGCAGATACGGGAGCGGCCTTTGGGGCGGCGTTGGGACTTGCTATTATCCTTATCTATCTCGTACTTGCTTCGCTTTATGAATCGATTATTCAACCTCTCATCATCATGGTCTCAATGCCGCTCTCCTTTACGGGAGTTACCGTTGCTTTGGGACTAGCAGGGATGAACTACTCGCTTTTTGTTATGATTGGTATTATTTTGCTTATGGGCATGGTGGGGAAAAACGGGGTTTTGGTAGTCGATTTTGCCAATGAAGCCGTAGAGAGGGGCAAAAGTGTTCAAGATGCCATTGTCGAAGCGGGTCAAAAGCGACTACGCCCTATTTTGATGACCACCTTTGCGATGATTGGAGCGATGGTTCCTCTAGCTTTTGGCAGCGGTGCGGGACATGAGGGAAATGCCCCCATGGCTTTGGCGATTATTGGCGGACTCGTAAGCTCCACATTCCTCACCCTTATCGTTATTCCTGCTATCTATAGAATATTGTATCCTCTTGATAGATGGCTACGGAAATTTTATGAAAAGCGGTATTTGTAACCTCAAAAATGCAGGTGAGCAAGGTTAGTATTTAATATCAATCGTGCTTCTCTCTTTGCCTACGTTTTGTACGAGGTGAAAGAGTGTTTTGGCATTGGAGGTTTTGAGTCGGACGCATCCGTGAGAGGCTCTTTGACCCAATCGCCATTCGCTTGTAGCGAATCTTCCCGTCAAATTACCCATCAAAAGCCCTTTCTATGGGGAATG
>DYMA01000232.1 GCA_020721815.1 Sulfurovum sp. | reverse complement strand
GATAATAATGTGATGTATCGGCTATCCAAAGTCCATCTATTGGTATTTTGGCATCTGGCAAGTTGTCTAAGAAATTTGGCTCACAAATAGGTTGAGAAAAATAATATTTATGAACTCTTATATCTTTTATGTCTGCATCTTTTAGAGATGGATTTATAGTTTTGAAATATGCAGATACTTTTTGTTTAAATACTTCATCACTATCTTGAAACTTTGGATTAGTTTGAGGCATGTAGTAGGGCACATAGACGATATGCCCTACTTCAGGATTGAGATTGCTGTATTCTATGATTCCTGGGATATCCATAGTATCATCATTGGTATTGAGCCAAAAGTTATTTGTGAGAGGTTTTTCTAACTTTACTATCACACAAACACAACCAATATTTATTTTTGAGCTATATTTTTCGTAGATATCTTTTGGTAAATCAGGAGCTATTTTAGCCACTAATGGAAGAGGAATAGTAGAGATTACTTTTTCATACGCTTCAAAATTTCCTTTTGATTCGATTCCATTTACTTTTTTATCACTCATCACTATTTTTTCAACTGGCGAGCTAAGTCTAAATTCTCCACCATTTTGTTCTATATATTCTCTCATAGCATTTAACAATGTCTTTGAACCGCCACTTAGATAACCTAATTGTTCTTCAAACAAACTATATCGTGACCGACCTATTCTTCGTATCCTACTCCATATCCAAGGAGCTGATAAATTATCAGAGTATTCATAAAATTTTAATGCAAAAAGTCTTGACCACAGTTTTTGAAATGCTTCATCACCCACCCAAGTTTTTATCCAACTAACTGCATCATATTTTTCTAGTGGTTTCCAATCATCTCTTTTTGTAGATAAAAAAGCATGAAGTCCATATCTAAATTTTGCTATGAGACTAAGCCCTTGAAATTTCAAAAGTGCTACTGGATTTCCCCATGGTTGAAGTTTCCCATCAAACCAGTATCCCATTTTTGTACTTTTCCATTTTAGTTTATCTTTAATTCCAAGCTCATCCAAAACTTCAAAAAATGCTGTATCGCTTGTACAATGAAAATGATAATATCGCTCTATTTCCAAACCATCAAAGTCAAAGGTTGCTGTCATTCCACCGATTCTATCATCTGCTTCATAGATGACTGGTTTGCGTCTCTCTTTTACTAGCTGATATGCTACCGCCAAACCCATAGGACCTGCGCCGATTACTGCTACTTTTTTACTATTTACCATGATTAAAACTCCAACACATACTTACTATAAGTTGGGTCATTAAATGTCTCATTCATAGCTTTTTCAAAAGGTGTAGACTCTACACCAAATATCTCCCACCAAGGGATAAGCTCAAAATGGTCATCTGCTACCAATGCTTCAAGCTGTTGAGTCGTAAAGGGAGGATTGGAGCTAAAAAGTGCATACCCCCACATGAGAAAGTAAAATATCTTGTATGGTATTTTGACAATAGGGGTCTTTAAGCCTTTGACTTTTTTGATAGTTTTGATGATGTCGATATAGTCAACCTCGTCACGACCAGTGATGTTAAACGCTTGGTTTTTGGGCTGTTTCTCCATCGCCGAGATGATGATGTTGCAAAAGTCTTTTCCATACAAAGGCTGTCTCATATATCGTCCATGCCCAGGAATTGGAAAAAATGGCACTTTTTCCATAAACCTACTAAGCCATCCCAAGTGTTTTCTATCAAACCACCCATACATCAAAGTTGGTCTCAATACACATTGAGTGATTCCAGATTCTATTACTAGTTTCTCTTGCTCTTTTTTCGTATTTGTATAAAAGTCTGTTGCTTTAGAATTAACAACCGATGAGCTGATATGTACCAAATATGGTATTTCATATCGTTTGATAACTTCCAAAATATTTTTTGTAGAGGTGATATTATTTCTTATAAAGGGCTCCATAGTAGGAGCTCCTATTTGTGCTTGAAGCATCAAAACGATATCTGCACCTTCAAAACTTTTTTCCCATTCTCCATGCTCAGCCAAATCTGCTTCTATGGCTATTACATCAGGATGTAGCTCTTTGAGTATTTTAAGATTATTTGTATGTTTGTCTATCGCTGTGAGATTTGTATAGCCTCTTTTTTTGAGTTGTACTATCAAGTTTTGCCCTACAAGCCCAGCGGCTCCTGGAATGATAATTTTACTATTTTTATCCATTTTAAAATCCTTTGATTATTATATAAAAACTTACAACCCAAGCAATAATCACAAATTGCAAAAACCTATCTTTTAAGACAAGTTTCGTAGGGCTTCCACTATTT
>DYMA01000231.1 GCA_020721815.1 Sulfurovum sp. | reverse complement strand
AGATTTTAGCGTGAAATCCCTCCGAAATAGAGAGGGTTGTTTCACGGTCTCTGGAGCTTCGTAGCGAGTAAAAGTCTTCAAAAGCACCTCATTGAAGCCTAAAGTGATCGACTATCCTGTACGCTCTTAAAACATCCTCTTCTCTTGCTCCTGCTCCGATGTTGTGGATCACAAACGGTTCTCCTTGGGCGTTGGTACGGTGTGAACAGATGCCGATATGGTCGAGTTCATTGGGTGTAGTGGGCAGTTTCCATACTACAATATCTCCCGCTTTGAATCTATCTTTGACACGATAACCTTTGGCAGCAAGATAGGCTTGAATGTTTTTGACTCGTCGGTGGTCGATATTGGGGTCTAATTGGTTGGTAGAGTATAGCCCTCGGTAGCGTTTGGGATTGGCTTTTTTGTCAAGGTATATTTCACGTTGCAAATCAATATTAAGCTTTCGCATGGCCCGAACCACCACATCGGTACAAACCCCTTTGCTCAGTTCTATATCGCCCATGGGATAGGAGAGTTTGACATACTCGGGATTGTAGGTAAGCGTCTTGCCCACTTGCCACTTAGCCCCCTCTATTAGCTTATCGACACTATTGCCCCAAACCACCACTCCCCAAACCATCACCGCTAGGGCTATTGTAAAACTTCGTTTCATTGTTGTATCTCCTTTTTGCTCAAATTTTGTGCAAACCTGAAAGTAGGGCTTTGATAATTGGAAACTATAGCATAGGGTTAATTAAGAGCAAACAAAATTTCAACGATGTTTTAAATAGACTCTTTGCATAATAGGGTACAATTATAAAAACCAAAACAAAGGCAATCTACCATGATAAAAAATATTTTGATAATTTCTCTATTTTCATCAACAATCTATGCGGATATACTCGAACAAAACTTTGTTAATGACGTTGCAAAAGTTGTACTCATGGGATCGCAAAAATCTTTTGAGTCGGGTGCTCATGACCTTAAATCGACTGAAGAGATGAAGACAATTTTTGCGGCCTTTCGATACAACTTTGAGGGTACTGATGATTTGAATATCTATCTCAATGCCGCAGGGGGTGTAGCCAAATTGACTACCAGTAATCCTTTGGTAGGAAACGTCGGGGATTACGCCAAACTTGAAGCCATGAACTTTGAACTGGGCGGCGGTGTTCGCTACAAAATTGATGCCTCATCTTATATCGCTGTAGGAGGAGGTGTGATATATTCGCAAATTGATCCAAGCTTTGCCTACAACAACGCTTTAACGCTCCCCAATCGTACTAGAATTGATGCCCTCTACAACAGTAGCGATGCGTTGGATGTTTATACCTATCAAGCCAATATCAAATACGATTACGAAACCAATATCAACGGTTATGAACCCTATGTAACGGCATTTTTGGGCTACTTCTCTAGCGATGTGGATGGGCTAGATGAGAGTTCAAGCTCCACATTGGCACATATCAAAACGGGTATCTATTCGCCTGAGCTTGTAAAAATATTTAATCTTCCTTTCAAAGTCGAAGCCTACGCCCAAGAGACTTTTTTGATGGGGGATATCAAAGAGAATATGGATACTTCAAACATCACACAAGTGGGCATGGCGTTTCACCTCTACACCGATACGCTTATCAAGTATGTCAATAATGTCTATTTTGATGTCAATTATGTGACAGGTGAAAACATCGAAGGGTTTCATGTAGGCGTAAGCGCTAAATTTTAGCTACTCCTACTCCTATAGAAACATTAGCAAATACAAATAATGTAAATAGTAGAGATATTAATAGATGTTTCATAACCCCATCTCCTCTAATGTCTCAACTATCTCTTCAGCACAAGAGTGTCTCGCCCAATCAAGGTATCAGGAGAGAATGCTCTTATTGTGTTTACCTACAACTTCAAACGACTACTCAACCTTATAGGGATAGCTCTCTTTAGAGAATTGATACAAGCCATAAAAGATAACAACTTAGAGCAAATAAGAACAAAAATTGCCCTACATATCGCCTATTTTTATACTCTTTGGCTCTATTATTTCAAAATGATTGGATTTTAGCGTGAAATCCCTCCGAAATAGAGAGGGTTGTTTCACGCTCTCTGGAGCTTCGTAACGAGTAAAATATATTCTGTATATGTCATTTCATACCCACTAAAATCAAGTGCTTCTTTTGTAAAGGTATATTCATTTAGTTGAGTATTTTTGCTCGTTGCGAAGCTCCAGCTTCGACAATGCCCTATTGAAACTCAAACCCCTAATGAAGCTCAAAACCACCAATATCTGATACGAAGCTAGAGCTTCT
>DYMA01000230.1 GCA_020721815.1 Sulfurovum sp. | reverse complement strand
ATGTAAGTAATGTAACTGCTATATCCAGTATGTTTTATGGTGCTACTTCATTTAATCAAGATATTGGTGATTGGGATGTTAGCAATGTAACCGATCTCTCTAGTATGTTTCATGGAGCATCGTCGTTTAATCAAGATATTAGCAGGTGGGATATATCCAATGTAAAAAGTCTTTATTCAATATTTTGGGGGGGCAACATCGTTTAATCAAGATATTAGCAGTTGGAATTTTATGTCTGTTGCAAGTATGAGAAGTTTCTTATATGGCTCTGGTTTTTCAACACAAAACTACAACAAGTTACTCAACGCACTTGCTTTATCCTCGTATTTGCAACCTAATGTAGAACTATATCTAGGCTCCACCCAATACTCCCCCGACTACGCCGACGAACGCCAATATATCATTGATACTTATGGATGGATGATTGAGGATGGAGGTGTGGAGGGTCAAGATTCTCCTGACAACACCGATAAACAACCGTATGTCATTGGCACTTTTGCTTCGACAATCAATGATGGAGGAGTAGCCAATGAGTAGGGGAAATAAATCTACCCAAAAAATCAATTTAAAATGTTTCAAAAAGCCTCTAGGGTGTAATCCAGTCGCTAATGGTTTTGCTCTTAGTTGCTATGGCTTGATGGCAATATTGTTTGATACCTTCTTTGTTGATAAGTGTGCCGCTTGATTGTGCGTAGGTGGGAATAGGCAAAAGCAAGTTGGCTTTTAGAGTCGTGTGTGTTGCAAAAGCGATGCTTTGGGTGGCTTCAAATGCGTCGCTTTTGGGGTGATTGAAATTGATCATCAAATCAAAGCGTTTGGGTTGTTCAAGCTCCGTAGCAAAGCCCAATTGTTTAACGCCCTCATGGTTGGCACACCGATAGGGAGATTTGAGCCAACTATCCCCAAAGCTCTCATCGTAGTAGTTTGCGATAGGGGCTACAAGCGTTGCGTTGAGGCGTTTGGCGAAGTGGGCAATGGCTACCATATCTTCAAGATAGAGATTGGCATCGACTAGGATGAGGATGGTTTGTGCTGCTTCTATCATGCTATGAAGTTTGGCTTTGGCACTCTCTTCATCCATCGCATCACTATCCCAAAGCGGTGTGTGCAATCTCTTTTCGTGCAACGCTTTGTAGCTTAGTCGCCCGTAATCGCAGATAAAATAGCCATTGATTTGTGCATTGAAGCGAGGGCGGAAACGATAGATAGTATCCTCTTGATATTTGGGACGATTGTGGTCGATGAAGATATTGCACCCCGTAGCACACCCATGACACACGGAGGGAGTTGAGTCCAAAAACCACACCCGTTGGTTAAATCTAAAATCTTTGCTCGTCAATGCACCCACAGGACACAAATCAACCACATTCATCGCATAGGGATTGTCAAGTTTGCGATTGGGCATCGTCGATACACACGCATGGTCGCCTCGATGGATAATGCCCAGTTCATGCGTTTGGGTCACATTAGCCGTAAATCTCGTACACCTTGCACACAACACACACCGCTCTTGATCGAGTATCACATTGGACCCTATATCGAGATGTTTGGCGTGTTTTACTTTGTCTCTTTTGGCAATGTGACTCTCATAAAGCCCATCATCCATATAAAAATCTTGCAATTTACACTCACCCGCTTGATCGCAAATAGGACAATCGACGGGGTGATTGATGAGTTCGAGTTCCAATATTTCACGACGGGTTTGGTTGATCTTCTCCCCTTTGATGCGTACTATCATGCCCTCATAGACAAAGGTATCACAAGCAATCTGCGGACGCTTTTGCCCCTCAATTTCCACCATACACATCCGACAATTTCCATCCGCCCCCAAGGCTTTGTGATAACAAAAATAGGGAATCTCAATAGCGTTGTCAATGAGCGCATCAATTAAAAGTTGTTTATTTTCTACACGATACTTTTGATTATCTACTGTTATGGTAATTTGGCTCATGGATTCTCTAACCTTTCACTTCAAAAATTATTGCAATATTATAACCAACTCCACTTACATCTTAGATAGACCGAGGATTATAAGGCTTTACTTTTTTCTCGTTCCAAAGCTCGGGCTTGGCAATGGTGTATTGGTATATGAAATTTAAATTATCTCTTGAACTCCAATAGGCATTTTACAGTTGGAGCTGTGGAGCAAACTAAATCGTTTAAAGATTTCTTTCGTATTTGTCCTTTTTGATAAGTATTATTACAAGATTTATTATCCTTATTGCTAAGGTCTAAAATGTATTGTAACCACTCACCCCCCCTCTACCCCAAAAACCTTAAAATAAAAACAGCAA
>DYMA01000043.1 GCA_020721815.1 Sulfurovum sp. | reverse complement strand
AGATGTTGCAAACGACCAATTTCTCCTCCTTTTTGTTTGCTTTGGGGTTTGTGACTATGGAGAAGTATCGAAGCTCCATTAGCCTCAAAATCCCCAATCAAACCATCAAAAAGATAGTGGCTGACTTTATTGAAAATGCCTACAGAGATATTGATTTTAATCTCCAACTTCAACAATTTAATCACTATCTCTCAGACTTTGGGTACGATAAGAGTCTAAAAGTATTTGAATACCTCAACGAACAAGTCAAAGCCCAATCAAGCATTCGAGACTACATCGAGGGCGAAGCCTTTATGAAAGGGTTTTTGATTGCTTACCTCTCACTCAATCCCTACTACGAAGTCAAAAGCGAAGCCGAAGTGACCAAAGGGTATGTTGATATACTTCTTAATCCCATCCGTGATGAGATTGTTTATGGTGGCGTGATAGAACTCAAATATATCTCCAAATCGCACTTTAGCCAAGAGCTACTCGAACAAAAAATCCAAGAAGCCAAAGCCCAACTAGATAGATACGACATCACCCAAATACCCAACCTCAAACAAAAAGAGTTTCTAAAGGTAGTACTCATCTATCGCTCGTGGGAGTTGGTCTATTGTGAAGTTTTAAAAGGAAACAGATGACCCAAGATGAACTTACCCAAATCAAAACCAAAATTATCCAAGAGATAGCCCATCTCAAAGAGCAAATTATTCAACTTGAAGCCATAACGCAACCCATCGCTCCTGATTGTTCATTGGGGCGGCTTACACGGGTAGAGGCGATGAATGAAAAGGTGGTCAATGATAGGATACTCGATGAGTCACGGATGAAATTAAAAAGATTGCAAAGTGCATTGAGTCGGGTGGAACGAGAGGATTTTGGTATCTGTGTCGATTGCGAAGAGGATATTGCCATAGGGCGACTTATGATACGCCCTGAATCTATCCGTTGCATTGCGTGTGCTACAGCGTTTCAAAGGGGATAAAAATGAAACGGAAGTGGGTCTAAAGTCCCAAAATGCCATTGTATCTGCATATTTTACAAATAGAGTGTAGGTGCGTTTAGTAGAGATAAAAAAATAAAATAGAGGGTTCAAAGAGCCGTAAAAGACTCTTTGGAGGGTTTAGCATGAGTAGGTTGTTTTAAATTCAAACGCTGTAGGTCTGGCTTCGTCTGGCCACACTTGTGTTTGGAATTTGTACCCTTGGTAGGTATCAATAAACTCTTGTGTAAATACAGGCTTAAGGAAATCGTTGTCTCTAATAAGAGCTTCAAGCGATCCTCTAAGCGTATGAGGCATTTGTGGGATACCTTTTTCTCTAATCTCATTAAGGCTAAGCTCAAAAAGATCCTCATCCATAGGTCCTACTGGAATATCTTTGTTTTTGATACCGTCAAGTCCAGCCATCATCATCGCAGCAAACGCAAGGTAGGGGCATGATGTACTATCTGGGAAACGCATCTCAATTCGTGTCGCTTTCTCACCCGCACCCCATGGAATACGACAAGAAGCGGAGCGGTTTTGGCTTGAATAGGTCAAAATGCTAGGTGCTTCAAATCCTGGAATCAATCGCTTGTAGGAGTTGGTTGATGGGTTGGTAAAGGCTGCAACGGCACGTGCGTGTTTGAATACACCGCCGATATAATGCAACGCATCTTCACTAAGGTTGGCGTATGCACCCTCTTTGTAGAATAGGTTTTTGCCATCTTTCCAAAGTGATTGATGCACGTGCATTCCGTTACCGTTGTCTCCAAAGAGTGGTTTTGGCATGAATGTAGCGGTTTTACCATTGAGGTGCGCTACCATTTTGATAACGTATTTTAATTTTTGTACGTTATCGGCGGCTCCAATGATGTCGCTAAATACAATCCCAATCTCGCCTTGTGCTTGCGCTACTTCGTGGTGTCCTAAGACAACTTCGAGTCCTACCTCTTCAAGTACTTGCATCATTTCGGCTCTTAAATCAACCATAGAGTCTGTTGGTTGAACAGGGAAATATCCGCCTTTGGTTCGTGGTCTATGTCCAGTGTTTCCGCCCTCAATGGCTACATTGTCAGACCATTCACCCTCAGCCGAATCGACTTTGTATCCCGCTTCGTTGATGGTATCGACAAATCGTATATCATCAAAGATAAAAAACTCATTCTCAGGTCCAAAGTACGCCGCATCGGCAATTCCGAGTTCTTCGGCGTGTTTGAGTGCTTTTTTGGCGATAGAACGAGGGCATTTTTCATACATTTGACCTTTGTAGATGTCGTAAACATCACAAAAAACGATGACGGTTGGATCGGCTGTAAAGGGATCTAAAAAGGCTGTTTCAACTTCTGGCTTAAGCAACATATCGGAACGATTAATGGGTTGCCATGCATCAATAGAAGAACCATCAAAAGGAATACCCGTTGTTAAGTTTGTCTCGTTGATTGCACTGTATCTGTAAGTCAAATGATGCCATGCACCTTTAATATCTGTAAATCGTAAATCTACAAATTCCACTTCATTTTCTTCACAAAATGTAAAAAACTCTTTTACACTATTCACAAATTTACCCATAAATATATCTCCTAAAAATATTTGTAATGAGCATATTATAGCCTAAAAAAAATTTGAGCAACCGTTACAGATGATGAAAAATTAATCAATTGCAACACTTTATTATCAAAAAAGTAACTTTTTACTGCTTTATCTATGCTCTATTCCCATTTGCGAAAGAGATTTATCTTTTTTCAAAGCACTATTAGCCACGACGCTAAGGATATGCAGAGGCACAAAGAAAATAAAAAACCATGCCGCTGTATCGTGGAGATTTTTAATATCGTGCAAAATAAAGCTTGAGGCTTCGAGTTGGTCGCTTTGAGCCAATACCAATCCCGAAAGCACCATAAAAAAGGTCAAAGAGTAAAACATGGTATAGATAACCGTGCTAAGCTTATTGTAAATCGTAACAGTATCGACATAACTTACCCCCTCTTTTACAAAGATAAAAATCCTAAAGATAAGCAAAAAAACCAAAAGATACCCAAACGCAATATGCCACTCCCACAGCGGTCGATGGATAGCTTTTGCAATAACCTCAGCCATCTCATACCCGATATTCGCACCGTACTCTTGGGTACTTTTGGCGATACTTTCTATTAGCGTATCGGTATCGAAAAAGGTTTTGCGTAGCAACGCTGTGCCTACAAGTATAAAAATACTCAAAGCATTTAGCCAGTGCCAAAGCCTAAGCATTATTGAGTATTTCATGACGCTCCTTTGGGGTTTTAATCATGCAAAATATGATGCAAAAAAAGAATTTGCAAATAGAGAGGTGCAAAAATGTTAAGCAAAGGTATATAGTTAAATGCCGAGGGGACAATAGCCAATACTCTTGCTTTTTTGGCTTTTTGTTTTAATACCTCTTTGTCGTGGATAAACAATCCCCCTACATCGTGAATGGTTGGCTCTTTGATTTGAATCGACCAAAGATAGAGCATAAAAATTTGTCCCACGATAGGCACAAATATCAACCAAAAAAAGAGGAGAAAAAGAGCCAAAAAAATCGCATTGACTCTCACATTAATCCAAATGGAATCGACAATACTAGGATTGCCCGTAGCCTCCACGCCGTAGTGTTTGAGGGCAAGTTTTTTGAGCAAATCTTCACTGTAGAGCGAAGTGAGGACGGAGATGGTTGTAATAATCAAAACATAAGCCACTATCACAGTAGCCATAACCGAACCTGTCGTTTTGAGCCACTCCCACGGGAGAAAGCCCAAATAGGAGGCAATAATCGCTACAATCTCATGCCAATAGAGATAAAAAACCCCAATCCATAGAGCCATAGAACCCAAACCCACTTTCAAAACAAAGTGCATCACTTCTGGTGAAAGAATATCTTTGAGTCCCAATGCGAGTGTTTTGGATAGTTGCATGGCTAGAGGTACTCGTTTTTAAATTTGACATAACGAGCGGCCGAGGCGTAAAGCTCTGCTACCTCATCGTCATTTAATTCTCTCACCACCTTAGCAGGACTTCCCATAATAAGGCTTCGTGGAGGAAAGACTTTGTTTTTGGTGACCAAACTCCCCGCCCCTACAATCGACTCTTTGCCAATCACTGCACCATCCAAAATAGTTGCACTCATTCCAATCAAACAGGCATCTTCAATCGTGCATCCATGCAACATTACCCTATGCCCCACCGTCACATCATTGCCAATAATAGTTGGATTGCCATCGCTCATATCCTCTTTTTTGTAGTGTGTCACATGTACCATGCTAAGGTCTTGGATATTGCTCCTAGCTCCAATTTTAATATAATGCACATCGCCTCTCACGACCGCTCCAAACCACACCGCACTATCTTCACCCATCTCTACATTGCCAATTACACTCGCTCCTTGTGCAATCCACGCATTTTGTCCCAATTGGGGACTCCACTCTTTAAATTTTAGTGTCATATTCTAACTCTCCTTAGTTATAAAATTTCTTATATCATTTTTTGTCGAACAATTCAAAAAAACACATCTAAACCCATGAAGTTTTTAGGCTTAGAGCGAGAATTTCCAGTAGATCGAAGATTATTGCCATGCTCTGAATATACTAAATAAATAGGTACAATATTGCTAATGTTCACATCATAAATATTTTTTAGAATCGATTTTAAATAATCCACAAAGCAAGTGCTACTTTTTAATTGTCTTACTAATTTGCTATTTGTACTGTCATCTTTTAGCTCAATAATAAAAATATAATTATTAGAGTTGATTTGAGTAAAGAGTATAGCATCATTTCCTTTGTCAAGATTTTTTCCATCATTAAAATATGGACTTAATTTATGTTTATTATCACATTTGATTTTTTTTGAATCCAATTCAAAACACAAAGTGGTCTCGGGGGTTTCAAGACCTAAAAGTTCAACTCTCCTACATTTAGCTGATGGATCATCTTCTTTGATATAAAAACTATTTTCAAAAGAATTATAATGCTCCAAAATAGCTTCTTTTTTGATTATTTCTTTTAAAAATCTATACATAAATTATTCTTCAATACCAAAATATATATCATCCATTGCATTGGAAAGCTTATTAATCGTTTTATCAAATGTATCCATTTCCATTCCCATATTATCAATCAAGACTTGCCTTAAACTACCGTAATCATTAATATAAGCTGCGATGGATTCATAATTGAGTCTATCGTGTTCTTTATATTTATACTCTTTCATGATTTGCGTTTTATTGACGATTTGATGTTTGAGGCGAATCAAGTTATTAAACTCTTTAATCATATAATCACTGTGTGTTGTAATAAAAATGTTGATATTATGATTAACCAAATAGATTAAAAGTCTAGCCATAATGATATGATTATCAGGATGTAGATTAAGCTCAGGCTCATCAATCATTAATATCTCATTGGGTTTTGCAAAACGGGTAATATAGGCATACAAATCTAATAGTGACTTTGAAGCTGAAGATGTAAGATACATTGGAATTTTTTTAGATTCCCTATTGCCTGTTTTTTTTGTAACCAAAACTATACCCTCATTTTTAATATACCTATACATTGCACCATTGAGCATATCTTTAAAGTAAGAACTTATCTCTCTATCTGCATACAAAAAGCTTTTATTTTTATTGATTTCATCTTCAAGTTCTCGTCTAAAATCAATATTTTTTCTAATTGGCATAGCGTATCTTGAAATGTTCTCTTCAAAAAGCTTAAAGGGGTCTATCTCTTTGCCTTTACTATTGGTTAGATGTTCTACCATTACATTTCGATTGATATCGAGTTCTGTATGAAACAAAGATATTCCTGTTCGTTCACTTGTAATGATAAATGGTTTTTTAAAGACTGCTCCAAAAAAAATTTTTCCCAATGCTTGATTAATCGCTCTATTTAAAATAAAATGAGGAATTGATTTTTGTGTATTTGCTGAAAGTACAGATATGGTTAATAAACTACTATCTTTATCTTTTTTAAGTTGTAAAATATCTTTTTTTGATGAGCTAAAAGTACTCTCCAATTCACTACTTAAATTTAATTGAAATTTATCAATAAATACTTCAAAGTTACTATCTGCAAACCACTCATTATCTGTACTAAATATAGAATCAAGATGCTTAGTGTATTCGATAGAAAGCTGTTTTAAAACATCGTCAATACTATTCACATAATCTTCAATACTAATATTACAAAAACCATTTTCATCTAATTCTTTAAAAACATCACGACTAATTTGAAAATCTATTAAACTGCTCCATCTATCTAAAAAACCAAAAATAGAGTAGGTTATATAAGTTTTTCCAGTATTATTTTGTCCACAAATTATTGTTAAATCATTCAGAGTTATCTCTGCATTTTCAATTAAACCAATGTTTTTAAGTTTAAAGCTCACCATATTCTAACTCTCCTCCAACAATTTTCTTGCCAACTTCTCTACATAATTGTTGCTGATTTTTTTGCTTTTTTGTTCCATTTTGTTGATGTAGGTTTCAAGCTCATCGTGGCTGTTGAGCGGTGGGTTGGAGTTGGTTGCTTTGGCGTAGTTGCCCTCGACATCAAGCACCCATCGTAGGGTGTTGTCGTCGAGTTGAAGTTTTAAGATATGAATGATTTTATTGACCAAACTCTCCTCTTCGATAGGTGTCATAAGCTCGACTCGTCGAACCAAATTGCGAGGCATCAAATCGGCACTGGCGATATAGACCCTTGTGGTGTCGTTTTTGAAGTAGTAAATCCGTGGATGCTCTAAATATTTTCCGATGATGGAGTGGACGGTAATGTTTTCGCTTACATCTTTGAGCTGAGGCACCAAACAACAAATACCACGAATAATCAAATCGATTTTGCACCCTGCTTGGGAGGCTTTGTAGAGGGCTTTGATGATGGTTGGATCAACAAGTGAGTTGGATTTGAGGACAATATGCCCCTCTTTGCCCATTTTGGCTTCGTTTTCGATGAGTTGGAGGAGTTTGGGTTTGATTTGAGTAGGCGACATGAAGAGTTTATTTAGTCTAATATGACTCGAAAAACCTGTCAAAAAGTGAAAAAACTTCGTCGCATCGTGTCCAAAGCTCTCTTTGGTAGTGAAATAGGATATATCGGTATAGATTCTGGCCGTTGAGGGGTTGTAGTTGCCTGTGGCAAGATGGAGATAGGATTTGAGGATATTGCCCTCACGGCGAATCACTTGGGCGATTTTGGCGTGTACTTTGAGGCCAGGGATTCCATAGACCACATGTGCACCCGCCCCTTCAAGCAGTTTTGCCCACTGGAGATTGTTCTCTTCATCAAATCGGGCTTTGAGTTCTACCAGTACCGTCACTTGTTTGCCGTTTTGAATGGCATTGAGGAGTGATTTGACGATGGGTGAATTGGCACCTACACGGTAGAGCGTCATACGAATAGCAATCGTATCTTTGTCACTAGCGGCTTGTTTGATGAATTTAACGACAGGGTCAAAGCTCTCAAAAGGGTGGTAAAGCATGATATCTTGATGCTCGATGGCTTTGAACATATCGTCGCTGTTGCTATCAAAGGGGGGCAAAGTTTTGGGTTTGTAGCTAGGAAGCGTCAAATGCGAAAGCTCTTTGTTGCCCACGATTTGCCAAAGACTTCCCAAATCAAGCGGAATGTTTTGGTAGTAGTAGATGTCGTAGTTTGAGAGCCTTAAATGGCGTGTCAAAAAGGCTACCAAATCCTCATCGCTCTCTTTGAGCAGTTCAAGCCTTACAAAACTCCCTTTGTTGCGAGAACGAAGCCCCTCTTCCAAAATCTCCAAAAAATCATCCGCCTCTTCCTCTTCGATATCAATATCGGCATTACGGGTAACCCTAAAGGTGGTTGAGACTACTTTTTTAAACCCTGGAAAGAGCTGGTCGATAAAATGCTCCACAATCGAATCAATAGGCACAAAAAGGTGTCCCACCTCAATAAAACGAGGCAAAACCCGAGGAATACGCACCAAACCGTGCTTGATGTTGTTGTTGGAGTCGCTTAGTTTGAGGGCTAATCCAAAGCTTAGGTTGTTGAGATGCGGAAAAGGATGCGTAGAATCGACGGCAATAGGAATAATAATAGGATAGATCTCTTCAAAAAATATACGCTCAACCGCCTCTTGATACTGCAAAGGAATATGGGCATAATCTTGAATAAATACATTCTCCTTTTTAAGCTCTTCTATAATAGAAAGGTAAGAGCGTTCCAAAACGTGTTGCTCTTTGTGGATATAATCATTAATGTAATCAAGTTGTTCAAAAGGCGTAAATTTATCAGGTCCGCTCTCTTGAACCCCTGCTACAAAGAGACTTTTGAGTCCCGCAACGCGTATCATATAAAATTCATCCAAATTCGTCCCGTAAATGGCAATAAATTTAAGCCGTTCAAGCGGTGGCAGGTTACTGTTTTGGGCTTGGGCAATGACGCGTGTGTTGAAGCGAAGCCATGAAAGCTCTCTATTGAAGTACAATTGCGGTTGATTTAAATCCATCTCTATCCCTTGCGAAAAATTGGTGTGATTATAGCATAGAAAAGCTACAGCTTCTTGATTTTGGCTATCTCATCTCGTAACCGTGCCGCCTCTTCAAACTCCAGTTTTTGAGCCGCTTGAAGCATTTTGGCTTTGAGTTCTCGCATGAGTGCCTCTTTTTGGGATTTGGGCATCTTTTCAAGCTTGGCTTTGATGTTGTAGGCATGGGTTGGGTCTTCAAGTTTGAGATTTTCATCCATTTTGCGTAGGGTGGTTGTAGGCGTAATGCCGTGGACTTGGTTGTACTCCATCTGCTTGGCTCGCCGCTCTTGCGTGATTTTAATCGTTTCACTCATCGATTGCGTGGTTTTGGCAGCGTACATAATGACTCGCCCATCAGAGTTGCGTGCCGCCCTTCCTGCGGTTTGGATGAGCGAAGTAAGCGAACGCAAAAACCCCTCTTTGTCGGCATCGAGTATCGCCACTAGTGAGACTTCGGGAATATCAAGCCCCTCTCGTAGCAAATTGATACCCACAAGCACATCAAACTCTCCCGCCCTCAAAGCCCGAATGATTTGGTTTCGCTCTACCGTATCGAGATCGGAGTGCATATATTTGACCTTTAGCCCCAACTCATTGTAATATTTACTTAGCTCCTCTGCCATTTTTTTGGTAAGGACGGTTATCAATACTCGTTGATTTTTGACGATTACCTTTTTGATTTCATCGTGAAGATGATCGACTTGATACTTACTATCGACTACATCAATGACGGGATCCAATAGTCCTGTAGGACGCACGATTTGGTGAGCCACTGTAGCAGAGTTGTCGATTTCAAACACATTGGGCGTAGCCGATACGAAGAGAAAATGCGGTACAGCGTTGATATACTCATCAATTTTGAGCGGTCGATTATCCAAAGCTGAGGGAAGCCTAAACCCATACTCCACTAGCACCTCTTTGCGACTCCTATCTCCTGCATACATCCCCCGAAACTGAGGCAAAGAGACGTGCGATTCATCAACGATAACCAAATAATCTTCATGCATGGCTTTAAAATAATCAAGCATCGTATAGGGAGTCTCACCCTCTTTTTTGCCCGTAAGATGGCGTGAGTAGTTCTCAATCCCCTTGCACATTCCCGTAGTCTCCAACATCTCCAAATCAAACTCTACTCTTTGTTTGAGGCGTTGATACTCTACTAATTTATCTTGCTCTTTGTAGTATTGCAATCGCCCATCAAGCTCCGCTTCGATACTCTTGATAGCTAGGGCTAGTCGCTCTTTGGAGACGATAAATTGACTGGTAGCAAAGATAGTGATAGACTCCATGGATGCGATTTTTTGATTGGTGAGTGCATCAAAACTGTAAATGGCTTCAATCTCATCCCCAAAAAACTCCACTCTAATCGCATCGGTGTGATTGTAGGCGGGATAGATGTCAATAATCTCACCGTTTACTCTAAAGTTGCCCACATCAAAATAGGTATCTTCTCGTTTATAGCCCATATCGACGAGTCTAAGCAAAAGCTCTTTTTGATTGTACTCCTGCCCCACGAGTAGTTTTTGCACAATCTCTTTGTACTCCTCAGGCGAACCCAATCCGTAGTTTGCCGAAACCGAAGCGATAATAATAACATCATCGTAGCTAAGAAGAGATGCCGTAGCACTTAGGCGAAGACGCTCAAGTTCTTCATTGATAGAGCTATCTTTTTCGATAAAAAGGTCGCTTCTAGGAATATAAGCTTCGGGTTGATAGTAATCGTAATAGCTAATAAAATACTCCACATGGTTGTGCGGAAAAAAGCTCTTAAATTCACTGTAGAGTTGAGCCGCAAGGGTTTTGTTGTGAGTCATAATGAGGGTGGGTTTGGCGTATTGGGCAATGACATTTGCCATTGTAAAGGTTTTCCCACTCCCCGTCACTCCCAAAAGCGTTTGAAACTTATTGCCCTGCTTCAAAGAGCGACTAAGCTGTTCAATCGCTTGAGGTTGGTCACCCGAGGGGCTATAATCGCTACTAAGTTGAAATGTTGCCATGGTGTAATGCCTTTTAATATTGATGATTGCGTAGGTTTTGAGTAGCCTCCAAATGTTCGGCTAAAGCCGAACCTACGAAAAAATCTTAAATTTATCCTCTTTAACAATATTCATAGGATATTTTTTTAATTGCACAGGGGCAATCCCTTGTGGTTGCCCTTTTTTTAATTAATCTTTGGATATTATAACAAAACTATTATTGTAAAGGTGCCAAGATGTCCTCAGCACTAGAGAGATTGCAGGTCAAAATTGAAGAGTTCACAAAAAAGTACGAACAGCTCAAAATAGAGAACGCAAAACTCACAAGACGATTACAAAATCCATCATTTGATCAAAAAGAGCAACAAGACCTTATCAAAAAGCTTCAAGAGGAGCTAGAGCAAAAAGATGAACACATCGATACGCTCATTGCCAAAGTCGAAGAGCTTTTAGCAACCTAAAAAAGGAGAAAACCTACATGAAAAAACTTAGCCTTACCATCTCTGGAAACAAATACGAAATCACGCTCGAAGAGGACTTTGCAAGCTTTATTATCAAAGACCTAGAAGAGTCAGGCATCTCATTTGCACGCGACAACAACCCCTCCAATCTGCTCAAAGCCTATCTCAAAATAGCCAAAAAGTCCAACAGCTACGAAGATGAGATAGAGTTGCTTATCGAAACGCTTGATTCTATCTAATTGTGCGACATGGTCGCACCTACAAAATTTTTCACTCTTCCCTCACTTAATATCTTTCTAAGCTTATAGATGTTACAATTTCTATAGTTAGTTATTGAACTAACTAAAAATTTAATTTATTCAAGGAGTCTCTTATGAGAAAAGGTTTTACAATGATCGAATTGATCTTCGTTATCGTTATTATTGGTATTTTGGCAGCGGTTGCTATCCCAAAATTGGCAGCTACTAGAGATGATGCAAAAGTATCTAAAGAACTTACAAACCTAGCAACATGTATCGGTGACGTAGGTGCAGGTTATACAGCTTCTGGTACATCTATCACAGCTGCAATTATTAGTAGTTATGCATCTTGTAAAGCTACAGAAGATGGTAAATGTTTCGCATTTACAGCAACAGATTCAAACTTGACTGTTGATAATGGTACAGATGCAGCTGGTGCATGTGCAAAAGCTCAAACAAAAGCTACAGCTAAAGGCATGATGGGTAAACATACATTTGGTTCTTCAAGCGTAACTGAGTAGTCGATTCTACCAAATGGCATTACGCCATTTGGTCTGATATTCTTAAGGTCAAAAATGCATAAACACAGAAAAGCCTTTACACTAGTTGAGGTTGTTTTTGTTGTTGTAATAGTTGGCATATTGGCTTCTGTCGCTATACCTAGAATACAAGCTAGTAGAGACGATGCTAGAATAATATCCATAATGACAAGTTTAACAACATGTCTCAATGATGTTGGCAACGGTTACACTGCCAAAGCTATACCTTTTCCATCTACAGCTTCGGAGTTGGGTGCTTTGTATTCATCGTGCAAA
Organism: Sulfurovum sp.; assembly: GCA_020721815.1. GTDB lineage: Bacteria > Campylobacterota > Campylobacteria > Campylobacterales > Sulfurovaceae > FS08-3. Next base: position 3,682 of record DYMA01000043.1, on the reverse strand, counting down.
GTTGTAAACGATGACAGTTGCTTTGGTCTATCGGGACAAGAGAGCAATTTAACGGTTAGTGCATTGGGTTCTAGTGCTATTTGTCAAAAAGTTATCCAAAAAGCAACAAGCAAAAACTTGGTTGGAGTTCATCAATTTGGTGCTTCAAGTGTAGTAGAGTAAAAAACAAATTATTTTGTATTTACATTAAATAAATAGAGATATCTAGCTTTTTTAGATGTCTCTATTTGATTAATATGTGCAAAAATAAAATTTAAAAAGGTACAATATGACCAACTCAAGAGTAGCATTTTCAATGATAGAGTTGATATTCGTGATTGTTGTGATTGGTATTTTAGCAGGTATTGCTATCCCCAAATTAGCCTCTTCACGAAACGATGCAAAAATTATTAAGGCTCGTACCACACTAGCAGCCGTTCGTGGTGCTATTGGTGCCGAAAAACAAAAGCGAATTTTAAAAGGTGACTTTACGGCTATTACCGATTTAGGAAGTACAGGTAGCTATGCTTTTAGTACTTTCAATAAAGATAACGGTGGTGCAGGGACTGCCAACGATGTACTTCAATATCCCCAAAAAAGTTGTGCTTCGGGAGAAACAGGGTGTTGGAAGCGTGACAGTGCTACAAGTTATACTTTTGTTTTGCCTGGAAGTATGGGTAGTGCAACCTTTGAATTAAAAGACAACAAACTTAGTTGCAAAAGCGGTTCTTGTAGTAAATTAGAGTAATCGTTTGCACTACTACCTTGTGGCTCTTGTTGGCTCAAAAGCTCCACATTTAACCTACTTTTCACAAAAAACTATTCCAATAGGTACGATTATTGAAGTACCTATTGGTGCAACAATCAAAAAAGCCACGATTATCTCCAAAGACTCCAAACCCAAAGATTTTGAAGCTTTAGAAGTTCTCTCTATTGCCAATCTTTATTATAGCTCTTTTCAAATCGAAATAGCCCAATTTATAAGCTCCTACTACTTTAGCACTCTATCCAAAGCATTAGCTCTTTTTGTTCCTTTTTCTACAGGAAGTGACACTTTAGTCTCACCAAATGAGGTTAAAACCTCACATCCATCTTTAACACCTATTCAACAAAAAGCCTACAGTGAAATATTAAAACACCCAAAATCGCTACTCTTTGGTGTCACGGGTAGCGGCAAAAGTGAGGTTTTTATTACCTTGATTGCCGATACGTTGCAAGAGGGCAAACAAGCTATTTTACTAATGCCCGAAATCAATCTCACGCCTCAAATGGGAAAGCGACTCAAACACTACTTTGGGCAAAGCGTTGCTATTTGGCACTCCAGACTAACCAAAAAACAAAAAGAGAAAATCTTAGAAGATATTGGCAGCGGCAACGTGCGTATCGTGGCGGGGGCTAGGAGTGCTTTGTTTTTGCCTTTGGCACATATTGGACTTATTGTAGTCGATGAAGAACACGACGACAGCTACAAATCCTCCTCCACTCCTCGCTACAACGCCCGTGATGTGGCTTTGTTAATGGGAGATAGACTCAAAATAAAAGTTTTGCTCGTTTCGGCTACTCCCTCGCTCAACTCCTATCATAAATTACCAATTATACGACTCAAACAGCCCTATATTCAAACCCAAAAGAGCTATCTTTTTAAAACCCCTTCGCACAACACCATCGACTCTACGATTATCCAAGCCTTAAAGCAAAATTACGATCAAGGCAATCAAAGCATACTTTTTATACCCACACGAGCCAATTTTAAATATCTTAGTTGTTCTCAATGCGGTGCGACACACAAATGCCCTTTTTGCACTGTAGGCATGGCGGTTCATGCCAAATACAAACTCCTCAAATGCCACTACTGCAACTACACCCAACCCATTGCGATAGAGTGCAGCGAGTGTGGGTATTCGCCTCTCATTTCCCAACGTATAGGCACGGTAGAGGCGATTGAGCAGATAAGTTGCCTGATTAATGATATTTCAATTGAGCAGTTTGACAAAGATAGTATCAACAGTGCATCTAAGTTGCAAAAAGCAATTGAACGCTTCGATAGCGGTCAAACCCATCTACTCGTAGGTACGCAAATGCTTAGCAAAGGGCATGATTATGCCAATATTACTTTGGGCATTATTACGGGATTGGATTATATTTTGAGCATTGGGGATTATAGAGCCTCCCAAAAGGCTGTAGCACTGTTGCAACAACTTAGCGGAAGGTGCGGAAGAGCCAAAGCGGCTACGATTATGATCGAGAGTGCCAATCGTGAATTTTTTAGCAAATATTTGGACAACTACGAGGCTTTTATTTGCGATGAGTTGGAGTTTGTCAAAAACCTCTATCCTCCCTTTGTGTCACTTGCTCGTGTTTTGATTGCGCACAAAGATGAAACCAAAGCCCAAACCATCATGCACGAAAACGTAGCCAAGCTTCAAACCCTCCAAAATATTGAGATTGTGGGATACGGCAAAAACGCCATTGAACGCATCGCCAACAGATTTCGCTACAATATCTTGCTACGTTCCAAAGAGCGAGTAGCGTTGCTAAAGGCTTTAAATTATATCAATCGAAACGATATAGATATCGATATGGACCCTGTGGATTTTTCGTAAACTAAGCCTCATGTTGTTTGATAACGATTTCCACCATTATGCTATAATACAAAAATAAATCCCAAAAAGGCAAACTTTATGAACTTCCTTGATGTTAGAACCGATTATGCTTTTAAAAAGGTGTTTGGGAGTATTGAGAGCAAAGAGATACTCATAAGCTTCCTCAACGCTCTGGTCTATGAAGATGCTCCTTATCAAATCAAAGATCTCACCATTGTTGATCCCTACAATATCCCTATGATTAAGGGAGTTAAAGATACCTTTGTCGATGTCAAAGCGGTGTTGGATGATGACTCCAAGGTCATTATAGAGATGCAAGTCCTCAACCACAAAGGATTTGAAAAGAGAGTCCTCTACAACGCTACCAAAAACTACTCCGTCCAACTCACCAAAGGGCAAGAGTACCACCTCCTGAATCCCGTCATTGCTCTAAGTATCGTTGATTTTACGATGTTTGAAGAGAGCGAGGCTATCATCAACAAATTCAAACTCATCGAAAAAGAGCATCTTATAGACTATAGCGACGATATAGAGCTTATCTTTGTAGAGTTGCCCAAATTTGACAAGGGTCTCGAAAAACTCACCAACATCAAAGAGCAATGGATCTATTTCCTCAAAAACGCAGGAAGTTTGGAATACATCCCAAAAACTCTTGATAAATGCATCATCCACGCCCTCAACAATGCCAACGAAGCCAATCTCACCAAAGAAGAACTCGAAGCCCAACACAAACGAAAAGAGTTCATCTCTATCCAAAAACTCGCTATTTTAAAAGCCAAAGAGGATGGATTAGAAGAGGGGATGGAGAGAGGAATGGAAAAAGGAATGGAAAAAGGAATGGAGTTGGGGATAGAACAAGGAGCCATCAACAGTGCTATCAAAATGATAACCAAATTTAAACTCTCTATCGAAGAGGTAGCCAAAGAGCTTAATATCTCTATCGATGAACTCAAAAAGCATTTGGATAAGCCATAAACTTCGGATGGTGGGGCTTTGCCTTGCTTTGTAAACTTTTTTATTTATACTATTTGCAGTATAATTTAATTATGTAACCACTCACCCCATCACCTAAGCCAAAATTAAAGTAAAAAACCTCTAAA
>DYMA01000042.1 GCA_020721815.1 Sulfurovum sp. | reverse complement strand
TTGTTTTACCTGCATCAATGTGAGCAGCAATACCGATATTTCTTACATCTTCAAGCTTGTGACTTCTTGCCATTATCTAATCCTTTTTACCATCTGTAGTGTGCAAATGCTTTGTTGGCTTCTGCCATTTTATAGGTATCTTCTTTTTTCTTGAAAGCAGAACCCTTATCTGTAGCAGCGTCCATTAGTTCGTTGCTGAGTTTTTCAACCATTGTTCGTTCGTTTCTTTTTCGTGATGCATCAACAATCCATCGAATTGCCAATGATTGTTGTCGTACGGGGCGAACCTCCATAGGTACTTGATAGGTAGCTCCACCCACTCTTCTGCTTTTTACTTCCATTAAAGGCTTGACATTCTCTATTGCCTTATCAAAAACATCAATACCTTTTTCACCAGATTTTGATTCAATTCTCTCCAACGCTTGGTAGATTACCTTTTGCGCAACACTCTTTTTGCCATCGTACATAATGGCATTGATAAACTTTGTTAAAATCTTTGAACCGTGTATCGGATCGGGTAAGACGGGTCTTACGGGGGCTTTTCTTCTTCTCATTTTTTTCCTTCTTCAATCGCTTATTGATTTACTCATGTTTTATCCCCTAAGGTTAAACGATAAAACCTGAAACGTTACTTATCTATTTTTTAGGTCTCTTAGTACCGTATTTAGAACGTGATACGGTTCGTCCATTTACACCTGAAGCATCCAAAGCACCCCTTACGATATGGTACTTAACCCCTGGTAAGTCTTTAATCCTACCTCCACGCACTAACACGATAGAGTGTTCTTGAAGGTTGTGACCCTCTCCCATGATGTATGAAATGACTTCAAATCCTGATGTCAATCGAACTTTTGCTACTTTTCTCAAAGCGGAGTTAGGTTTTTTAGGTGTCGTTGTATAGACTCTTGTACATACTCCTCGTCTTTGAGGACACTTTACGAGAGCGGGTGATTTTGATTTTTTAACCACTTTTTTACGCTCTTTACGAATTAACTGATTAATTGTAGGCAATTTGTTTTCCTTTCTGAAAAATTGAATAAAATCTGCAACCCTGCACCTCTTGAAAGGTGCAAAATTGAACAATATTCTATCCTAAAAAAGCTTAGAGAACTATTTGATTTTAAAGTTTGTTTCAACTAGCCTTACGCACTTCTATCGGAAGTGGGACTTTAGTCTCACCAAAAGCTAAGATTTGGTTCTCATTATTACTATACAAAGCCAATAAGTGGGACTGAAGTCCCACCTCCGAAATGTCATTGCAATTACGAAGCTCCAGAGAGTGTGAAATAATAAACCCTTCGACTAGGCTCAGGGTGAACGGATAGCGTAAAACCGTTCGTGCTGAGCTTGTCGAAGCACTTTTTTAGCAGTTATTTCACACTCTCTCCAGCTTCGTAACGAAGGGAAATTCGCTACTACACCGTCTTGGAGAAACTCTTTTTGGAGCCTTGGTACTTTTGCATGTAGGCATCAAAGGGCATGGCGATATTGCGAATAAGGAGTGTGCCTGTGGGTGAGAGCGATAGTTTATCTTCCTCAATGGTTACAAGTTGTGCCTCTATAAACTCTTGAAGCCCTGTGAGTGCATGGGCAAAATAGTCTCGAAATACAATAGCATGCTCTTTTTCTATACGCCCAATATCAATCGAAAAATTTGCCATAAGCTCCATAATGACAGCTTTTCGCACATAATCATCATCGCTAAGCTCCACTCCACGCACAAAAGGGAGTTTGCCACTATCAATGAGGGCTTCATACTCTCTCATATCTTTGGAGTTTTGGGCATAATAGCGTAAACCCTCACCAATGCTTGTGAGTCCAATGCCTATAAGGTTAGCCCCTCCTTTGGTCGTGTAGCCTTGAAAGTTTCGATGCAACTCTCCTTTGTCAATCGCCAAAAAAAGCTCATCATCGGGCTTGGCAAAGTGATCCATGCCTACCATTTTGTAGCCGTGGGTTTCAAAAAACTCAATGGTATGTTGAAGGATTTGCAACTTCACTTGGGGAGTAGGGAGGGTCGTCTCATCAAACTTTCGCATCGTTTTCATGAGCCACGGGACATGGGCGTAGTTAAATACCGCAACTCTATCGGGATCTAGGGTCATGGAGAGTTCTAGGCTCTTTTTGAAGCTCTCCAACGTTTGATAAGGTAGTCCGTAGATAAAATCGACATTGATAGAGCCAATACCGTACTTTCGTGCTAGTTGGACTGCCTTTTGGGTGAGTGAGAGGGGTTGGAGGCGGTGAATCTCTTTTTGCACCTTCTCATCAAGGTCTTGGACTCCAAAGCTAATGCGATTAAATCCATGCTTGGCAAAGACTTGCATTTGCTCTTCATTGAAGTATCGAGGGTCAATCTCACAACTCATCTCGGCGTTTGGACTCCAGTGGGTAAATTTGGATTTAATGTAACCTACAATCTCATCCAATGAAGTAGCACTGTAGTAAGTCGGTGTCCCCCCACCAAAGTGAAACTGAATCACCTCACGGGTTGTATCAAGATGCTGGGCTAAAATATCAATCTCTTTTTTGAGATACTCAACGTACCTATCAAGGTTCTCTTGTTTGGAAGTAAAGACGACGTTGCATCCGCAAAAGTAACAAGCACTTCGACAAAAGGGCAAATGGACATAGAGTGAGAGCGACTCGGTGGAGTTTTCGAGATAGCGGATGTAGCTTTCGTAGCTAAATTGGTCACTAAACTCCAATGCTGTAGGATAGCTAGTGTAGCGAGGTCCCGCTTTGGAGTATTTGACAAATTGATTAAAATCGATACTACTCATGGATGCCTCTGTGATTATCAAGCCAAACCATAATCCCCTTTTGGACGTGAAGTCTATTTTCGGCTTCGCTAAAGACCTCATGGGCGTGATCTTCAAAAACCTTCTCGCTCACCTCATAGCCCCGATAGGCAGGAAGACAATGCAAAAACATCGCACCCTCTTGTGCCAACGCCATCATCTCATCATCGACCAAATAGCCCTTAAAATCTTTGAGTTTTTGCTCCTTTTGCTCCTCTTGTCCCATTGATACCCATGTATCGGTGGTGACGACATTAGCCCCTCGTATCGCCTCTTTGGGGTCATTGCCAAAGCTCACGTTTGCTTTTTTGTCTCTAGCAAAGGCTACCACATCGTCATGGCACTCATATCCTTTGGGTGTAGCAATACGCAACTCAAACCCTAGCAACGAAGCCAAAAGTACCCATGAGTTGGCGACATTGTTGCCATCGCCCACATAGGCTACTACGGCATTTTGGCTTTTGCCAAACTCCATCATGGTCATATAGTCTGCCATGATTTGTACAGGGTGGTATTTGTCGGTCAATCCATTGATAACGGGGACTTTGGAGTAGGCTGCAAACTCCTCAATTTTGGCTTGTTCATAGGTGCGAATCATCACCATATCAACCATTGCACTAATAACCCGTGCCGTATCTTTCATTGGCTCTCCTCGTCCCAATTGAATATCATTGGCAGACAAAAAGAGTCCTACACCACCAAGCTGATAGATGCCCGTCTCGAAACTCACACGGGTACGCGTGGAGCTTTTTTCAAATATCATGCCCAATGTTTGTTGTTTGAGATAGGGGACATATTCTCGCTGTTTGGTTTGTGCTTTGATTTTGATTGCAAGGTCAATCATCTCCAAAAGTTCGTTTTTTGTGAAATCTTTGAGTGTTAAAAAGTGTCTCATAGTAGTCTTTCCTAACGGTTAGAACGGAAGTTCTCATTGTGTTTTTATGAATTTTACCCAAATAAAGCTATAGGGGTAATTAGATAAATCGCAGGAATCTACTTTTTTATTGACCTTGCGTTACTCTACGGTGAATTTATAAATCCATCGCTCTTTGTTTTTGTAGTGCAGTTCGATAGTGGCGTTGATTTTGGCATAGGCGTTGCCTACTTTGGAGCTAATCTCCACTCGAAGCGATTTGGAGGGGACAAAACCGTAGAGTTCAAAAAATGTCTCGTTGTTGCTGTTGATAAGATTGACTTTATTGATAAATTGCATCATATCGGTTTGACGAAGCGTTAGAAGCTCCTCCATGGTCTCTTTGGGCAAGTCTAAAAGAGTGTAGAGTTTTTCATCAGTAGCGGTTGCTAGATTGATACGAATAGCCCATGTGTAGAGAAAATTTTTCTTGATTGGGGCAAGTTTTTGCCTATCTACGCCCTTAATCAATCCCAATTCGGCGACATCTTGAATAGCTCGTTTGTCCCTTGATTCATATCCATTATCGCTTATTTGTTGGTAGTAGTCATCTTCGGCACCGTTGAGTTGCAAAAAGGTATCTTCATCCATCCAATCGTAGAGACTCTCACTAAACACACTCTCCTCGCCCAACTCCTTGCCAATCGACTCACCGTAGGGAAAGAGCAGATTGTACAACGCCCCTCCGTCGGTTAGGGTTACATTGCTCTCATTAAGCACTACGGTTCGTCCATCGATGTAGAGGGCGTTGGAGATATTGAGATCTTCTAGGTGTGGATTGAGCATTTGATTGATATAAAACTTCCCCGTAGAGCCATAAAAAAGCACCAAATCCAAACTCTCTTGGGCTTTGAGTGTGGCTTTGATTTTGTTGTCAATTTCTTGTGCGATGTGTATGTGCTCTTTGGCAAGTGAACTCAAAAAGAGTGCAATAGCTCCCATAGCCGCCACAATCCACAGTACGATAGAGAGAGCGTAACCCTTTTGCATTAGAAATCCTTATCGTTTACTGTGCCAATAAGGCGTGTGTTGTTAAAATCAACCATCGGCATAAATCGGTATTCCACGGGAGCTTTGTGCGGAGATTTAAAAGAGAGCGTGATAAGGGTAGGATTGTTGCCCACACCGCCCCATTGATAGGAGAATTGACACGTTTCAAGGGGCTTGAAAAATATCTGTTTTTGATCTTTGGCTTCGAGTTTGGGAGCAAGATAGTTGCCACCATAGAGCGGTTTTTCATAATAGACCAAAGCCTCCTCTAGGCATTGAAGTTTGGCAATCACAATCTCATCGTGATAGATAGGACTTTGACTCACAAACTCCAAAGAGTACTCTTGGGCTTTGAGATAGGTTTGGAGCTTTTTATCCTCAAATCCCTCTTGAACCTCTACGACATAAGGAAACATTCCTTTGATAAGTGTGCGAAGCTGTTCAAACTCAATGGCTTTTTGAGGGGTAATGGAGCGACTTTTTTGGAGTTCGTTTATGCCTTGTTTGAAACCAAACATCATCGTAGCAATAATCAAACTTAGCAACACAATCGAGATAAGCATCTCAATAAGCGTAAAGGCTCTACATATTTTGCAACATTTCATTCATTAGCTCCTCCTCACTTACGAGTCGTTCTTGTTCGCTTTGGTAAAACCGATAGGACTTTTTAAGCCCCCCTTGTCTCACCTCTATCGTCACTTCAAAAAGATAGATCATAAAGATACCAAAATTGCCCCCCGTATCTTCATACGTCGTCTCATCGTAGCTCTCTTGAAAATTTTTCATCACCTTCTTTTGCTCACACGCTACAGTGTAATCAAAACCATTGAGCCTCCCCTCCAAAGTGGGATTTTTACGGCACTCTTGAGCCTTGATGGTATCGCTAAGGGAGAGTACGGTGGTGTAGAGATCTTCATAGAGGCGTTGTTGAAGCGTGATTTTTTGCAACGACTTCACCGAAGCAAAGAGCATGATAATAGCCAAAAATCCAATCACCATCGCAATCAAAATCTCAATCGTCACAAAGCCTCTTCTACTCAAAAGCACTCTCCTTTTTGACTATCAATCCTTTGGAGGTGATACGCTCTATATCAAATTTTTGCAGTATTTTATGGGCTGATGCGTTGCACTCTTTGACCTCCAAAAAGGCTTGAAATTGCAATTTATCGACCGTTTTTTCATCATTTTTTTTGGCTATGTAGTTGTTTACACGCTCTACGACCTTGACACCCGCTGGAGCAATAAGCATCATCAAAATACTTAGCATCGCCAAAACAACCAAAATCTCAATAAGGCTAAAGGCGTAACGACTTTTAGGTTTTATCATTCAAAATTTCAAGATTAATCTTATTGGTTTGAATTGCTTTTAAGATTTTGGCTTCTAGTGAAATCATTGGAGATACTTTTTGATGATGTTTTCTTTTTTGCTATCCATGTCATCAATTACAACACTTTTGGCTTTCTCTTCTAGTTTTTCAATCTCTAGTACTAATTCTTTTTGGATTTCCATTGGAGGGATTGGAATTTTTATATTTAAAAGATTTAATCTATTTAATCCACCTTGTGCTGTTCCTGTCACATTTGCTTTTAGCATGGCTTGACCTTGTTGCGAATACAATAGATAAAATAGATATTTTTGAGTTACACTGTTTGAGGTTCTTAATAAAAATACGTGTTCATTTATCATTCCTTTTTCATAAGGAAAATCGGATTCTCTAAACAACGCAACTTTACCGCTCAAAGCTCCATCTTTGCATATCAACAAATCCAACTCTTTTAATTTTCCTTGGGTAACATTATCAAAATAATCTTGAGGCACATATTTGATTTTTTTATAATTCATTTTACCATCTATCCCTATATGCTCACCTCCCAAACTCGCAACTCCTTCTCTGTATTGCCCCACGCCCCCTTTGGGTCTCTTCCCGCTCTCCAAAACTTTGACAATGTTTTCCAATTTATCATTTGCCCATTTGGTTTGAAATTCAATTTTTCTTTTAAACGTAAGTGAGATGTTTTTATCAAAATCTATCCTATCAAAAGTCATTAAATCTATTAGGTGATGGCGAGAAACATTTTTTTGCATCGTTTGACTAATAGGAGATGCACAATCGCCTTGAAATGCTTTATAGATGTAGGTACTTGCTTTTTCTGGATTTTCAAATGCGTTGGCATCATAGAGTTGCGTACACTCATCAATGCTTTTGCCTATTTGCATCGGATGTATTCCTTGAGTCTCTTTTCTATCACTAAATTTAAAACCTAAGAAATGTTTTTCATCTTCTTTTTCGCCTGTTTTTACCAAAACTACTTTTTGAGGATAGGCAATGATAAAATAAAACAACTTTTCTGCTTCTTTTTCCAATACTAAATTCCAAAATTCTTTTTCAATTTTTTCTCTTTTTTCGATTAGTTTTTTGCGTTCATCCTCATTTTTTATCTTATTGATTTGGATTTCCAATGTTTGTATCGATGAATAGATTTTTATTTTCTTTTGGTATTCTGTATATATTTCATGCTGAGTAACGGCTTCATTGGGTTGTTTTTTCAACAAAGAAATGTAATCATCCAATGAAATATTTTCCCAAACATGATGTAGATATTTTGTTACGGGTTTTTCAATTGTATTGATTGTAACATCTTGATAATTTGCAAAGAAATTTTTGACAGCAATCCTAAGATTGATGCTTTCGTAATTGTTTTTTCGTCTTAAAAACAAAGTAACCGTATTGGTTCCCGTAGCCATAAATGTATTTGAACCCAATTCAGTAATAGCAACAATATCAAAATATTGCAAAATGATTTCTCGTGCATTTGTGTAAATTCCAGGTTTTTCTATGATAGATTTTGGCAAAATAACACCCGCCACACCGCCGTCTTTGAGGAGTTGTTTGGTGCGTTCGATAAACAAACACTCTATCTCAGAGCTACTATCGGTGAGTTTATCGTAGAGTTCAAAATCCTCTTTTGTGTAATAATCTGCCGTTGTTCTCTTGAAAGAGGAGACCGAATAGGGAGGATTGGAGATTAAAATATCAAATTGACCATTATCTTGTGGAAAATCAGCCTTGGTTTGCTTAAGTAGCCCTTTATACTCTTTTGTTTTTTGGAAGCTACCCAATCCATCGCTTAGTAATACATTGGCAAGACCATCGCCATGAAGATAACAGCCAACCTTGCCTACTTTGACCAAACGGTAATCTTTTTCAATCCCATACACATATTGTGTAGCCCAATCGAAGTGATCTTCTTTCCACGATTTGATTTTTTTTGAGGTATCGGCTATGTAGTCATTGCCTTTTTTTGCGTTTAGGTGTTTTTGGATTTCGTGCATACTTTCGGTCAAAAAATGCCCACTCCCCGCCGCATAATCAATAATATAGGGCAAAAGATTGTTTCGCTCACCTTTATCTAATTTTTCATCCATGATTTTATCAATCGGTAAACTTTTGATAATAAATTGTGCCACAGGAACGGGGGTGAAAAATTGACCCGATTCTTGTTTTAAACCCGTTGTTAAAAGCAGCTCAAAGAAGTTGGAAAGATACTGCTGTCTTTTGTTATATCGGATTCTAAAACCTTGGAGAAGCTCAACCACCTCTTTGACTATTTTTCCATTTTCCAAAAAGGATTGCTTATCAAATACCTCTTTGATGGCAAATTCATTATTTTTTTCAAGACGAATCTTGTTAAATTCTTTGAGCAAATCTTTTTTGATGGAGTCATCAAGGCTTTTGTATTTTCTTTCAAAATCAATTTGAGAAAAATCGGTAATCTCTTTTTCAAGAAATTCCAACATTCCGTTTTTGTACAAATCCGAAAGTCTAATCATAAAATCAACATAAGCATTTTCACCTTTTGAAGTGTCTTTGCCCTCTATCCACTGAAATTTTAACTCTTCATTGGGTTTAGTCGTTTTTTCATCATAGACTTTGCAAAGAAACAGGGTGAAGATTTTATTGAAGGCATTGGGCTTGTCGGAAACGACATTGTGTCGTAATATTTCCAAAAACTGGTTAAAGATTAAACTGCTATCCTCTTCTTGAATAGGTTTTAACAATTTGGGCGTTAATGCTTTACTTTCAAAATTATACGCTTTCACCCAAGGGTCAAAAACACCATTATCCTTAGTGAGTTTATTCCATTTTTGATAAAAATCCTTAACATCACCGCTTCGATAATCCTCTTCTATTTTGACTATTTCATTACGATACACAACCTCATTGGATGTTATTTGGGAGGCGTAGAGCATAATGACATCGGGTTTATTGCTAAATTTGAAGTAGGTAAAGAGTTGTCCTCCCTCTTTTTTCATACGGGTAAATGCTTTATCAAACTCTTTGCCGTAGGTTTTGCACTCTATCAAAAGGTGCTCGGAGTCATCCTCTCGTGTCACGCAAATATCCAAACGACCCGAAAATCCGTGACCTGCTGGATAGACTTTTTCCAGTTCAATATTTTCAGGTTTATAACCTTTTTTAAGAAGTCTATCGACACACTCAAGCACCACCCAATCTTCGGGCTTCGTAATGTTTTGGGTAGATTTATCGCCAATTTGAATTTTTCCGCCAAAATCGAGGCTATTTTGGGCAAAATCTATCTCTATGGCATAGTTGTTGGCATACTTTTTGATATAGATATTCGAGGCATTCTCTTTGGGTTCAAATCCTAGGGTTTTAGCTTTGGTTTTGTCGCTCATCTATGCCTCCTTTTTTGGTGTTTTGGTATTAATTATACCCAAAAATCTCTTTTGAGACCCTAAGGCACTATCCTGCCATATCGGAGATACTCATTACTGCCAACATGATAGCTACGATAATAAAAGCGATAAAAATCCCCAACGCTACAATCACAGCAGGTTCTAAGATAGCCAAAATCTTTTTGGTTTGACGGCTAAAGGATTGCGAGTGACGCATGGAGAGTGAACGGAAAATCTCTACCATCGAAGCGGAATTTTCGCCCACATAGAGCAAGGCTATATCGCTAGGAGGGATGATAGAACTTAGTGCAAAGACTTCGGAGAGTTTTACCCCTTGTTTGATTTGGCTAAGGGCATTGACGATGAGGTCATCTATATCTTTGAGCAGTTGAATCTTTTTGAGTTGGCGTAAGGCTTTATCGATTTCAAGCCCCCCCTCAAGCATATTGGACAACGCCCCATAGACGATGGAGAGCTGAATGTCTATCACCAAATCTCTAAGTTTGGGCGTGCGGTAAAAAATAGCCAACCAATTGATACCCTTTTTTTGAACATAGAGTACGATAGGCGTAATAATAGCACCCAAAGCCACAAAAACCATCATCGCATTATCGTTGAGATAGTTGCCTAGCATCAAGACATTGTAGGAGATACTGGGGAGCTTTTGGAACTCTTCGGGGGTAAAGAGGGTTGAAAATTTGGGAATAATAAGAAAAAAAATCAAAAACGACACCGCTACGCTCATACCTAGCAAAAAGATAGGGTAGGAGAGGGCTTGACGAATATCGCCCCGAATCCCTTTTTGGAAGGTGAGATAATCAAAGAGTTGTTTGAGTCCATCGCCCAAATTTCCCACCTCTTCGGCGGTTGCGATAAATCCAATACTCAAAGCATCCACTCCTATACCCTGGGCATCGAGTCCTCTTTTGAGAGCCAATGAAAACTGCTCACCCCCTTTGACATCCTTGAGTACATTTTCAAGGAGTTTGATTTGAGCCTCTTTTGAAGCAGTGGTAATGAGAAGTTTAAGGGCTTTGTCGATCGCCATACCCGATTGGATAAGGTAATAGAGCTCCTCTATCAAAGCCAAAAACTCATCGGGGGTTAGTTTGCCTTTTTGGAGTTTTTTGGTTTGAAGCTTGAAGCTTGTAACCATAAGCTTTTTTTTGCGTACAAACTCCTCAAACTCCTCTTTTGAGCCATTAAAGACCCCATTAATCTTCTCTTGATTTTTGCTAATGGCACTGTAGAGAATACGACTGTTCACCTTTGCGGAGTCTCCTTTGCGGACTTATAGGGGGTAATTGTAGCCTATTTGGGGTTAATAATGGATGGATAGCCCAATCCTTAGCTTGACAAACCATTAAAAGTAGGCTTATGCTATAATCTCACTCCATATCAAACAAGGAACCACGTTATGATCCAACTCACCAATCTATCCAAAAGCTTTGGAGGCGATACGTTATTAAAAGATATAAACCTCCAAGTAGCCCCACGTCAAAAGATAGGATTTGTAGGGCGTAATGGGTCGGGCAAATCGACGCTTTTTAAGATTATTTTAGGGCAAGAGTCGTACGATAGCGGCGAGTTAAGTATCCCCAAAAACTACCGCATAGGGGCTTTGGAACAACATCTTCATTTCAGTGAAAAAACGCTCAAAGAGGAGTGTGCTTTGAGTCTGCCCAAAGGCGAGGAGTGGAACTTTTACAAGATAGAGAAGTTGCTTTTTGGTTTGGGTTTTTCGCACGAGGATTTGGACAAAGACCCCCTAAGCTTTTCGGGTGGTTATCAGATTCGTATCAATCTTGTCAAACTCTTAGCCCAAGAACCCAATATGTTGTTGCTTGATGAACCTACCAACTACCTTGATATTGTCTCGCTTCGATGGTTGGAGGGTTTTATTCGCACTTTTGAGGGGGAGGTGATACTCATTACCCACGATAGAGACTTCATGGACTCCATCTCAACGCACACTATGGGTATCAATCGCAAAGGTTTGCATAGCGTAGAGGGCAATAGCTACAAGTTTTACGATACCTTAGCCCTTTCCGATGAGACCTACGAAAAGACTCGAACAAACCAACTCAAAAAACGCCAAGAACTCGAAGAGTTTATCGCTCGTAACCGTGCAAGGGCCTCCACCGCAGCGTTGGCACAATCCAAGGTCAAAGAGCTAGAGAAGATGGAAATAATGGAGGATTTGGAGAGTGAGAGTTCACTCGCTTTTGATTTTAGCTACGCTCCTACTCCTGCTAAGATTATATTAAGAGTGCGTGATGTGGCCTTTGGATACGATAGCACTCCCAATCTGTTTGAAAACATCCGCTTTGATATGATGCACGGCAAAACGATAGCCATTATCGGCAAAAACGGCAAAGGTAAATCGACACTGCTCAATCTCATAGCAGGAGAGTTTGAGCCAAGGGCGGGGAGTTTGGAGTTTCACCCCTCGACTACCTTTGCCCACTTTGGACAGACCAATATCGAAAGACTCGATACCTCAATGACCATTCTCGATGAAATCGCAAACGCCAGACGTGATATAGGCACAGCCGAGGTGCGTAGCATTGCAGGGAGGATGATGTTTGGAGGCGATAGTGCCAAAAAGAGAATTTCGGTACTCTCAGGAGGTGAGCGAAGCCGTGTAATGCTAGGCAAAATCATCGCTACCCCTGCTAATTTGCTCTTTTTGGATGAGCCTACCAACCACCTTGATATGCAATCGATTGATGCTTTGTGCGATGCGATAGAGAACTTCAAGGGTTCGACGATGATTGTCACCCACTCGCAAATGTTGCTTCACCGTCTTGCTAATGCTTTGATAATCTTCCACAAAGGCAAAGCGGAGTATTTTGATGGCACATACAGCGAATTTTTGGAAAAGATTGGATGGGAAGAGGAGGAGAGCGAAAAAAACGCCAAAACAACTCCCCCCAAAAACCAACCCAAAGCCAAAAAGCCAACCAAACTAAGCTACAAAGACCAAAAAGCCCTCGAAATCTTGCCTAAGCAAATCGAAGAGCTTGAAGCCAAAATGGAAGAGATAAACGAGTGCCTAACCAACCCCCAATGCTACCAACAACGAGGACTTAGTACGCTAAGCCAAGAGCTAATAGAGATTCAAACCCTCTACGAAACCAAAAGCGATGAATACCTAACACTACTCGAACGCCTCGAAGAGTTGGAGGGGTAGGTCTATTGCAATATCAAATACTATTTGTTATGATAGCCCGTAGGTTTGGCACTGCCAAACGTCAAAACAAAATTCAAACAACTCAACAATCTAACTTCTATAGGTGTGACCGTGTCACACATAATTTGTGCGATATGATCGCACCTACAGATTCAAAACATTTATTTAATCCAACACTTAATTTAGACGTTTGGCAGTGCCAAACCTACGCATCTTTTTTCTCGCTCCCATCCGTCCTCGGTGGGAGTGTATATGAGAGGTTTCCTCATTCCCAACGAGGAGACTTCAATAAGAGCTATGTTTTCAACAAAAAGTGGCAAATGAGAAAAAATAAGTCAAAAAACTGTAAAATTACGCCCAACAGTTAAATAAGTTTTTAAAATGATGTTAGCTTGATTAGATTTACAATAGATATTTTATACTAAGGATAGTAAAATGAATTTGGAAAAAGTACGAGCGGGATTTTTTATTATGTTGGCAATGACGCTTAATTTTGGCTTTTTTTACGGCGGTATGGATTCGATGGTTCACCACAACAAATACGAACTCTTTGCAGCTATTGTTGTCAATTTGATTGCTACAACGCTTAAACTTGGAGATAGAACGCAAATGGGATCGGTGCTTTTGGCTACTTCGCTTGTGGCGGATATTCAACTCATTGCTGCTGCAACCATTTGGACGGTAGCGGCCTATACCGACTCCATGGATGTAGGAATGACGGGAGTTATTATCTCGCTTTCGGGGGGTGCGTTACTCGCCAATATCACTTCGGTTGTTTTATATATAGGTGATACCATCAAATCCAAAAGGTAACAAAGATGAACAACAACTCTTTGTTTCTTATCTTGCAAAAGATGAGAGCGCCTTTTTTGGTACTTATTATTGCTTATACGGTCTCTATTATTGGTTTGGTTTTGATTGAGGGTACTACAAGCGAGGGCAAACCCTACCAAATGACCATCTTTGATGCTTTTTACTTTATCTCTTATACGGCTACGACGATAGGATTTGGAGAGACTCCCTATACCTTTAATTATGAACAGCGTATTTGGGTCTCAATGCTCATCTATTTTACCGTTACGGGGTGGTTTTACAGTATCGGTGCATTGGTCTCTTTGGTTCAAGATAAGACGCTCATTAAAGAACTTGCAAAAAATAGATTTGTCAAACAAGTCAAAACGCTCAATGAAGATTTTTTTATTATCTTAGGCTACAACGCTACTACCAAAAAGATTATTGAGAAATCACTCAAAAAAGGGTTTCGAGTCGTTGTGATAGAAAAGAGCGAGAACAAAGTGAGTGAGCTAAGGATGGAGGGCTATATCCCTTTGGTACCTGTACTTCAAGCCGATATTACGAGTCTTTCGACCATGGAACTCTCAGGTATCAAATCAAGATATTGCAAAGGGTTGGTATCGCTTTTCAAAGATGATAGTCTCAATCTGCACGTTGCGGTTATGGGCAAATTTATCAACCCCAAAGTCCCCCTTGCTATCAAATCGACGACTGAAAATCTCACAGAAAACTTGATGGATATAGGTGTTGAGATTATCGAAAATCCTTTTAATATTATTTCAAGCCAAATTGATTTGAGTCTCAACTCCCCCTCGACCTATCAACTCGCCAAATGGATATTCAATCTCGATACCCTCAAACAACAGCCTTTGAAGCTCTCAAGAGGCAAATACATCGTTTGCGGATACGGACGTATGGGCAAAGAGATACACAAAGTACTCCAAAAAAATCAAATCGATGCACGTTTTATTGAAATCGACCCCAAAAAAGTCTCCAGAATCAATAGAAAAGGGGTGGTAGTCGGCGATGCTGACGATAAAGATATTTTGATAGAACAAGGCATTTACGAGGCGAGTGTCATTATAGCAGGAACCAACAACGACATTACCAATCTCTCACTCCTCTCAACAGCCAAAAAACTCAACCCCGATATTGTCGCCGTAGCTAGGGAGAATGAGCTTGAGAACTACTCCATCTTTCGACATTCGCGTATTGATTATGTTTTTATGCCCTCACGGATTTTGATACACAAAACCATTAATGCTTTGGTCAATCCCCTCTCGGACAAATTTTTTTATCTTTTAAAATCTCAAATCGAAGAGTTTTCTGCCAATCTTATTAGCAAACTTCTTGAGTCTATTGGTCAAAAGCCCGTTATGTACGAATTGGCAATCAACCAAGAAGAGGCGTACGCCCTATCACAAGCCTTTGGTGAGCAAAAAGTAATACTTTTAAAGCATCTCGTTCTTAGAAGAGACAATCGAAACAAACAAAACGCCATTATTCCATTGCTTTTACAAAGAGGCAAGAAACTTCACTTTATGCCCCAATTGGATATCAAACTCCAACACAATGATAAAATACTTTTCGCTGCAACCGATGAAGCAATAGAAGATATAGAGTACATTGCTCAAAACAGTAATGAGTTAATCTATGTCACCAACGATTTTGAGGTTTGCACATAGATTCTTAGGATTTTTCAAATACAATAGTGTATAATTAACCCAATACCACCCAAAAGAGTCAAGATGAAAAAGATACCTTATGGCATTAGCAACTTCAAAATTTTAATAGAAGAGGACTATCTCTATATGGATAAAACCGATTTTATCCAAACCATAGAAGAGGATAGCCGTTATCTCGTTATGCTTCGCCCCAGACGCTTTGGTAAGTCCTTATTGCTTTCAACACTCCAATACTATTACGATGAACAAGAAGCCCAAAATTTTGAGAGTCTCTTTGGACATTTGATAGTGGGACAAAATCCTACAGCCCAAAAGAATAGCTACAAGATTTTGTTTTTTGAGTTTAGTCGCATTGAGACTGATAACAAAGAGCATATCGAAAGAGATTTTCAAGAAAATGTCTATCTTACGATTCGTGAATTTCTCAAAAAATATCACTACAGCGATACTGTTGAGATGGGTTCTGCTCATAGTATGCTTAAGCAACTTTTCTCTATAACAAAAGGCTCAAAAGTCTATCTCCTCATCGACGAATACGACCACTTTGCCAACTCTATCTTAGCCGATGATATGGAGCTGTTTAAAA
>DYMA01000229.1 GCA_020721815.1 Sulfurovum sp. | reverse complement strand
TGCTAATGTTACAGATTGTGCGGAAGCAATAATTTGTGTTTTTTTGATATTTTTTTAAACATTCCAGCTAAAATTTGTAGTGCAAATGGATGCAGTCCAAGTTCTGGCTCATCTAATAATATAATTGTTGGTAAATTAGGTTGTAAGAGTAGAGTAGTAAGACAAATAAACCTTAATGTACCATCTGATAAATCATTAGCATCAAAATATTCATCCGTCCCTTTATGCTTCCATTTTAATTTTATAGTCTCTTTGTTATTTATTTCGGGTTCTAAAATAAAGTCTTGAAAAAATGGTGCAACTCTTTGTATCGTTTTTACAATTTGATTATACGATTTTTCATTATATTCTCTAACACATCTTAAAAATGCAGAAATATTTGACCCGTCTGGAGTAAGTGCTGTACAATCATTGATATTACACGTTTGTTTTACTTTTGCCGTAGAGCTTGTATCGTGAAAATGATATACTCTCCAGTCTTGAATAAAACCTACAATATGTCCTTCTGATGTTCTTGAATGGGGTCTGTTTGGTAAATTTGAGTTTTCTCCACCGTTATTATTTAAAGTATAAGATTTTGTACCGCCTTGATAACCTATTGTATCTCCAAAAAAATAAGTAAACTCTTCTTTAAAAATAAATTTATCATTTACCGTTGGTAATAGCGTTGCTTTATAGCCATTAGGAATAAATTGTAATGCAAAGTAAATTTCAGAGGTTGATTTTTTACCAAAGTGCAATATTTTATTTGCTCCCCCTTGCTCTGCGGTGTAAGTAGGTAAATCTTTATCCAATATCTTTTTCATAAATTTGAAAAAACTAATAAAATTACTCTTACCAACACCATTAGAACCAATAAGTATATTAAGGGGTCTTAGTTCAAGTTCCAATGATTTTATAGATTTGTAACCGCTTATCTTTATTTTATTCAGTCTTCCAAGTTTTTCAGACATCCCATTCCTACCATTTGCTTTATAAGATCTCACTCCACGACATATTCAATTTATCGTTCGTACTGAGCTTGTCGAAGTACATCAAACTCAAGACCCTTCGACTCTTCGACAAGCTCAGAGTGAACGGATACGATATTTTTTACTCTGTCGTGGAGTAAGTTATAAGATAATATCCTACTGTAACTTTACTTTGTAAGCTTTTAAACTTAACTTTTGGTTGTGTATTTATTAATGAGTGTTTTAAATTTCAAAGTTTCGTGCAGAGCCAAAAACTCCTCTTGATTTTCGATCTCATCAATGTAGTGGTCGTTGATATCCAATGCTTTCTCCAAATCCTCTATCGCACTCTCTTTTAGCCCCAATACGCTATAGACTTTGGCGCGTTGATAGAGGGCATTGGGGTAGTTGGGGTCTATGGCTAGGGCTTGATTGACAAGATTGAGTGCCCAATTAATCTCGCCTAGTTCCAGTGTGGCTTGGGCTTTGTAGGTCAATGCTTCGGTATCGTTGTCTCGAAGCGAGAGAATCTCATCGTATATCTCAATCTTGCCGCTTGAGGTATTCTCTTGTGAGGCACGCATCCAAAGGGAGTGAATGGTGTTGGTACGCTCAATATCTTTTTGGTTTTGCAACACTTGGGCGGAGCGTTTTTCCAAATCTTTTTCGATGGTGTGCATCCTCACTTCGTACTTTGCTATCACAGTAGAGACCCGTTCATCGACAATAGTGCTAATCTTTTCGTTCATATCCTTAATCGACCCCCACCCAATCAAAACCAAAAAGGTACTTGCTACAGCAATAATATAAAACATATTATTAATGGTAGAGGTGGCGTAATTGATGGCACTATTGGAGATATCCACCTCCTTTTTGGCAAGGCGGTCATAGAGTTCGTTTTTGAGATCTCGGTTTTCATCTCTGAGGGTTTTAAGCTCATTGAGAATGTAGTTTTCGACAAAAGGGTTGTAGAGAGGTTTTTGGAGTGAGGCTATCTTTTGGTCAATGGTAGCATTATGTTCACTGCTACTAAGCAAAGTTGCCATAATAAACCAGCATAATATCCAACGCATCTTGTCTCCTTTGGGGTTTTGTTTAGACCTACTGCGATTGAAATGGATAAGATGGTGGGTTTCATCCACCCTACAAAAACTGTGCAACATCTGTTATTGTCTATCTAGCATTTGTGTGGAGTATAATCATCAAGTGCCAAAAACTTTGCTCTTGGTTTGGGCGCTCCAAAGGGCTTGATTGGAATATTTTCGACACTGTTAAAGACAAAAAAGGCATTGGTTCGAGATGCAGGAGAGATGTTGTTGTCAAGTTTCACCACGTTGTACCATCCCCTTTAAAGCAATAGCATAAAACT
>DYMA01000041.1 GCA_020721815.1 Sulfurovum sp. | reverse complement strand
CATACTAAATTACTCTTTTTTGAGCGGATAATAGCATAAAAATAATTAATATTTTATATAATGGCTCATTTTGTGGTATTTTTTAAAATGAATAAATCTATCCATAAATATCTCACTCCACGACATATTCAATTTATCGTTCGTACTGAGCTTGTCGAAGTACATCAAACTCAAAACCCTTCGACTCTTCGACAAGCTCAGAGCTCAGGGTGAACGGATAAGGCTGTAGGTTCGGCTTTAGCCGAACATTTAGAGGCTATTGAGTCTCTCAAACTCAGGCTTTAGCCGAGGCTACGGATTCAAAGTCGTTGCTTGTAAGCAATTTAAAATAGATTGCTTCGTCGCTTTGCTCCTCGCAATGACTCGCTTAAAGATGCTTTGTTGTAGCTACTTGGAAGCAACTCCACTCTTTGCGATAGAGTTTTCATTGGCAAAGGCTCCACGGTGGCTTAAGAGTTGCTCTTTTTCGAGCAAAAAATCCTCTCGTTTGTTGCCTATGAGGCTAAATATTCCCGTGTCCATTCGTATCGCATCGCAGGGACACGCCTCGACGCAGTAGCCACAAAAGACGCATTCAAGCGTATCGATAGCAAAGCGTTGGGGCATTTTTTCATCCACGCCATCCTCTCTTTGTGTAGCCTCAATAAAAATGCACTCCGAGGGACAAGCACTAGCACACATAAAACACGCCACACACGCCATACTCCCATCGTCACGATGCGTCAATCGGTGCAAACCTCGATAGCGTCCGCTTATATCTTTGGGTTGCTCTTCTGGGTACTCCAATACATCCATTTTGTTAATATCATTGACATTACTCAAAAGATGTTTGGCGGTGATTTTGAGTCCCTCGATGATAGCGGGAATAAAGATACGGTGTTTCCATTGGACGTTGTATCGCTCAACGACTTTGATGTTTTTTTTCATCTATGCTCCTAAGGCTACTACGACAATAGCGGTTACAAAAATATTAGCCAGTGAGAGCGGCAAGAGATAATTCCAACCCAGCTTTTGGACTTGATCGTAACGAAAGCGTGGGAGTGTCCAGCGTACCACAATAAAAAAGATATTAAAAAGCATCAATTTAGCAATAAAAATAGCAATTTGCAACGCCATGACACCCAACCCAACAGCAAGTGACTCTTTGGGTTGCATGATGAGATAGACCATTACAAGCTCTATTATGAGACCCATTGCAATAAGCGTATAGGTGAGTACTTTGGTTTCAAAAGCCCTACCGCCGTCGCTTGAGAGAGTCCTATTTACAGCATTGTTTTTGCGCATCCAACGGATAAAATAATAGACAAAAATCGGCAAAAAGAGCATCACAGCGACAGCAATGGTATCAAAATGGCTAAAAAGATCATTGGTAGAGAGATAAGGGAGCTGATAACCGCCAAAAAAGAGGGTAACAATCACCGCACTTGCAGCATTCATAGCAATATACTCACCCATAAAATAGAGAGCAAACTTCATAGCCGAAAACTCCGTCATGTGACCTGCGACAATCTCACTCTCACCCTCGGCGACATTAAAGGGTGCTCGATTGGTCTCGACAAAAAGCGTCACGATAAAGATAAAAGTCGCCAAAGGTTGCACCACAATACCCCACGCAGGTAAAAATCCCCAAATCGTATCGCTTTGCCACGCTACCATGGTATTAAAATCAATGCTTTGATAGGTGATAATCATCGCTACGATGCTTAGTCCCATGGGAAGCTCGTAGCCTAGCATAAGCGACGTGGCTCTTTGGCTGCCCAAAAGCGCGTATTTGTTGTGGCTTACCCATCCACCAAAAAGCACACCCATAACCCCAATCGAACCAATCGATAGATACCAAAGAATACCCCAATCGACGGGCAGCGCTTGAATAGGATAGCTCTCTGCTCCCAATCGCAGATTATCGGCAAAAGGAATGACCATAAAGCCCAATAACGCAGAGACAAACAAAATAGAGGGTGCGACGATAAAGAGCCACTCGTGTTTGCCAATGTGTTTGGGGTAGTACTCCTCTTTGAACACCAATTTAATCACATCGGCAAAGGATTGCACCACGCCTCCGAGTCTAAAGCCCAACACATTGGTACGATTGGGCCCTTTTCTATCTTGAATAAGCCCCGCTACACGGCGTTCAAGCCATACCAACACAGGTATCATCAAAAGAGCCACAAGCAAAGCCAAAACAATGGAAAAAAGCGTGATAATGATTGCACCTAAACTCATCGGTTCTCTTTTTGTATCAATTGTGAAATAGCATCTAAAATATCTTTTAAATCTTGTTTAAACTTATAGATAGTATTTAAGATAGCAATAGCGGTTTTGTCGTTGTCTTCGTAATCGTGGGCTATCTCATTTCTAAGGTCTCGCAACTCAAACCACTCATCAATATTGATAATATCAATCGCTTCAAGCCTATTGAGAATATCCAAAAATGGCTTATTGATATTTTCTCCCTCATACAAAAGTACCGATTTAAAAAGTTTAGCTCCCATACAATCTTGAAGTTTGGAAAATCGATAGATGATTTGGTCACTATACGCCAAATGTTCGATAGAAGTGACTATTGTATGAAAATCATCTAGGGCAATAGGAAAAGTATAGCTCTTTTTGAGGGCTTCAAAAGCATTTTCGAGCCGTGTGAGGTGTTTGTAGCTTTCCGATAAATTATCGGTTACTTTTTGTTGATAGATTAGAGTTTTATTCCCCATTGTATCGCTTCCTTTTCTATAAGTCTGGTGTTGTCAGTATTAAATACTATGTCAATCTTCTGATCGCCCAATTCTCGTTTGACGCGTGATAGAAATTTGATCTTTTTTTCAAATAAATGGGTGTGTTCTTGAAGTACAAAATACAAATCAATATCCCCACCCTTTTTGCTATCGTCGATGCGACTACCAAAAAGATAGATTTCACCGTTTTGAAAAAACTCTTGGAAGTATTTTTTGAAGACCTCAATGTATCTGGGTGATAGTCGCATAGGGGAGATACTCCTTGGGAATTTTTTGTGTCATAATATATCAAGAAGTTACTTAAATCCGCTTTTAACGCTTTGGTTTTGGAGTAATAGTATTGTATCTAAACAATTTTATTTAAGATACTTGACATTAAACGACTAAAGTTATATAATACGTTAATACACAACTTAAAGGAAAAGCAATGAGTAATATTTTAGAACAACTTACCCATCAAATGAGAAGCACCCTAGATTCCGCACTCTCATTGGCACTGCACAACAAAAATCAAGAGATACAACCCATCCATATCGTTTGGGCGTTGCTGACCAATAGTGGCTCGATTTTGCATCAAGTCCTCAACAAAATGAACACCGACAAAGCCGCTATAGAACTAGAGACCAAATCACAAGCATCCAAACTCCCTGCCGTATCGACTATCACCAAAGAGAACATCAAACTTTCTCACAATTTGATGCGTTCACTTGAAGTTGCTCAAGGCTTGATGAACGCTAAGGGAGATAAGTTTTTGGCGGTAGACAGTTGGCTAATTGCCAATTCAAGCGAGAGCTTTTTTAAGGATATTTTTGGCAAATATCTCGATATAAGCGAGTTTAAAAAGAGCCTAGAGTCTATCCGTGGAGGCAAAAGTATCGATTCGCAAAGCGGCGATGAGACGCTTGAAGCACTCAATCAATACGGCATTGACCTCACCCAAAAAGCACGCGATGGAGAACTCGACCCCGTCATTGGAAGAGATGAAGAGGTACAAAGGGTGATGCAAATACTTATCCGCAAAACCAAAAACAACCCTATCCTAATCGGAGAACCAGGAGTGGGCAAAACCGCTATTGTAGAGGGGTTAGCCCAACGCATTATCGAAAAAGAGGTACCCCTTAGCTTGCAAAATATGCGTGTCGTTACGCTGGATATGAGCCGTCTTATTGCAGGGGCGAAGTATCGAGGAGAGTTTGAAGAACGCCTAAAAGCCGTCGTCGATGAAGTCAAAAAGAGTGCCAATGTCATTTTATTTATCGATGAAATCCATACCATCGTAGGTGCGGGAGCAAGTGAGGGGAGTATGGACGCTGCCAATATCCTCAAACCTGCTTTGGCAAGAGGAGAGCTTCATACTATCGGGGCTACGACGCTCAAAGAGTATCGCAAATATTTTGAAAAAGACCAAGCGTTGCAACGACGTTTCCAGCCCGTAAACGTCGATGAGCCTACCATCAATGAGGCGTTGCAGATTTTAAGAGGTCTCAAAAGTCGCCTAGAAGCCCACCACAATGTCACCATTAATGATAGTGCTTTGGTAGCTTCCGCTAAACTCTCCGATAGATACATAAGCGATCGATTTTTGCCCGATAAGGCGATTGATTTGATCGATGAAGTAGCCGCAGAACTCAAAATGCAAATCGAATCCCAACCCAAAGAACTCTCTCGTGTCAAAAGAGAACTATCCACATTGCAAGTAGAAAAAGAGGCACTCTTGATGGAAGATGGCGACAAAAACAACCAACGACTTTTGGAGATAGAGAAAGAACTTGCCAATCTCAAAGAGCAAAAAGCGACGCTAGAGACACAATTTGAAAACGAAAAGCGAGTATTTGAGAGCATTGCCAAAGCCAAAAGCGAAATTGAATCGCTCAAAAATCAAGCCTCCCTTGCCAAAAGAGAGAATGAATACGCCAAATCCGCCGAGATTGAGTACGGACAAATCCCCGCCAAAGAGCAAGAGATAGTGGCGTTTGAGAAGCAGTGGGAGATGATGGTAGCTAGTGGGACGTTGCTCAAAAATGCCGTCGATGAGGAGATGATAGCCTCTATCGTGAGCCGTTGGACGGGCATTGAGGTAAGCAAAATGCTCCAAAGCCAAAAAGAGAAAATCCTCAATATCGAAAGTATCCTAAATGAGAGCGTAGTAGGACAAAACGAGGCACTCAAAGCCATTTCGAGAGCTATCAAACGCAACAAAGCAGGGCTTAGCGATACCAATCGTCCCATTGGAAGCTTTATGTTTTTGGGACCCACGGGAGTAGGCAAAACGCAAGTAGCCAAATCACTAGCAAAATTTCTCTTTGATAGCGAAGATGCCTTGATACGCATCGATATGAGTGAATACATGGAGAAACACTCCGCTTCACGCCTCGTAGGAGCGCCTCCAGGGTATGTGGGTTATGATGAGGGAGGGCAACTTACCGAAGCGGTACGACGAAAGCCCTACAGTGTCGTGTTGTTTGATGAGATTGAAAAAGCGCACACGGATGTTTTTAATACGCTATTGCAAGTCCTTGACGATGGACGACTCACCGACAACAAAGGGGTAACGGTGGATTTTAAAAACACTATCATTATTATGACTTCCAATATTGCTAGTGATAAAATCATGCACTTTGAAGATAAAAATGAGCGAGAGAGTGCGGTCAATGCGGAGCTCAAAAACTACTTCAAACCCGAATTTCTAAACCGTTTGGATGATATTGTGATCTTTAATCCACTGGGAATGGAGGCTATTACCAACATCGTTGATATTTTATTCAAAGCCATTGCCCACAAATTGCACGAACGAAACATCGACATTAGCCTAACTCAAAAGGCAAAAGAGTACATAGCCCAAGTAGGCTTTGACCCCGTTTACGGTGCGAGACCACTCAAACGAGCCTTGTACGAAGAGATAGAAGATAGACTAGCCGATATGATACTCGAAGATAGAGTATTGGAGGGTAACAAAGTAACATTTGATGCAGTTGAGGGCGAGATAGTAGCGGAGGTTTCACGAACGCAAGTAATTTAAAATGTATTAACTGTAGGTTCGGCTTTAGCCGAACATTTAAAGACTATTGAATGCTTCAAACTCGGCTAAAGCCGAGGCTACGGGTTCAAGGTCGTTGTTTGTGAGCAAATTTAAAATAGATTGCTTCACGTTGTTCGCAATGTTCAGACCTAATCCAACCTACTCACTGTTCTCTTTTCATCCATTAATTCTCTTTTGCCTATCTCTTCCAAAAAGGTCGTAGCGTAAGCACCTTTGGGGAGGGTGAAATCGATAGTGAGGTGTTCTTTTTCTTTGCGGTATTCAAATCTCAAATCCTCTACCCAAATCCATGCGTAGCGTCTATCGCCGTAGAGTGAGGAGAGTTCGCTATCATCAAAAGGTGCTTCAAGTACTCTAGCATCGCTTACGGCTCGTTTGGTTTTGCTCCCTGCCAAAAGACCCGTGGGAGAAACCTTGCCTTGTGCAAACTCCAAAGCACACGGTTGCAAATCGCTGCAAAAGTACTCTTTGTTTTGCGGATAACTTTGAAGATGCTCACCGATGAAGAGTTTAAAGAAGTGGGGTTGTTGCAAGAGGGCTTCCACTAGGGGTTTGGGATAGTTTAAGATTTTGGAGGCTTTTTCGGGTGAGTTGGCTTTGAGGGTATGTGACAAAGCGATGCGACTGGCCAACCATTGATTGAAGAGATGGCTTTGGTAGGCACTTACTAGCAACTTCTCTTTTGCTCCTTTGAGCTTTTTGTTGGTGTGTGCGATTTTTTGACCTTGTGCGAAGCTTTTGCCATCTTCTCCGAAGCGTTGATAGCCAAAGTAGTTGGGAATACCCTCTTTGAGCATCTCTTTGGTGACGTTTTGAATCTCTTCAAAAGCTTTTGGCGTGACTTTGTGCAACACAATAGAAAAACGATTGGCTTTGAGCTGACCTATCTTGATGGGAAATTTGGAGTAGAACTTCTCTAGGATTTCGATTTTATCGGTAGTGAGATTTTTGAGCAACTCTTTTTCATAGACTTTGGGCAGTGAGATGTATTGAATGGCGGTAGCGTTTTTGTCTTTGAGTCCTGCATAGCCAATCTCTCGCTGGGCAATATTGGCAGCATTGGCAAGGACGGAGATGAGTTTGAAGGTACTCATGTCTCGTTTTTTGATCTTGAGTATCACATTAGAGCCACTATTGGCAAAGGGGAAAAGAGGAATCTCTTCTACAAAGAAACGCTCAATGCTTTGAGCAAAATCAAAAAAAATGGGCGGGTGATTGTAAGCGTATATTTTATTCATGGGGGATTGTAGCGTAAGCACTCTTGTATCCTGCTTTTTTGATTTTTTTGAACTTATTAAAGTGCGTTGATTTAAATTTGTGCAAGTGAGGTTCGATAAGCAACAACTCGCCCTCAAAATCCTCAATTGTCTTTTTGGTTTGGTTTATCATCATGAGTCGCATGCTGCGTTCGAGTGTTTTGATAATGGCTTTGGTGTGACCAAAAAAGGTATATTCCTCTTTGATAAAGGGTGCTAGAGAGTTTTTGCCCATCACATC
This sequence comes from Sulfurovum sp., assembly GCA_020721815.1. GTDB lineage: Bacteria > Campylobacterota > Campylobacteria > Campylobacterales > Sulfurovaceae > FS08-3. The sequence goes on along the minus strand of DYMA01000041.1, from coordinate 8,688 downwards.
AACGGCAATAGTGGGGATAGTAATATCATCAAGATAGCCCAATCCCAAATTGGCTCCCAAATAGCCATCGACATAGTAGTTTTCATCGATTTTGACTTGTGGGAAGATTACAGGAATAGACATGGAGGCCAAAATAGCGTCTTTGATAGCAATATCGTCATGCCTAGAAAAGATACGCACTTCACCGTTGTCAAAATTGGTAGCGATGAGTTTGAGAGGGATAGGCGATTGAGCCATTTTCATCTCACCAAAGACACTTTCGATTATTTTGTAAATTTTACTGCTGTTGATAAGCGAGGCGTTGCTAAAGGAGATTTTAATCCATTTGAAGATATTGCTAAACTCACTAAATATCCTCAAAAACTCCTCTTGGGGCAGTTTCAAAGCATACACGCTTCCAATTATCGCCCCCATGCTTGTACCTACGATTTGTTCTGGAAACCTATCAAGCTCGTAGAGTCGTTTGATAACACCCACATGGGCAAAACCCAGTGCCGCACCGCCTGAGAGGACGAGATTAAAGTTTGGATATGTCATCGGGAAGCCTATCGGTTCTAAAGAGCTGTTCGCCTAGCAAAAAGTAAACCGTAGGGATATGAAAAGCATCGGTCATGGTATCAAAGCATATATCTATCTCACAATTTCCTGCACACCGTGTCCTATACCCCTCCAGTTCGCCCTCAATCGCAAATATCTCAGAGTGTCCGATTTTGTATTGTTCTAACACGTTGATATTTTCCAATCCCAGCAATTGTTTAAATTCAAGATACTCTTTGCGTTGTTTTGGGGAGGTGAAGTTTTGGATGATGAAGCCATCTTGCAATCCCGAGGTCAAAAAAAGCCATCCGCCATAAGCCAAAAGCATGGTTTCATCCTCTACTCCTTTGGTTTGGCTATCCCAAAAAGTGTGCATAATAGGCGAATAAAAGACCCTACCGCTTCGACCATCCTCCAAAACAAAACGCAAAAGCTCAATCCGTGCCGCTTTGTTCATCATGATACGCTTAAAGGTGCGTAGATGTTTGATTTTTGTGACTTTGAGTGCGTTTTGAGCCTCTAGCCACGCTTTGACTTCATGGGTAATGGATTTGAGTTTTTTATTAAAGAGAGTCTTTAGCATAGCCATTCCTATTCGTATTGGGTGATATTGAGATCAATTTTATAAATCGCACTATCATTAATATAGGAGATATAGATGAAGTCATTGAGGATAGTAATCGCTTCCAATCCGTAGCTGTTGTTGCCTTTTTCAAAGAGATTGTCGTTGTTGAAGATACGTTTGGACTCTCCTGTGTGGGGCAAGGTTTGGTAAATATCCCCATCTTCGGATAAAATATAGAGAAAATAACGTGTATGGGCGATACCGACAATATCATCTATCCCGCTCTCCAAAGTCCCCAAATAGCTCCCGTTGAGATCAAAAAGAGTCACTTCGCCACTCACATCGTGGGTGACGGAATAGATTTTGTCTTCATAAATATCCAATCCATCGGGAAACGCCGTAGCGTGTAGGGGTGTGACGATAGAGCCATTGAGATCCATACGCTCCATCTCGTAGCTTGTTTGAGGAACGGTATAGGAGTAGTAGTAGAGTCTATCGTGGTACGCCAATCCATTGACAAGATAGTTATCGGTTAGGTTGGTGATGAGGCTTGAGTTGTACTCATCCATTTCAAGAGCGTACAACTCTCCCTTTTGGGTAGCGTAGAGAATGTGCGTGGTGTTGTTATCCATCCCTGCACTGGGTGCTTTGATGGGTATTTTGCGATAGAATGTAGCATCAAGAGGGGTGGAGAGTTTGCCCTGTGCTACCACATTGCCCTCGCAATACTTCTTGTAGTAGCTTCCATCGTGGCTAAGTTCCACTTGACACCCCGCCATGCAAAACTCACTCCCAAAGAGCATCTCTTCCTCAAACCAATAGCCATCATCTAGGGAGGCTACATAGATAAGGTCACCGCCACAGTTGAAAGTGCGATACTCTACCGTAGCACTCTTTTGATTGAGTACAAATTTGCCTGTACGCATAAGGCTTTGCCAACCCTCTCGCTCTTGCAAGATTTTATCCTCTACAAGGAGTCTATCCTCTATCGTCACAAGAGTGCAATCCCGAGCGATTTGATGGGTTGGGTTTTGGGTAACGTTAAGAGTAATGTTGTGTTCACCTACACTCCAATCGCTTTTGGATAGATAGGCTTCATGGCTAAGCGTCACATTGCCCTCTCTCCAAACGTAGCTTAGATTGCTCTCACTGCTTTGGACTTTGGCGACAAGCACCACAAGCTCCCCGACTCTAGCTACCTTATCGACTCCACTATCGACGCTAAAGGGCGTAGTATTGGTGATATTGCTCTCATTAGTTGTATTGTTTTCATGGGTTGTATTGATTTCATCGCTACTATTGACTTCAAATGTTGTATTGATTTCGTCGCTACTATTGACTTCAAATGTTGTATTGATTTCATCGCTACTATTGACTTCAAATGTTGTATTGGTTTCATCGTGAATATCGGTTTGAGGCGTGGTGTTGTTTTCGCTGGTGGTATTGGTTTCGACAACGGGGATTGTATCGCTTAGGTTGCCCTCTTCAAACGTCTCGTTTTTTTCCAAAGGAGCAATAATAGTTGCATTGTTCTCCTCAAAAGAGCTATTGGGATCTTCAAGCGTACTGTTGGTTTGCAAGGTATATTCAAGAGGTTGCCTATCCCTACACCCCACCAAAAGCCCCAAAACCAAACCGACTATTAGAATTTTAAAATAGTACATACCGCACTCCTAAGATGATTTTTTATATTTTATCTTTGAATATTTGATACAATGCTTAATATCTCTTTGATATTTTGACAAGGAGTTCATTTTTTCCGTTCACCCTGAGCTTGTCGAAGGGTCTTGTATTGATTGTGCTTCGATAAACTCAGCACGAACGGATTGGTCTAGTAATTATCTTATTTTCCGTTCACCCTGAGCTTGTTAAAGGGTCTTGTGTTTAATGTGCTTCGATAAACTCAGCACGAACGGATTAGTATAATAATTATCTTATTTTCCGTTCACCCTGAGCTTGTCGAAGGGTCTTGTATTGAATGTACACTCGGCACGAACAGCATTACTTTTTAGACTTAGCTAATTGACTTACTTTATCCCAATTGCCTTCTATCATTGCTTCTTTCTTTTTACGACTCCACCCTTTAATCTGTCGTTCAGATGCTAATGCCTCTTCTCTAGTTGGGAACTCTTGAAAAAAACTAGCTCCAAAGGTCGTCTTTTATAAGTATAACAAGTAAGAAAAGCCCCTTGATGATGTTGAGCTATACGATTTTCAAGATTGTCACTGTGTCCTGTATAGTAACTGTTATCTGAACATTTTAAAATATATACCCAAAACATTTTTCAGATTCCTCCTTTTTGATTTTCCGTTCACCCTGAGCTTACTTGTATTGATTGTGCTTCGATAAACTCAGCACGAACGGTAAATATAAATTTTCTTGTGAAATCTTAATCACCGCCGTACTCCCAGCTCCAATCGCTCCATGAGCCTATTTTGCCACCCTTTTGAAGCGTGGCGTGAAGCTCGTCCAAAAAGATAGTGCGGTGGAGTACTTGAGCGCCAATGCTTTGGAGATGCTCCGTGGGGAGTTGGCAATCAATAAAGTCAAATCCCTCTCGAAGCAAAACGTCGCTAAGTCCTTTGAGGGCTATCTTTGAGCCATCTTTGGCAAGTGAAAACATCGATTCACCAAAAAATCCCCCACCCATCGAGATACCGTACAATCCTCCTAGCAATCTATCCTCCTCGTCGTACGCCTCTACGCTGTGGGCAAATCCCATCTCATAAAGCGTGGTATAAGCCTCGATGATTTGGGGAGTTATCCATGTATTGCCACTTTGTCCTTTGCGTGACATTTGGGAGCAGTGGGCAATGACGCTAGGAAAATCTCTATCAAAATGGACTCTAAAGGCGTTGTTGCGTAGCCGTCGGCGAAAGGATTGGGAGAGTTTGAAGCTATCGGGATAGAGTACAAGACGAGGATTGGGAGACCACCAAAGGATAGGGTCATCGGCATTGTACCACGGGAAAATCCCCTTGGAGTAGGCTTTGAGCAAACGATTGGGGCTTAGGTCACCGCCATACGCCAAAAGTCCCTCATCCGAAGCAAAGCGGGGATTGGGGAAGATATGATCCATACCAATTTGAGTGATGATATAGTTATCCTCATCAAACATCGAACCCAATCTACGCTCCTTGAAACACAAATGTCAATTGTTTATCAAAGCCTATCGTTACGCTCCCGCCTTTTTTGAGTCCTCCAAATAAAATCTCATCGCTTAGATGCTCTTTGATCTCTCTATCTATCACACGAGCAATATCTCTAGCTCCGTATTCGTCGCTGTAGCCTTGCGTAGCGATGTGTTCTTTGGCTTCAAAGGTAAGTTTGAGTCTAATCCCTTTGCTTTGGAGCAATGTGTTGAGTTTGCCTATCTCAATATCGACAATTTGGGTAATATCGGCTAGGCTTAGCGTATTAAACTCTACAATCGCACTCAAACGATTGATAAATTCGGGTGCAAAGTGGTTTTTGATAGCTTTGGTAGTCTTAGCGGAGCTGTTTTTCTCAAAGCCCATCACGTTGGGTTCTTTGGTACCGATATTGGAGGTCATGATAAGTATGACGTGTTTAAAATCGCTTACTACGCCGTTGTTGTCGGTGAGTTTTGCTCCATCCATCACTTGAAGCAAAATATTCATCAAATCGGGATGTGCCTTTTCGATTTCATCAAGCAACAATACCGTATGAGGATGTTTTTTGATCATCTCCGTCAAAAGCCCCCCTTGTTCATACCCCACATACCCTGGAGGCGCTCCAATCAAACGGCTAATGGAGTGAGGCTCCATGTACTCACTCATATCAAGCTTCTCAAAGTGAATGCCCAAAGCATTGGCAAGTTGAGTCGAAAGCTCCGTTTTGCCTACTCCTGTGGGTCCTACAAAGAGAAAACTTCCGATAGGCTTATTGTCGCCGTTGAGTCCTGCGTAAGAGCGTTTGATGGAAGAGACCAAATGCTCAATGGCTTCATTTTGTCCAATGATACGCTCTTTGAGTGCATTGCTAAGCTCTTTGATTTTGGCACTATCATCAAGGCTTACGACATTGGAGGGGAGACGAAGCATCTTGGCGATGGTATCTTCTATATCTTTTTGCGTTACCTCCACATCGCTTAAACCTTTGAGCATAAATCCAGCCCCCACTTCATCTATCAAATCCATCGCCTTATCGGGCAAAAATCTATCGTGAAGATACTTCACCGATAAATCTATGGCACTTTGCAACGCTTCGTCGCTAAAACGAATCTTGTGGTAGGCTTCGTATTTCTCTTTGATACCGTGCAAAATAGTGAGCGTATCTTCAACACTTGGCTCATCAACATCAATCTTGGCAAAACGGCGTGAAAGGGCTTTGTCTTTGTCAAAAAAGTTGCGATACTCCCCAAATGTCGTAGCTCCAATGCACTTCATTTCGCCCCTCGCAAGGGCAGGTTTGAGCAAATTGGAGGCATCCATACTTCCTCCGCTTGTCGCTCCTGCACCTACGATGGTATGAATCTCATCAATAAAAACAATGGAGTTTTCAATCTCTTGAAGCTCTTTAAGTACTCCTTTGAGGCGTTTTTCAAAATCTCCTCGGTATTTGCTCCCCGCTATCATCGCCCCTATATCCAACGAAAAGACTTCGGAGTTTTGTAAGATTTGAGGCACATCGCCTTGTGCAATTTTGAGTGCCAACCCCTCAGCAATAGCCGTCTTACCAACTCCTGGTTCACCTACTAGGAGCGGATTGTTTTTTTTGCGACGGCAAAGCGTTTGCATGACTCTCGTAATTTCACCCTCTCTACCTACTACGGGGTCAATTTTTCCGCTTTTTGCCAATGCAACGAGATTGATAGTGAATTTATCCAAATAGCTCTCTTTTTTGTTCTCTTCCCTCTCGATACCGCCCTCTTTTTTCTCTTGTGCAATATGAGTGTGAGAGATAATCTCCAAAATATCCACCTTCTCAATCCCTTCACGTTGCATCAAAATGTAAGCATAAGAGGAGGGTTGCGAAAAGATAGCCACAAGCATATCGCCCACACCTGCCTCTTCTTTGCCTGAAGAGCGGATGTGTGCCATCATATTGCCAATAGCATTGGAGAGCGATATGGTCTCCATAGGGTCGTGCATCTGCTGGGTTTGAGGCGTATTTTCGATAATGTGATCGGCTATCTCTTCTCTAAGGGTATCACGATCAACCTCTAGCATCTCAAATATCTCTTTGCCCTCAACAGAGTTGAGAATTGCCAAAAAGATATGTTCGATAGTGAGGTACTCGTGGCGATGCTCTTTGGCATACTCGACCGAGTTTTTAAAAATGCTGTTTAATTCTATGCTTATCATTGCTCTTCTTCCATGGTAGCAAGTAAAGGAAATTGATTCTCTTTGGCTAAACGTTTGACTTGTTCGACTTTGGTTTGGGCTATTTCAAAAGTATAGATACCGCATGTACCACGTCCCTTTTTATGTACATCCCACATAATTATCTCTGCTTCTTGTTGGCTTTTGTGAAAAATCTTCATAAGTATCATAATTACAAAATCCATCGTCGTATAGTCATCATTATGAAGCAAAACACGATACATCTTAGGCTTATCTAGCCCTAAATCTGCTTTGGTTTCTTCAATAATTTTTGGCATTTACAATTTCCTTCTTAATTTCTCTATTATTTTATATCGTTATAATATAGTATATTATAGCTAAAAAAACAAGAGTTTTATAAAAACCGTTCTCTAATTTGGTTTCTAGCAGAGATATTTACAACACTTGCTCGAAAATTTAAAATATTGCGTATTGGATTGGACTTTGTTATAATTGTGTATCAATACTGATATTATGCACTTTGCCTAATATATCATCTTTAAATTAGACTTTGAGTGTGTAGCCTCGGCTTTAGCCGAGTTTGAAACGCCCAATAGCCTCAATTGTTCGGCTAAAGCCGAACCTACAGCTATTTTGGTTATTTTTGAAGTAAAATAACGATTTTGTGTCCCAAAGGAGACCATTTGAAACCCCTATTTATCACCGCAACCAATACCAATGTGGGCAAAACCTATACGACGCTTAGGCTTATCGATGCACTCTCGAAGCGGGGTTATCGAGTGGGTGTCTTTAAGCCCATTGAGACGGGCGTGATAGATGAACCTCAAGATGCCCAAAAGCTTTTGGAGAGTGTAAGTAAGCACAATCCCTACTTTGCCAATCTCACCCCCAAAGATATTACCGCCTATACCTTTAGTCTTCCTGCTGCTCCTTTTTGTGCGGGTGATGGGATCGAACTCGAAGTTATTTTTGCCAAATTTCAAGAGCTTTCAAGGGAGTGCGATACTCTTTTGATTGAGGGGGCGGGAGGACTCATGGTGCCTATCCTAAAAGAGTATTTTATGATCGACCTTATCAAAGACCTCGGTGCTAAAGCTTTGCTAGTCACTTCAAGCAAACTAGGCACTATCAACGACACGATGCTTAGCCTAGAGGCTCTCAAGCATAGAGCGATTGAACATGAATGGGTTGTTAATTTGCACGAAGAGAAAGAGCATTTCACAAGCGTCACCCAACCCTTTTTTGATGCCTATTTCGGTGATTTTTTGAGACTCCCAGAGGATATCGATAGATTGGTGGAGCGTTTGATAAGAGAAAATACACAAGGCTAAGTCCTCACTTTCTATAATCCACAATTGGCTATAATGCCTTATCCAAACAACACACAAGGATAAACAGTGATAGAAAAGATTCAAAAAAGTATCAGTCAAAGCATAAGCGTCAAAGAGATGATTTTAAATGATACCCCAATGCTCCAAACTTTGGAGGCCATTTGCCTAGAGGCTGTTGAGGGTTATACTAATGGCAAAAAGATACTTATTGCAGGAAATGGAGGCAGTGCGGCCGATGCGCAACACATTGCGGCCGAACTTGTGGCTAGGTTTTATTTCGATAGGGCAGCTTTGGCGGCTATTGCTTTGACAACCGATAGTTCGATTTTGACGGCGGTGGGTAATGATTACGGCTTTGAGTCTCTTTTTTCCAGACAGATTGAAGCGCATGGACAAGAGGGAGATATCTTTATTGCCCTCTCCACCTCAGGCAATTCACCCAATATCCTTCAAGCTATCCAAAGTGCCAAACAAAGAGGGGTGAAAATCGTAGGATTTACGGGTGCAAAAGAGGGCAAAATGGATACGCTATGCGATTACATTATCAAAGCCCCCTCCACCGACACCCCACGCATTCAAGAGGCTCATATTATGCTAGGACATATCTTTTGCCAAATGGTTGAGGAGCAAATCTTTAGCTGATATTACGCACTTATCTCTCGTCTTGCAATTGTATTGTGAAATCAAGGAAAAATTGTGACCATCTCACACGTCTATTTGTGCGACATGGTCGCACCTACAAGAGCCAAAAACGATACCCAACCATAGGCAACCGCAAGGGATTACCCCTACAACTTCGCCTTAATCATCCTTGGCTTTCTTGAGGTAAATTCTCTCGATAGAGTGTTAGTATCGCAATAGTATCTTCATTTGGATTGTATGGATAGATGATGGAGTAGCCTTATGGTGGCTCTTGGTGAAAAAAGAATTTGTAACCACTCACCCCCC
>DYMA01000040.1 GCA_020721815.1 Sulfurovum sp. | reverse complement strand
AATACTCGATACGGAAGCGGTAGCCCAAAACTACTCCACCTCCATTATCTTTTTGTTTTTGGGCGGTTTTATGTTAGCCATTGCTATCGAAAAGATAGGATTGCACCACTACTTCTCCGCCAAACTTCTCAATCTCTTCCCCAAAAGTGCCAGAGGGATTGTTTATGCTTTGGCTTTTTGCGCTGCGCTGCTTAGTGCTATTCTCAACAACACCACCGTTACGCTTATGCTTATGCCCATCGCCCTCCATCTAAGCCCCAACATCCAACTCAAAATTCGCTTCTTGTTGGCTACGGCTTATGGGGCAAGTTTGGGCGGTATATTGACCCCCATTGGTACCGCTCCCAATCTTTTCTTGCTGGGTTTTTTGCAAGGAAAAGGGGTGGAGATGCTATCGTTTGGAGAGTGGGTGCTTCTTATGGCTCCTGTGGTGGGTTTGATGCTTTTGATAGTACCCTATTTGCTTTCGCTTGGGGTGCAAAAAGAGTGCGTTGAAGAGATCTCTACCTCTATCCCCATACTCAACACCCAACAAAAACGACTCTATGGGATTATCATCGTTTTGGCTTTGTTGCTCATAGGCAATACCGCATTCAAACAACTCTACGATTTCGCACTCGATGAGAAGCTTATTTTGCTCAGTTTTGGACTCTTGATGTTTGTGCCTCGTGTGGGTTTTTTGACATGGGAAGATACACGCAATTTGCCCTACGAGATAGTCTTTTTGTTTGGAGCGGGATTTAGTATCGCTGCGGCTTTTGGAAGTACGGGACTTGCTGGTGATATTGCAGGAAAATTAAGCTTTATTGCCGATATGCCACTCTTTTGGATGTTGCTTTTTGCGGCCTTTTTTGTAAGCTTTTCAACCGAAGTGACGAGTAACACCGCACTCACCTCTATCATCGTCCCTATCTTTTATGAGATTGGCAAAGGCATGGGAAGTGATGGTATCGTGTTGCTGCTTGTAGCTACTGTAGCGGCAAGTTACGCTTTTATGCTTCCTATTGCTACACCACCCAATGCTATCATTATGAGTTCACGCCTTATTCCTATCAAAACCATGATGCGCATAGGATTTAAAATCAACCTAATAGGTATCGTGGTTGTTGCTACGGTAGGATTTGTGTTTTGGAGGGTGATTGTCTAATGCCACTGATTGATTTTGAAATTCAAGCCCTAAAAGCAATGAAAAAATATCCTCAGCAACTCTACTACAAAGGCAATTTGGAGCTACTCAAACGCCCCAAAGTCTCTATTGTGGGTACTCGCCGACCTATTAATTATACCAAAACCCAAACCGCTCAACTCGTTCAAGCCCTTATCGCAAGGGGCGTGGTGATAGTAAGTGGGGGTGCAATGGGAGTTGATGCCATAGCCCACAGTTATGCAGGGGCTTCCAATACCATTGCCGTTTATGCTTCGGGTATTGATATTCGCTACCCCGCCGTCAATCGAGAGTTGCTTAAAACTATCGAAGAACAAGGATTGGCTTTGAGTCAATTTGCACCCGATTTTCAAGCTACAGGGTGGAGTTTCGTGGTACGCAACGAACTCGTGGTGGCTTTGGGCGATATTTTGATAGTTGCACAGGGGGATTTAAACAGCGGTTCGTTGCGTAGTGTTGAGTATGCTTTGAAGATGGGCAAAAGCGTTTATGTCCTCCCTCATCGTATCGGAGAGAGCAAGGGTACAAACAAGCTTCTCATAGACGGTTACGCACACCCTATCTACTCGATTGAAAAGTTTGCTTCGCAATTTGGAGTAGCCGTCAATAGCCCTGTTGTCAAAGATGACTTTTTCTACTTTTGCCAAAGCTTCCCTACGATTGAAGAGGCGGTATCACGATTTGGTGATAGAGTCTATGAGGCGGAGTTTGATGGGATCATTCTCATCGAAAACGGCATGGTCTATTTGCAAAATTAATCGCAAAAGAAACCAAGCAATACGTCATTGGCAACAAAGTGAAGTTTGGCTGTAGGTTCGGCTGTAGGTTCGGCTTTAGCCGAACAAATTGGAGGCTATTGAATGCTTCAAACTCGGCTAAAGCCGAGGCTACGATTTCAAAGTCGTTGTTTGTGACAAAAAATTAAAATAGATTGCTTCGTACCTTGCAATGTAGAGTATTGCGATTTAAATTTTGCTATAATTATGCACTTTTTATACTCTAGGAAAAATATGCAATACGATGTAATAGTTGTTGGTGGTGGACATGCGGGGATAGAGGCTTCATTGGCAAGTGCTAGGATGGGGGCTAAGACGTTGCTTGTGACTATTTTGGTAGAACAAATCGGTGCTTCATCGTGCAACCCCGCTATTGGAGGACTTGCCAAAGGGCATTTGGTCAAAGAGTTGGATGCTATTGGGGGCGAAATGGGGCTTTGTACCGATGCTACGGGGATACAATACCGAATCCTAAACGGCTCAAAGGGTCCAGCGGTACGGGGGAGTAGGGCGCAAATCGATATGGATAGATACCGAAACTACATGCACGATAAAATTTTGCAAACTCCCCATTTGGATGTCAAACAAGAGATGGTGACGGGGCTTATTATCGATGACAACGTTGCCAAAGGCGTGGTGACACAACTAGGCAATGAGTATCGGGCTTCCAAAGTGATTATTACTGCAGGAACATTTCTCAATGGTATCATTCATATTGGTAAAACCCAACTGAGTGCGGGTCGTCAAGGGGAGTTTGCCTCTATTGAACTCAGTGAGTATTTGCGTCGTTTGGGGCTTGAAATAGGACGACTCAAAACGGGGACGTGCGCTAGAATTGATGCAAAGAGTATTGATTTTAGCGTGATGGAGCCTCAAGGTGGGGATGAGCCTCCTATGCCTTTTAGTTTTCGTACCGACAAAAAGAGCTTTAATCCCACCCAATTGCCCTGCTATGTTACCTATACCAACGAAGATACGCATACTATTATTGAGAACAATTTTGAAAATGCACCGCTCTTTAGCGGACAAATTAGCGGCGTGGGTCCTAGGTATTGTCCTAGTATTGAAGATAAGATTTACCGCTTTCGGGATAGACCTCGCCATCAAATCTTCGTCGAACCTCAAACACTACACAACGCAGAGTGCTACATCAACGGCATGAGTACCTCTTTGCCCACACAGGTACAAAAAGAGATGATACAAAGCGTCAAAGGGATGGAAAATGCCAAAATCGTACGTTATGGGTACGCTATCGAGTACGATTTTATCCAGCCTACTGAACTCTACCACACTTTGGAGTGCAAAAAAATCAAAGCCCTCTATTTCGCAGGGCAAATCAACGGCACGACAGGCTATGAAGAGGCAGCGGCTCAAGGATTGATGGCGGGTATTAATGCCGTCCTTGCCCTAAGAGGCGAAGAGCCTTTTATTTTGGGACGAGATGAGGCGTATATCGGAGTACTTATCGATGACCTTGTGACCAAAGGGACACTCGAGCCCTACCGTATGTTTACCTCACGTGCAGAGTATCGATTGCTACTAAGAGAAGATAATGCCGATATACGTCTAAGCCACTACGGGGAGAAATTTGGACTCCTTGAACGTGACTATTTGGAGCGATTGTATGCCAAAAAAGCAGCGATTGAGGAGGGGGTGGAGTATCTCAAAAACAGCTACGTCACACCTACCAAAGAGCTTATAGGATTGCTTGATAGTATCGGTGAGATGGGACTTAATGATAAAACCGCCCTCATTGATGTAGTAGGTAGAGGAGAGTACAATCGCAGCAAACTCACGACGCTTATTCCAGCGTTTGAGTCCTACAGCGATGAAGTAATAGAACAGATACTTATCCAAGCCAAATACCACCGATACATCGATAAACAATTGATGCAAGTATCCAAAATGAAAGATATGCTCAAACTTAAAATCCCCAACGATTTTGACTACGCCAAAGTATCAGGACTAAGCAACGAGATAGTCGAAAAGCTCAAAAAAGCCAATCCTCCCACACTCTTTAACGCCTCAGAGATTTCGGGCGTGACTCCCGCTTCATTGGAGATACTCCACGTCTATATCAAAATGGCACAAAAACAAATTTAATTAAGGCTTTTGTATTGAAAACTATCACGATTATCGACACTTTTGGATTTTTTTTCCGCTCCTTTTTTGCCCTGCCACCGCTTCGCAACGCCCAAGGCTTTCCTACGGGATTGCTTACGGGATTTGTCAAACTTGTGGATTCATTGCACCGTGACCACTCAACGGATTATCTAGTGTTTGCCCTTGATAGCAAAGGCAAAACTTTTCGCAATGCACTTTTTGAGGACTACAAAGCCAACCGCCCACCCGCACCAGAGGAGCTTTTGGCACAACTCCCCGTAGCCATTGAGTGGATAGAGAAGATGGGGTTTGCCAATCTCTCCCAAGAGGGGTTTGAAGCCGATGATATTATCACGACCGTGACGCATTTTGCCAAAGCCCAAGGACTCAAAGTCCGCATCGTCTCACACGACAAAGATCTCTATCAGCTTATCGAAGAGGATAGGGTAGTGATGTACGATAGCGTCAAAAAGCGTGAGATTGGCGAAAAAGAGGCGTTTGAAAAGTTTGGCGTTTATCCGAGAGATTTTACCAACTTCCAAGCTATTTTGGGCGATAGCTCCGATAATATTCCTGGAGTCAAAGGCATAGGGCAAAAGGGAGCGAGTAAGCTTATCAATGAATTTGGCACACTTGAAAATATTTATGCCCATATTGATACCATTACCCCTCCCCGTACCCAATCGCTTTTGCTTCAATCCAAAGAGAGTGCCTTTTTGTCTCGTGAGCTTGTCACCCTTAGAGGCGATGTTGTGCTAGATTGTGATTTGCAACGCTTTGTTTTTGAGGAGAAAAATTACCTCTCGTGTTTGAAAGATGAGTTTATCAAATACGAAATGCACCAAGCCCTCAAAAGTGCCACCAAAGAGGATAGTCACTACACATCCACTCCCATTACCCCCAAAGAGACCAAACCGATACCCACCTTTGCACACCATCTCCTAAACACAACCCAAGCCCTCAATGAAGTGATAGACTCCATTCCCCATGATGCCCTTGTAGCTTTTGATACCGAAACAACAGGGCTTGATACCAAAAAAGCCTCGTTGGTGGGCTTTAGCTTTTGTTTTGATGAAGCGCAAGGCTACTATGTCCCTATCGCCCACAGCTATCTAGGAGTTGGGGAGCAAGTCGCACTTCAAGATGCCCTAATGGCTATCAAGAGGCTTTTTACGCACCATCAAATCGTAGGACAAAATCTCAAATTTGACCTCTCTTTGCTCTACAACCGCTACGGCTTTGAACGCTACACGCCTTTTGGCGATAGTATGATTTTGGCATGGCTTTACGACTCATCGCTTAGTGTTGGGTTGGATGCTTTGGCGAAACGTTATTTTGGATACACCATGAAGCCCTTTAAAGATATGGTCAAAAAAGGAGAGGATTTTAGCTACGTTGATATCGACTCTGCCTCCTTTTACGCCTCCGAAGATGCGTGGATGTGCCGCAAAGTCTATAGCTATTTGGTCGATTTGTTTCATCGTGAGGGATTAAAGTATCTCCTTGAAGAGGCTTATACGCTAGAGATTCCCTTTATTAATACTCTAGCTCAAATGGAAGCTAGAGGAATCAAAATGGATACCAACAAGCTCAAAATCCTCCAAACCAAACTCAACGAAAAGCTCCATACGCTAACCCTTGCCATTTACGCCCAAGCAGGGGGTGAATTTAATATCAAATCAACCCAACAATTGGGCGTTGTTTTGTTTGAAACCCTCAAACTTCAAGGGAGCAAAAAGACCAAAACAGGCTACTCTACCAATGAACAAGTCCTTAGCACCCTTATCGAGGCTCACCCCATCGTGCCGCTTTTGCTGGAGTATCGTGAACATCAAAAGATTCTCTCAACCTACGTCACACCGCTTATCAAATTGGCTCAAAGCGATGCACAAGGACGAGTCTATACCAGCTTTATCCAAACGGGTACAACCACGGGGAGACTGAGCTCAAAAGACCCCAATTTGCAAAACATTCCCGTACGTTCACCGCTAGGGCGAGAGGTGCGAGAGGCTTTTGTGGCCAAAGAGGGATACAAACTCGTAGGAATTGACTATTCGCAAATTGAGCTTAGGCTTTTGGCACACTTTAGCCAAGATGAGGCGTTGATGGAGGCATTTAGGCAAGGGGTGGACATTCACCTTGCTACGGCTATCAAACTCTTTGGGGAGGAGGATGCAAAAGCCAAACGAAGCTTTGCCAAATCGATTAATTTTGGTTTGCTTTATGGTATGGGAAGTCGTAAACTCTCCGATGAACTCCATATTAGCACCCAAGAATCCAAGGCGATTATCGAAAACTACTTCAAGGCTTTTCCCTCTATCAAGAGCTTTTTGGAGGGTATCAAGGAGGGGATGAAGAGCCGTGGCTTTGTGCAAACGCTGCTTCAACGCCGACGGGTTTTTGACTACGCCCATGCCAATGCGATGATAAAAGCCTCTTACGAACGTGAATCGGTCAATACGCTCTTTCAAGGTTCGGCAGCGGATCTTATCAAGCTCTCCATGGTAGAGATTGAGAGGGTGATAGAGGCTCAAAAAATGGAGGCTCAAATGCTTTTGCAAATCCACGATGAGCTAATCTTTGAGATACAAGAGGACAAAGCCCAAGAGTTGGGAGAAAAATTTGCAAAGATTATGGAAAATATTAGAGAACTTAATGTTCCATTGGAGTGCAGTATCTCAATTGGTGATAGTTGGGGTGAGCTAAAATAAATACCGTTTAAGATATAATGACAACATTTTTTACAAAGGGATAGTATGCATAAATTGGCTGTTTTTGATTTTGATTCGACTTTGATGGATGGAGAGACGATTGATTTTTTGGCAAAACCGCTAGGATTTGAAAAAGAGGTAGCCGATATTACCGCAAAGGCAATGGCGGGGGAGTTGGATTTTTTTGAAGCACTTACGACTCGTGTGGCGTTGCTTAAGGGGCTTGAAAAATCCACGCTCGATGCCATTTGTCAAGAGTTGCCTTTGATGAACGGGGCCAAAGAGGTGGTAGAGGGACTCAAAAGTAGAGGCTACAAAGTGATCTGTTTTTCGGGTGGATTTAGAAACGCTACATCGCCTGCTTGTGCTTTTTTGGGCATTGATGCCGATTTTGCCAATATCTTGCACGACGAAAAGGGGATTTTGAGCGGACGAGTGGGTGGAGATATGATGTTTTCGCACTCCAAAGGCGATATGCTTGTACGACTTCAAAAACTTTTGGGCATATCGCAAAAAGATACCTTAGTAGTAGGAGACGGTGCTAATGACCTAAGTATGTTCCAATACGCCCACACCCGCATCGCCTTTTGTGCCAAACCCATCCTCAAAGAGGCCGCCACGCATTGCATAGAGGAGAAAGATTTGAGGGAGATATTGGGCATTGTGTCCGATATTTAAAGCTAACTGACCTTACGCACTTAAAAAATTACCTCATTAAAATAGGTTCGGCTGTAGGTTCGGCTTTAGCCGAACATTTGGAGTTATTGGAAGCCCAGAACTCGGCTAAAGCCGAGGCTACAGATTCAAAGTTGTTGCTTGTAGCAAAATTAAAATAGATTGCTTCACTAGCTTTAAAGATGATTTGTTAGGCAAAGTGCGTAACATCAAAAGCTAAAACTTACGGTTCGCTGTAAGCTTGAACGCTTAGCACTAATGGGCATCTTTATCAATCATTTTGGCTTCATGGAGAAAGACGGAGGGTTCAAATTCGGTTTTTTTGATTTTATCGTATTTGGCTAGGGAGAGGTAGAGGTTGTCTCTAGCACGGGTTACGGCTACATAAAAGAGTCGTCGCTCTTCGTTGATATCCGAGCCACTTTTGGCTGCAAGTTTGCGGTTGGGGAAGCGTCCATCCATCAAATCAACGACATAAACATCTCTAAACTCCAACCCCTTACTTGCATGTACGCTCAAAAGATTAACGCCCTCTCCTTCGCTTAGCTCATTGCCTCCGAGTATCATGGCGTTGATGAAACGTCCCAACTCTTGATAGTGTTTGGCAAGGTCAAGCAACAGTTTGGCTTTGCGTTCAATGCGTTCTATGGCTTGTTTTTTGCGTTCTTCATCTATCTCTCCGTTTTTGAGTCGTGCGCGCGATAGGGCTAATGTTTCGACGACGTAGCGATAGAGGCGTGAGTCAATGGCTTTTCGCAAAATCGAAGCGGGAGGATTGGAGGGGGAGACTTGCATCATCAATTCATAAAAATAATTAAGAAAGGTTACCCCCTCATGGGTAATACGGGGGTGTTTGAGCAAAGGGTGTCTTTTGATAGCATCGTAAATCGCCATTGAGGCAAATCGTGCTTGTGAGCCAATCTCCAAATCATCGTCAAAGAGTCCCAGTTGCACGTTTTTGGTAGGATTGAATTTGGGTAACTCTTTTTCGATGGGTTCTAGCAATCCACGCAACGCATTTCCCTTGCCAAAGTGTACCATGGAGGTAAAAAACTCTCGTGAAAGAGCCGAACCGACATTTTTGGCGTACTCAAAAATATGGATAAATGCCATCATATCTTTGGGATTGTTGAGTAGTGCCAACGCATCAAGCAAAAATTTAATCTCTTTGGCATCAAAAAAGCTCGTGCCTCCTTTGCGACGTGAGGGGACGCTAAGCTCTCTAAGTGAGGCTTCAATCCCATCGGCACTGGAGTTGTTACGAAAAATCACAGCAACATCACCAAAGGGCGTAGGGGACTCTTTGATAGCCAGTGCAATCGATTGGTATTGAGCAAACAGCTCATCGTATATGAGGAGTTTGGGTTTGCTAAACTCTCCTTGACGTACCACCTCCAAACTTTTGGGATAGATACGCTCATTGTGTTCGATGACACGATTGGCAAGCGCTAAAATAGCACTCGAAGAGCGGTAGTTTTTGGTAAGGGTATGGATGGTTGCGTTGGGGTAGCGTTTGTCAAAGGTGGAGATATTTTCGATATTAGCCCCATTGAAAGCATAAATACTTTGGTCATAATCGCCTACGCAAAAGAGCGATTGTGAGCATAAATCATCGATCAAAGCCCCTTGAAGGGTATTGGTATCTTGATACTCATCGACAAGTACTTCGGTAATAGTGGGGCGTACATTGGCAACATACTCACGGGTTTTGAGCAACAAATCATTAAACGACAAAAATCCATACTCCTCTTTGGTCGCCTCATACTCATCGACAATACCCAAATAGATATCCATCAAAATTTTATGCTCTTCGTATTTGTTGCCAAACCACGCTTCAAAACTCTCCAATGTAGCGTTTTGGTAGAGATTGTATTGGTCGTAGAGATGCGAAGCACTAAAAGGCTCTATGGGCAACCCCAATCGCTTAAAGGCTCTGCGTTCATAGATAGAGCGAAAAAGGGTACGCAACTCATTGGGTTGTTTGAGCGAAATATTGGGATAGGCACTTTTGAGCCAACGATAACCAATGGCGTGAAACGTCCCCGATTCGATTTGGCTAATAAGTTGTGCGGGAAAAAATTTCTCCAAACGCGCTATCATCTCTCCTGCGGCTTTGTTGGTAAAGGTAAGTAAAATAATAGTGCTAGGTTCAACGCCATTTTTGAGCAGATGAGCAATACGTCCTACAATCGTAGAGGTTTTGCCCGTCCCTGCGCTGGCAATGACGAGATTAGCACCCAATGGTGTTGTAGCAGCTTTGAGCTGCTGGGCGTTGAGATTGGCTAGAGGCATTAAAGCTCTATCGTAATAGGCTCATCAAGACGCTCGATAAGCTCTTCATAATGCTCTAGCGTCTGAAAGGCCTTTTCGTATCGCCATCGTAAGACAAATTCAATAATATCGTTTTTGAGTTCAGGTTCGAGCGTTTGTGCCTTTCCAAAGTAACCCAAAGAGACATTTTTTGCCTTTTTTTTGCCGTTTTTGTCGGGTTCGTAGGTAATGGCGATGATTTGGATATATTTACCGTCTCGCACATCGCCAAAATCCTCATCTTTGAGACCAATCCCACTAAGATTCATCGCTTTGTAGATAAAAATCTCGCCAAAATCGGGTGATTTTTCATAGATGTTTAATTTAATGTAGAGATCATTAACCTTTTTGATGTTGCCATGACGTATGGTTTTGATATGATCTTTGGGTGAGGGCTGCTCATGCTTTTGAGTGTTGCCTCTATCGATTCTCTTAAAATTTTGCTTAAGAGCAATCTTCTCATCAATTCGCTGGGTAAGTTCTTTAATTCTATCGATACTACCTACCATAAAACCCCTCTCTTTACACACATACTAAACTCAACACATCTTCGATATTATATAATATAACAACCTATTACATCCTTAATAGTTGTAAATATAATCTACTAAATGGTTAAAAAGTATAATTTCGATAGAATTTCATATCAAAAACTGACCTTACGTACTCAAAGTGCGTAAAACCTTGTCGCTCTCCCGCTGTGCGGGTAGCTTCAGGGGGTTGCAAGGGACACAAGTGTCCCTTGCAAAAAATAGGGGCTTTGCTCCTATTTTTGCGTAACATCAGTAAAAAAGTATTGAAGCAGGATGAATAATGGATTATTTAACAATCGAAGGCGGTGCCAAACTGAGTGGGAGTGTTACAATTAGTGGCTCCAAAAATGCAGCTTTGCCCGTCATTGCAGCGACGCTATTGAGTGACAAAGATATTACACTTGAAAATTTACCCAATGTGGTGGACATCAAAACGCTTCTCAAGCTTGTAGAGATGCTTGGAGGCAAGGTGAACTACCACGATAATCACAGTGTCACCATCAACAATCGCTCCATTAGCTCCACCAAAGCCGTTTACGAGATCGTCTCGCAAATGCGTGCATCGATTTTGGTGTTGGGTCCTTTGTTGGCTCGTTTTGGAGAGTGTGAAGTCTCTTTGCCAGGTGGATGCGCTATTGGGCAACGTCCTATTGATTTGCATCTCAAAGCACTTGAAGCTATGGGTGCAATTATTGAAATCAAAAACGGATACGTTCGAGCAAACGCTCCCGATGGTTTGAAAGGTGCAAAGATTGTTTTTGACAAAATTACCGTAGGAGGAAGCGAAAACGCTATTATGGCAGCGGCTCTTGCTCATGGCACAACGACTATCATCAATGCAGCCAAAGAACCCGAAGTGGTGCAACTGTGCGAAATATTGGTCAATGGGGGAGTTTTGATTGAAGGCGTTGGTACGAGTGAGATTACCATCGAAGGCACGGGAGGTAAACCCATTGATTTTAAAACCCCTATTACTATTATCCCTGATAGAATTGAAGCGGGTACCTATTTATGTGCGGGAGCGATTACAAAATCCTCTATTACACTCAAAAAGGTCAATGCTCAACACATCAAAGCCTCTATTGATAAACTCGAATCGATGGGGTGTCAATTTGATATTAGCGATGATGAAGTCACTATCTACCCACCTGAGGAGCTTATCTCGGCGAATATCACCACAACCGAATACCCAGGATTTCCTACCGATATGCAAGCTCAATTTATGGCTTTGGCGATTGTCTCCAAAGGCGATACACTTATCGAAGAGCGACTCTTTGAAAATCGTTTCATGCATGTAAGCGAACTCAATCGTTTGGGGGCTGATATTTGGCTCAAAGGCAATATCGCTGCGGTGCATCAAGTCGATGAACTCAACGGTGCGGATGTAATGGCGACTGATTTAAGGGCTAGTTCGGCACTCGTATTGGCCGCTTTGATTGCCAAAGGAGAGACCAATATTCACCGCATCTATCATCTTGATAGAGGATATGAGGATTTGGAAGGAAAGCTCAGTGCATTGGGGGCGAAAATCTCTCGCAATGGATAACTGACCTTACGCACCTGCTTTATAGTGCTATTTTTGGTATTGGCTTTGTCTTGGCTTTTGGTGGGAGTAAAGTCCCACTTCCGAATAAAAGTGCGTAACATCAGATAATCAAAAGAGTCGTTGCCTCTAAAAGATAAAATTTCTCTCTTTTGGAGAGGCAAACTCCAATAGTGAACCATTGATTAATCAAACTATGCTATTATCCCCCCCAAAACTCAATTAGGTTAGGCAATAATGACAATAATTAAACAGATATTTTCCATGAAAGTTGCGGTGATTTTACTCTTTGTATTTGCGATTGCTATTGGCAGTGCAACCTTTATAGAAAACGATTACGGCACACAAAGTGCTAGGGCGTTGGTGTATAATGCCACATGGTTTGAGGCGTTGCTGATTTTTATCACCTTGACGCTGATTTTTAATATCTATCGCTTCAAGATGTACAAACGCTCCAAATGGGCAGCACTGACGTTTCATGTCGCTTTTATTTTGATTGCTATTGGGGCGGGAATGACACGCTATGTTGGCTTTGAGGGTGTGATGAGCATTCGTGAGGGGGCTACGGCTTCGACGATGATGAGCGATGTGATGCTGTTGCAAATCCATGGTCAAAAAGAGCAGTACGAAAAGGTACTCCATCTCTCCTCTATGGGCAAAAACAACCTCAAAGAGAACATTACTGTAGGGGGCAAAGCGATAGAGGTGGAGCTTCTTGAGTATCTGCCCAATGTAGGCAACAAGATTGAAGAGAATAACGGTAGTGGTGTTGTGGAGATGATGCTCTCTTTTGGTAGCGGTTCGGCTACTATCACGCTTCAAAAAGGGGATATTTATGAAGCTGATAATTTTGTGGTGAGCTTTGATAAGGCACTCACAAGCGACAAAAAGATACTCGCCATCCACGAACACAACGGAAGCCTTGTCGTAAACTCTCCCTATGATTTCAAAACCCTCAATATGGACACACAACAAGAGGGCAATATCACAAAAGGTGACGCTATCGCTCTTGCCAATCGTATGCTCTATCAATTTGAAGAGGGTGGAATGGTCATCAAAAAATACTACCCCAAAGGCTCACTTACTCTTGCTTCGGGCTCTATCAAACCTCAAGCGGGTATGCCTGACCTCATTAGACTCAAACTCAGTTGTGCTAATGAGAATCAAACCGTTGCTTTGCAAGGAATACAAGGGAGTGTGGGAGAGTTTAAGCGTGTGAGTTTGTGCGGTGAGAGTTTAAATCTGCGTTACGGAGCCAAAATGATTACGTTGCCTTTTTCTATCAAATTGGAGGATTTTGTTATGGATAGATACCCTGGATCCAACACCCCCTCCTCCTACTCTAGCCATGTAGCGGTTGTCGATTCAGAACAAAAGATGAATATGTCCTACCATATCTACATGAACCATATTTTGGAGTATCGAGGCTACAAGTTTTTTCAATCCTCTTACGATCAAGATGAAAAAGGCACAGTCCTTTCGGTCAATCACGACCCTGGTACGCTTCCTACCTATGTGGGATACTTTTTGTTGATAGTGGGTATGGTGTGGGTACTCTTTGCCAAAAATGGACGCTTTCAAACCCTTCTTCGCTCCGCAAGAGAGTTGCAAAAAGGTGCTTTGGCTTTTGCTTTGATGGTTGTGCTTTTGGGACACACACCCCTTAGAGCCGATGAAACAGCTATTAGCAAAATCCATGCTACCAAATTTGGAGAGCTAATCGTTCAAGATGCTCAAGGACGCATGAAACCTCTCGATACCCTCTCCAAACAAATCATTACCAAAATAACACGCAAGAGTACTTTTTTGGGACTTGATTCCAATCAGCTCCTTTTGGGCATGATTATCGCTCCAGAGGCTTTTCAAAAAAAACCTATGATTAAAATCGGACACCCCTTGATCGCTCAAAAACTAGGCTTCGAGACAACCCAAAAATACCTACGTTTTAGCGATTTTTTTGGTGATAATATGCAAACCTACAAACTCTACGACGATATTATGGTAGCCAACCGTAAACGCCCCATTGAGCGAAGCACCTACGACAAAGAGATTATCAAAGTCGATGAGCGTATCAATATCTCCTACATGGTCTATACAGGTTCGCTTATACGCATCTTCCCCAAACCCAACGACACCAACAACCTCTGGCTCTCACCCATGGATGCTATGAAAGAGTTTGAAGCCAAAGATGCCCAAATAGTACAGCTTATGACGATGAACTATTTTCAAGGGCTTGAAAAGGGTATCAAGGAGGGAGATTACACCAAAGCCAATGAGGCATTGGGCTTTATTGATCAATTTCAACAAAAATTTGGCAAAGCCGTATTGCCTAGCCCAACGCATATCAAGCTTGAAATTCTCTACAACAATCTCAATCTCTTTAGCCGTCTAACACCTATCTATATCTTGGTGGGACTTGCGTTGCTTGTTCTATCCTTTATTCATATTCTTAAACCCAACTTCAATCTAAGACGCTACACCCGCATTGTGCTTTATATTATTGTCTTTGGATTTATGATTCACACATTGGGTCTGGCTATTCGTTGGTACATTTCGGGTCATGCTCCGTGGTCAAATGCTTACGAATCGATGGTCTATATCGCATGGGCTACGGTACTAGCAGGGTTTATGTTTATGAAAAACTCACCCATTACTCTAGCCTCCACTTCGATTTTGGCAGGTGTTTTGCTCTTTGTGGCACATTTAAACTGGCTTGACCCTCAAATTACCACCCTTATGCCTGTACTCAAATCCTATTGGCTTATGATTCACGTTGCCGTCATTACCGCAAGTTATGGCTTTTTGGGACTTGGGGCATTGTTGGCGTTTATTACCTTTATTCTTTATGTATTAATAAAAGATAGCAACCTAGAGAGTATCCAACGCTCCATCAAAGAACTCACCAAAATCAACGAAATGTCACTTATTATTGGTTTGATTATGCTTACGATTGGCAACTTTTTGGGAGGCGTTTGGGCCAATGAGAGTTGGGGACGCTATTGGGGATGGGACCCCAAAGAGACATGGGCAGCGGTAACCATTCTCGTTTACGCTGTGGTACTCCATTTGCGTTTTGTTCCCAAAATGAACTCTATTTTTATCTACAATGTCGCTTCGCTTTTGGCATACAGCAGTGTCATTATGACCTATTTTGGAGTCAATTTTTACCTTTCGGGTCTCCACTCTTACGCTGCGGGCGATCCTTTGCCTATACCTGCGTGGGTCATGCCCTCTATTGTCATACTATTTGCTATTATCGTGACGGCTTCATTCAAACGCAAAAGGATTGAGTAGGTTTTTAGACCTCTTTAATCCAACAACATTTCGTCTCTTCTTGCGACGCAAGGGATTTTTCGATAGGTTGGTATCCGCTATCAAGCCAAAATGGACGGTTGCTTGTTTCTAGGGTTTGCAAAGCAAAGTGGGTATAGGTTTTGAAATTGGCAATCCAATCGTGAGCGGTAGCAAGTAGCTCTTTGGCAAAGGCGTTGCTGCGGTATTGAGGCTGGAGAAGAATATCATCCAAAAAGTAGAGCTTTTGAATATCAAAATCACGTTGCAACCAAATCTTAATCAAATCCTCATCCTCGTAACGCAAAGGCAACCCCATAAGCACCCCGATAACTCTTTGTTGGTCTTTGAGAATGACGGCAATGGCATCTTTGGTTTTGAGAAATTTTCGCAATCTCTTATGCTCGTAGGAGTGGTTGCCCTTGGTGGTGTGTTCATGAGAAATATCTGTGTAGAGCTCAATGATGGTATTGATTTGTTCGTTAATGGCGTTTTCAACCAGCAAAGAGATAGAAAAACGAGGCATAAATGACTCCTAATGAGAATTGTTTTGAGATTTGAGAAGTTGTTTTGATATTTGTAGTAAATGTAGCGAAATTATATACTACTATTTATTTAATCGCACTTAAGAACTATGCCATTGTAGGCAAATCCAATGAAAACTAAACCAAACCTTAAACCATCAGAAAAGAGCCTCAAAAACCTCTAATTTCTCTAAAAAAGTATAAAAATCAAGCTATAATTGGAAAAACTTACTAGCTTGGAATCAAAATGAAACTAAAAAAGAAAAAAGAGCTTTTTGCACAGTTGCAAACATTGGAAGATTATAGAGTAGATGATGGAAAAATAGAGTTTAACAGGCTAATCGGTTAGCTCCTCCTGTTACCAATCGTATCCATAAGTGA
>DYMA01000001.1 GCA_020721815.1 Sulfurovum sp. | reverse complement strand
TTTTAGAGGTTTTTTACTTTAATTTTGGCTTAGGTGATGGGGTGAGTGGTTACTAATGAATAGTGAAATTTTAACATATTTATATTTTAAAATAAGTGTTATTAATATAAATAAATAAAAAATAGTTATAAATAGATATTATCTTGCAGTGTAATTGAAATAGTGTATAATATTTTTTTTGATTGCGAAACAAAGGGGTGTTGTTATGATGCGTTATGGATTGATTGGTTTAAGTCTTATTTTGCTGTTGTCTTGCTCCTCAAGGCCTAGAAGTGTACCAAAAGAGTATCTGCCTACCATTAATAAAGCAATGAAACACGCCACGCCCGTAGGCAAAAGGGTTTTGAGTACCGCTCACTCCATGTCCTACGCAAACCCTAAAGTGGTTCGTGGTTCATGTTGGGATTATATTAATGCTATCTATATTCGGTCAGGCTATGGATACAAAAAACAAACCATCTTCAAGGGGGGCAAAAGTGGTCCTTATGCCCCTATCTATAGCATTGAATCGGGCGATTGGCTTTATCATATCAACCATGAGTACAGGGGGGTTGAGCATAGTGGTATCTTTATAGGTTGGATTGATTTGGAGCGTCGTAAAGCCTTGATGCTTAGCTATCGTGGTATGGGCTCTGGTGAACCTGCACGTTATCAAGTCTATACGCTAAGTCATGTTTACAACATCAAGCGAGGCTATTGAGCTATCTTTTAAATAAATTTATACCCGATACCCCAAATGGGTTCGATGTAGTGTTTGGTGTTATCGGGGTCGATTTTGTTACGAAGGCGGTTGATGGTGACATTGACTTTGCGTTTTTGTGCATCGCTTTTGTCTCTCCATACATGATGAAGCAGATAATCACGCTCCAAAATGGAGTTTTTATTTTGAATAAAAAAGCTAAGCAGATTAAATTCCAATTTTGTAAGGCTTACCTCTTGGGCGGCTACATAGACTTTTCGATTGTTAAGATCAAGCGTAATATCACGGTAACTCACTCTCTTTTGCTCACGAAAATGGTTGCGTTTGAGCAGAGATTTGATACGATAGATAAACTCTTTGGGATTGAAAGGTTTTTTGAGGTAATCATCGCAACCCGATTCAAAGCCCTCTTCGACTTCGCTATCTGTGCTTTTGTCGGTGACAAAGATAATTGGTATTTGAACACCATTGTCTCTCAAAAAGCGTACAAAATTGACACCATCAAGATTGGGCAAGGTTCTATCTATCACAATAAGGTCTATCGTTTGTTGCTGAATTTGGGCATAGACTCCCTTTGTCGAAACGCATTCAACAACACTAAAGCCTTCTTTTTCAAGGAGGGTACGCTCAAATTCAAGCATCTCCTCATCATCCTCTACCACCAAAATCGTGATTGAGGGAGTGATGACATTTTGCATTGTCATCCCTAAAATTTGTAGGAGATATCGAAACTGTAATCCCTTCCGCTCTTAAACTGCTGTATTACATTATCCCCTTGCTTCCAAACGGTCTCGTCGTCTATGATATTGCCCAGCTTCAACTTAAGTGTTAAGCCACTATTGAACTTCTCAATCCATACAAAATCAAGAAGATGAGGCGGTATCTCGAAATAATCAGGATATTTGTAGTTCCCATCAATCATACCGACTTTTCGGATACGTTCACCCATTTTATTGTAAGACAACGCTATGGAGCGATTGTCGTTTTCGTATCCCAACGTAAGGTTAAATACGGTTTGTGAAAGCCCTTGAAGTTGTCTATGATTGGTCGTATAGGTTTCTAATTGCTCTTCTCTTAGCGTTACGTCTGAATCGGTATAAGAGAAGTTGCCCGATATATAATAGTTTTTAAGTGATTTGGAGATAAAATCCAAATCTTTTCTTCCATCAACTTCTACACCATAAAGTGTCGCACTTTGGGCATTATCAAAGCCATAAATAGGCAAAGAGCTAGATGGTATCATAACATCCTCAATAGGTTTTTCGAGGTATTTGTAAAATAGTCCAAATTTTACCGCTTCTTTATCGGATATAAAGTAGCTGTATTTAAGGTCTATGCTGTATATATCTGTATTTTCAAGTTCTGGATTTCCTAGTACTGTAGCAACATCATAGGGGTGAAAATACTCTCCATCGGTAAACTCTCTTAAGTCAGGTACAATATAAGTTTTTGAAAATGCAACGTCAAAGTGGTGCTTTTCGTTAAGCTTGTACTTCACACTTAAGCTAGGATACCAATCTTCAATCGCCAAATCTTCGGGGATACGCTCAATGAGTTTTCTTTTTGTCATATCCTCATTTTCACGATCTTCTTTGTATTGATAGATGGTTTGTTTGAAATCAACATAGCGAACACCAGCCAAAATCTCCAATTTATCATTGGGTTTGATGAGGGTATTTAAAAAGTAGCTCTTATCATCAACTTGTGCATCAAAATAATCGGCTGCCTTGAAGAGAGGGCTTACGATAAAGGGTCTCTCGTCGTAGTCAATCTCGCCACGCACATAGGCATCGTAAATCGATTCGATATCACCATCAAAATCGCTATCTTCCACATCTCTTCCCCCCAATTTTCGTAAGAAGAACTTGTTTTGTCTTGAGATACGCTCTTTGGATGAGTAGGAAAAGCCGTACTCAACATAATCCTCTTTGGAGTACCAATCAATAAAGTGTTTATTTTTAAGATACATAGCGTCCAAATCATCGGTAGAGCTAAGTTGGTTGGCGATATGGTTTGAGATGTAGTTATCCAAAATGGTCGTATCGTTGAGATTGATGTAGGCATAATGGAAGTTGTTGGGTTGATTGAGATTGGCTTTTGCACGCTCCAAACCAAACTCAAAGGCTGAACCCATATTGAAGATTTTGTAGTTAAATTCACCGTTGATTTGATCAACATTGAGTTCTCTCTCTTCCCAATCCAAATAGTACTTTGTAAGATGGTCGTAGTTTGAACCCATAATACCATCAACAATCCGTGTCGATTTGAGTGCGTTGAGTGTATAGAGTTTGGTATATTTAAGTTTGAGTATATCCAAATAGTTGTAACCGATATTCAAAATACCCCCATGAGAATATTTTGAGTTGCTTTTTGAGTTTGTACCGTTTTTATCGGGCGTAGTATTGAGAACGCCTTCCATGGTCATATCGTACCCAAAATACTTCTCCTCGACATAATCATGTTCTTGGGAGTATCGATAGTTGGCAAAAATATCGATTTTATGATCCTCTTTGATGGTGTAGTTGGTGGCAGCCTCAACGGCGACACTGTACCCCATGGGGAGATTTTTTTGGGTAATATTGTAATTTCTACTCAAATAGTCTCGTGTAAATTGTGACAACTCCTCTTTGGTAAAGTAATCGGTTGTAAAAGCAGGAACTCTCTTGCCTACTTCGATTTTCATTGCATCAAGAATGGCTTGTGGAATATCTCTGTACCCATCGTCGTATCCACTCCAATCGCTACCACCGCCTTGATAGTCATTGACTGTTGAACCCAAATCACTGTTGCCTTTTGCACCCAATGAGATAGAGATGTATTTATCTTTTGATTTATCTTTGGTTCGGATATCGATGTATCCACCCCCAAAGCTACTGGGAACATCAGCCGATGCACTTTTTTGAACTTTGAGTGAGCCAATGACGCTTGATGGGAAAATATCAAGAGGCACAACCCGTTTGGTAGGGTCTGGCGAAGGGACAGGCATAGAGTTTAGCTCGATATTGGAGTATCGCTCACCCAATCCACGAATATAGATATTTTTTCCACCCACGAGTGTAATACCCGTAACCCTCTTTAATGCACCTGCGGCCGAACTATCACCCTTTTTAGAAAACTCTTCAGAGCCTAAGATATTGGCAATAGCGTTTGATTTTTTCTCTTCTAGCATCATATCGGCAATGCTTCCCTCTACTTTGGGAGCCAAAACGACAAACTCTTCAAGTTCCATACTTGCAGGAGTGAGTCCAATAGTGACAGAACCTGTGCCGTTTACGGGTACTGTAATGCCCCCTTTGGTTTGTGAGCTATAAGCAGAGTGAACCACCGAGAGACTCAAAGCCACGCCCGCAGGTACTTCAACGTTGAAATTTCCATTGGCATCGGTTCGTGCATCTACCGCTGTTCCTTTGACAAATACTCTAGCCCCTTCGATGGGTTTTTTGTCGTTGGTGGTAATGACACGACCCGATAGTCGCCCTTTGCCTTTGGCTTGTGCTTCGTTGTTCTCTTTTTTCATCTCTTTTCGTGGGGTATCGACGGCTATCTCTTTGCCACCACTTGAGGTAAAGGAAGCAATGACTTGCGTATCTCTTCCCTCTTTGATGGTTACTGCTTTTTTAAAGTAGCCCAAATTGATAGTATCTTTTCCAAATATCTCAATTTGATGGTTTCCTGTAGCAACCTCTACCTTTATGCCCCCATCGCTATCGGTTGCGAGTATTGTTTTGCCATCAAGTCGAACTTCGTTGTTGGCTAGTGGCTTTCCATCTTTGAAGACAAAAACCGAAACACTACCCGCACCAAATAACGATAGGCTCAAAAGCACCACGGTGGTAAAAATCTTAAATATTTTCATCTATATACACTCCAAACTGCTATCTTTGCACTTTTCAATATTTTTACGAATCAAGGTGGCTTTTGAGAAGAGTTCGCTGTCATTGATTTGCTTAAACAACTCCTCCGCTGCGTCGTAATCTTTGATCATATAATAGGAGTATGCTAAAGCGTACGCAATATTATCATCATCCAACATAGCGTAACGCTCCAATGCATCTCTTAATCCAATGATAAATTCAAACTCGCCCCGTGCAATGTAAATAGCCACTTTTTGTTTGAGTTTCTCTACTTCATCCCCGATTTGAGAATTGAGATAGAGCGCATGGGGCAAATCGTTGGCTCGTCGATACATCTCGGAGGCCTCTTTTTTGTATTTGCTATCGTAGTGCGATGCCTCCTCAAAGAGATGGGCTGTTGTATGTGGCATGCCTTGTTTGAGATAGAGATGTCCCAAAAGCATACTGATTTTGGCCTCGCTGGGGTATTTTGACTTCGCCTCTTCCAAAATGGTAAGGGCTTGTTCTTTTTGATTAGCACCCAAAAGCATTTGAGCCAACGTGATATACTCATTGGCTTTTGAACCCTTGGCTACATCAATGTAACGTTTGGCAGCATCAATAGCCGCTTGATAGAGTTTGAGTTCGGCAAAGTAGTAGAAGCGTTGCTTTAGAAGCGTCTCATCATTTGGAAAGTGATTGAGTCCTCTACTTAGAGCATTAAAAGCACCATCGTGATTTTCAAGCTTCCAATAGCACTCTGCTCTAAGCGTAAAAAGTGAAGTGCTCTCTACTCCCTTTTTCCCCGCATTGTCCAAAGCACCAATCGTACCTAAATAGTTTTTATTTTGGTAGTAGGCTTGTGAAAGGTAGATATAGAGCGAATCTAGCTTATCTTGTTTGACCTTTTTGGCATCAAAAGGAGTCTTTTTTTCTACCTTTTTGGGTTCTTCTTTGGTAAATACCTTAAAGAGATATTTGGGTTTTTCTTCAACTTCTGGCGGTGGCAAAAAGGTTTTGTTTTTGGTAACTTCTATGGCTTTTTGCAAGAGACCAACAGCTTGTGCGTAATTTGAACTTCGCAGTTCTATCATTGCGGCAGTAGTGTAGTACTTCTCTTTGTCAAAGTCGGGTTGGCTTTTGGCTACAAGTTTGAGTTCGCCTCGTGCTTTTTCGTACTTGCCATCGTAAAACATCATCGTTGCAATGGCTAAGTGATCCTCTTTGGGGGCTTCTTCTTCATTGGCCCCGAAAGCCAAACCAACCAAGAGAGACAATAGTATATATTTTTTTAACATTTCACACTCCCTTAGTTAAAATCAAATCGAATTTTTTGTTTTGCCCATACTTTGACGGGGTTGCCTTTGTATTTGGCGGGAATAAATCGCCAATTACGCACTCCATTGACCGCAACCGCATCAAAAACACCCGCAGGGCTAGACTCCAATACCTGAGCAGCTTCGACGCTTCCGTCTATGGCAATGAGCAAGTTTACAACGACATACCCTTTGATACGTTTTTTCATGGCATCATCAGGATACTCCATGGGGCTTCGTGAGGCTACACGGGGTTTGCTATCAACGCTTCCCTCATTCATAGCGGCATCTCTAGCCATATCGCCCAATACGTCGCTTCCATCACCCGTAATATTATCGGTAGCAAACTCTGGGATATTCATCTCAATACCACCCAAAATCGAATCAAGATTGGGCAGTGGGGCTTTAGGCGGAGCTGTTTTGGGTTTGGGTTTGGGCTTAGGTTTGGGCTTAGGTGGAGGCGTTGTTTTGTTCATTTTGACATAACGCATCTCTTTTTTGACTTTTTCCTCTTTTTGTTTAACGGGTTTATTAAACGCCACGACCAAAACCATCATCAACAATGCCCCCAATCCCATAGAGACAAGCGAAAAGAGTTTTGCTTTATTGCTATTGTACATTGTGGCTGACATCGGCTCTTATCCCATCTCTTTGGTAGTCGATACGGCTACATCTTTAGCACCGCTCATACGGCACTCATCGACAACGTTAATCAATACATCCACAGGAATATTGGTATCGGTAACCACCAAAACCGATTTGTCGGTAGTTGTTCGCAACAAGTCTCTCACTTTGCTTTGGATAGCCCACAATTTGACGGGTTGGTTATCAATGTAAATCTCCGATGAGCTGTCGATATAGACCCGTACGACTTTGGTATCTGAGCGTGATGCACTCGATGCTGCGGGGCGATTGATGTCAAGCTTCATATCTTTGACAAATGTTGTTGTTACCATAAAAAATATCAATAGAATAAAAACCATATCAATCAATGGCGATACATCAATATTGTCCACGCTATCTTTTTTGCTTCGTAGTCTCATAATTCATCCTTTGTACACAAAACATCCGTAATTTGTTCAAACTCCAATTCAACCTTATCCTCTTTTTTATCCAGAACTCTCCCCAAGATCAATCCTGGTACGGCTACTACGAGTCCTAGTTCGGTTGTAAAGAGAGCTTTGGAGATACCGCCTGATATACTGGCACCTTGTCCAAACATTGCACTGTTTTGCAAAGCATCAAAGGTCTCAATCATCCCCATAACAGTACCAAGAAGCCCTACTAGTGGTGCCAATACCACAATGGTTTTGACCATAACGCTGTATTGGCTAATGGCAACACGATAAGGAAAGAGAGCATCTTCGATATGGTTGCGATATTTCAATCCTTTGGCTTTGGCTTCGTTGTAAGCAGTAATCGCATCAACGGTAGCGTAGTCGATGAGACCTTTCATCTTTTTGGTAGCACCCTTTTCGTAATGCTTATCAATGACTCTTCTTACAGAGCCTTTCATGCCTCGTTGCAAAATCAAGTAGCGATATCCCAATCCGTACCAGAGCATTAAGTTGAGCAAAAAAAGTACCCACATAACGACTCCGCCCGCATTCATAAATGTAACAAATTGTTCTAAAAAGCCCATAATGTTATCTTAAATTATTTTTTTCAAATAGGTTTACGATATGTAAAGCACTATGCTCCATAGAATCCTTGATATTTTGAGCCCATCCTGAAAGCAAGTTGCCCAGTAGCAACAACGGAATGGCTACGATAAGACCAAACATGGTTGTAACCAACGCTTCCGAAATACCGCCTGAAAGCAATTTGGGATCACCCGTACCGTGTTCGGTGATAATATCAAAGGTAGCAATCATACCCGTAACCGTACCCAAAAGTCCAAGCAGTGGAGCAACAGCAGCAATAACGAGGACAAAGTTACCAAATTTATCGATACGTGAACTCTCATTGAGAATATTTTCCATAATAATATCCTCTACGTGTTCTCTGTTTTTGCCAATATTTCTAAGCGTTGCTTTGATAACTCTTGCCGTTGAACCCTCATGTCCTTTGATAGCCTCAAGCGCTACGCCCGAACCCTCTCGATTGTTTACTTTTTCAACGACAATATTGGTAATCTCATCGACATTGCTTCCCGAACGAGAGAGCAATACAACTCTATAGGCGAGTAGCAAGAGTCCAAAAAGTCCCAATACAAGGATGATGTATCCAATGCTACCACCCGCTTCTAGGGTATCATTAAAGGTTTTCTCTTTTTGGTATTCCACCTCTTTGTCAAGGTTTTCATAGACAAAAATATCCAAATCGGGAAGCATCTCTTTGGCAAAAAGGGCTTTGGCATCATCCGAACTATCAGCAGCGTTCCAAAGCTTATAGTTCCCTTCACCCGCAGGTGCTAATGCTCCTGTAGCCGTAGTGGAGATACCGTAAGCGGCGATGTTACCGACTTTGACAATATCGCCCTCTACTACAGAACCGTTGGGTAGATAGAATTTTCCTTTGGTAGTCTCAATAGAAGAGAGTTTTGAGTAGAGTCCAATGGCAGAGTCAAAAGCTTTGGTCACTTTTTCTATGCTTGTGGTTTGATTGTTTTCGCTCAATTTAATCTCGTAAGGCTCTAGTGTGGTTGTCATTTGCATAATGACATTGGAGGTTAGATCCGTATTGCCTTGTTTGTCGCCCAATTTTTTGGTCGCTTTTTCGAGTTCATCTTGTTTGAGTTGAAGTTCATTGGTAATGGCAATGAGATTTTCTCTAAAAGCCTCCATTTTGAGCTTTGAGGCATTCACATCGGTATCTTGCTGAAGCTTTTCGCTTACGAGTCGTGTTTCAAGTTCGAGCTTTTGGGCTTTTAAAAAGGTGTATTCTTTTTGGTAAGCGTCGCTTAGTTGGCTACTGTAGAGAACCGTACTGAGTAAAATCAGTGCAATAGTAGTAATTTTTTTCATTATTTGACCTCCGAGAGAACAAGTGCGTTGGGAATTGAGAAGTAACCTGTGCGAATTTGTTTTTGCAAGGCATCAAAGAGCGCTACAATCTTTTGCACTTTGTCGCCATCTTCTTCCAGTTTGTAAGCATAACCGTTACCCTCTTTGACGACATAACCTACTTTCTCATCGGGTGTTGCAAAGTAGAGTGCAATGGAGCCTAATTTGGCGACTTGAGCCATTTTGGGTTCACCGTTAAGCTCTATGTTTTGCTTAAATAGACCAATCTCTTTGGTGATACGAAGCGCATCATCGTAACTTGCCCATACCAACGATAGAGCTTTTTCTTGCGTAATCGTTCCCTCTTTGAGGTCGGTTTTGATTTTGGCAAGTGAAGCGAGTCGCTCTTGAACCTTGAAAGGAATACCTGCTTTAATCAGTGCTTCGAGTTTGGTGATAGCATCCGTTAAAACAGGTTGAAAATCTTGCGTAGAGCTACCCAATTTGGCAAGTTGAGTATTGGTTTTTTCCAATTCAAGATTGGTTAATTTTAATGTAGTCTCTTTTCTACCAATTTGTGCCTCAGTGTCGGCTACTTGCATTGCAATCGATTTCATTTGCGACTTGTAGCTCTCTTTGTTTTCGTCTATCTTGGTGTAAAGCCCCTCGACATCCGTTCGCAACTTCATAATAG
Organism: Sulfurovum sp.; assembly: GCA_020721815.1. Taxonomy (GTDB): domain Bacteria; phylum Campylobacterota; class Campylobacteria; order Campylobacterales; family Sulfurovaceae; genus FS08-3. The sequence continues at coordinate 53,149 of DYMA01000001.1, read as the reverse complement.
AATCAACGATATTTTCACCGTAAAGGCTACTAGAAGATAGCAAAGCAAGAGCGGCTAAGATACTTTTATTGTATAGTTTAATCACTATAGGCTCCCATAAAAAAATTTTGCTAATCATAGTGACAAAAAATAACAGTTTGATAACAAAAGGTAACAAATCGATAACAAAATAATGGAGAAAGGGAGGAGCGAAATAAAAAAAGAGGCAACAAGATAGGGGATTTCCTATCTTGTTAAAGAGTTAGTAAACTATTTTGTGTTGCCTGTGCCTGATGTAAATAGGCTCTCAAGTGTAGCGGCTGAAGCACCTGTGAATTTTGCTTCTGTAGATGTTCCATTAAGTGTAATTTGTTCAAACATAATTTTGTCTGCTACAACAACTTTATCGGAGTTGATAGCACCGTAAGCATCACTTACGTTATCTGTTACAATACCGTTTTTAAATGTTCCACCGATTCCATCGCCTTTGAAGAACAAAGTTCCCTCTTTGGCAGAGTTGTTTTGCATAATTGTAAATCCATCAAATGTTGCATAGGTATCGCCTGACATCTCAACAGCTGCATTACCTGTAGTTTGAACAATATTAAGATTTTTGACTGTACCGCTAAAGCCATCGTCGATATCGAAGTGGTCATCTGTACATCTTGTGATTGTTACATTTGTAAGGTTTACTGTTCCACCCCATAATTCAACACCATCATCATCGGAGAGATCAACGGTAATATCTTCAATGGTTGTACCTGAACCTACACCTACAAGTGAAAGACCGTTAATCTCTTTGTCTTGTGCCATAGTGATACCAGAGTGTAAAATTTTAACGTGTTTTAAAACACCTGAATTATCAGCCAAGTTATCCATACCTGGAACAAATACAGAATTTACCTCATAAGGTTTTACTTGTGCATTACCTGCATTACCGATAATAGTAAGTCCACCCCATTGACCTACAGCAGGTGCAGCACCGTCAATAGCTACCAAAGTTGATGTAAATACGATAGGCTCAGTCGCGCTACCTTCTGCCATAATCTTAGCACCTTTATCAACTACTAAATAAGATGTAGCATCGCCTGTACCATCTTTACCAGCGATAAATGTACCCGCTTCGATTGTAAGTGTAGCACCGTTTTTAACCGCTACCAAACCATCAAGAATCCACAAAGTATCTTTTGTAAGTGTCATATCAGTCGTAATATCACCTGCTAAAGTCTCTTGTTTTTCAGGAATTTGATTGGCTACATAGTTTTTGTCATTGCCAGTTCCTGCATCAAAAAGTGCTTCCAATGTTGCCGCAGAGTCTCCATTAAATTTGGTTTTTGCAGTACCACCAATTTTGACGTTTTCAAAAGAGATATTTGCACTATCAGCTGTACCTTCAGAATAGATAGCACCGTAAGCATCATCTACGTTATCAATAATAACAACATTTTTGAATGTACCACCGATACCATCTTTTTTGAAGAATAAACCACCCTCTTTTGCTGAAGCATTTTGAACAATGCTTACACCATCAAAAGTAGCTACTGTATCACCAGACATCTCAATGGCTGCATTACCTGAGCTTTGTGTAATGTTAAGATTTTTGACAACACCGCTAAAGCCATCGTCGATATCGAAGTGGTCATCTGTACATCTTGTGATTGTAATATTTGTAAGATTTACAGTACCACCCCACAACTCAATACCATCATCATCGGAGAGATCTACGGTAATATCTTCAATGGTTGTACCTGAACCTACACCTACAAGTGAAAGACCGTTAATCTCTTTATCTTGTGCCATAGTAATACCAGAGTTAAGGATTTTGATGTGTTTCAAAACACCTGAATTATCCGCCATATTGTCTGTGCCTGGTACAAACTCTGAATTTACTTCATAAGGATTAACTTGTGCATTACCTGCATTACCGATGATAGTGAGTCCACCCCACTGACCTACAGCACCTGCTGTGTTTTTGAAATCCGATACTTTTGTAAGTCCTCTGCTCTTAGAAACACTCAATTCCGCATTAACTGCCAACTCTGATGTGAAAATAATAGGCTCTGAAGCAGTACCTTCAGCCATAATTTTAGCACCTTTATCGACTACCAAATAGGATGTAGCATCACCTGTACCATCTTTACCTGCTACAATTGTACCTGCTTCAATTGTAAGTGTAGCACCATTTTTAACCGCTACTAAACCATCAATAACCCAAATTTTGTCTTTTGAAAGTTTTGTATCAGAAGTAATGTCACCTGCAATTGTAGATTTTTCCAAAACAGTTGGTGTTGGAGTTGTGTTGTTTGTGTCTGGAGTTGGTGTTGGAGTTGTGTTGTTTGTGTCTGGAGTTGGTGTTGGAGTTGTGTTGTTTGTGTCTGGAGTTGGTGTTGGTGTAGTTGAACCGCCTCCGCCTCCGCATGATGTGATTGCAAGAGCCGCTAAAGCCGAAAGTAATGCTACTGAGTATTTCATTGTGTCAATTCCTTAATTAAAAAATTTTAAATCTACAATCATAGATTTTTACACCGCAAGATTAGCAGTAAAAAGTTACAGTTCTATTGCTTTTTGGAAACAAAATGGTAACAAAATTGATTATAGGTAATCTTTGTCGCTTAGGGGCTTTGCGTTTGGGTTGGTGGCGATTTTGTGTCTCATATCAATTTTTTTGATGTTGTGTAGTCGATTGAGTGAGGCGATAGTGGCGTTGCGAATGGCATCGTTTTGAAGTAAATAGATGTTAAAACCGTTTTCAAAGAGTGCCAAACGGGTTGCAATCGCCGTCGAATAGGTCGTAAGGATACCATCATTGGTCAAAAGCCTAGCAATATCGGCAAAATACTCACGCGTCCACAACAAAGGGTTGGTTTTGGGAGAGAAAGCATCTTGATAGACAATGTCAAATTTTTGCGTAAGTTTGGGAATGCTCTCACGCGCATCACCTAGTAGAATGTTAATATCTACTCTTGGATTATGGTAGGTTAGTTCTTTGGAGAGGGTGATAATAATCTCTTTGAGGTTTTCAAACTCTTTGGGATAGTGAAAATCTTTGAGTGAGCCGATGAGTTCTAGGTCAAATTCGGGCGAAACAATCTCAACGCTAAGATCCAATTGATGCTTTTGGATATAGTAAAGCGTCGCCAATGTATTGTACCCCAACCCAAAGCAGACATCCAAAATACGCAGATGTTTTTTGTGAGCATTCAACGCAAAAGCGGGGATAATATGTTTGTGAAGCGACTCGCTCAATGCCCCATCGTGGGTAGAGTGATAATGCTCTCTAAACTCATGCGAATAGAGTGTAGGGCTTCCATCGTGAGTTACTACAGACTCTTTGTGTGAACGTAGGGTTGGATTGTAAGGCTGGTTGTTACTCTTTTTCATGATGCCATTATAGCTTCTCGAAATTAAAAAATGATTTATGCTATAATAGACAAAAAAGGAGATTGTCGTGTCTAATCTTGAACTTTTACGCTGTAGCTATAGGGTAAACTTCCATCAAAAGTTTTAGGTCTTGTTGTAGAGTGGGCACAAGTCCATCAAGGTGAATTGATGCAAAATTGGAATGATTTAAAGCAAACTGGAGAGTGGCATAAAATTGAGCCATTGGTTTAAAGCAAAAGGAGTAAAGTTATGTTAAGTGTTGTGGAAGCAAATTATCAAGATGACTATAAAATACTGCTTCTATTTAATGATGACAAAGAGGGAGTAGTTGATTTGAAAGAGTTTATTTTTGATGGGAAACTAAAACCATTTAAACAACTACAAGATATGGAGAAATTTAAAACTTTTAGAGTTGATTATACTTTGAAATGGAATGATGAGTTGGATTTAGCACCCGAGTATCTCTATTTCAAAGCTTTTGAAAAAGAGAACTCTTTGAAGCCAAAGTTTCATGAGTGGGGCTATATCTAGCAAATCAAAGCAATCAATACCCTTCTCGTTCCATCTCGGGACAGAGTGTGAAATAATAAACCCTTCGACTGGACTCAGGGTGAACGGATAGTGTAAAACCGTTCGTGCTGAGCTTGTCGAAGCACTTTTTTTGGCAGTTATTTCACACTCTTAGGAGAGGCGGAACGAGAAAAAACTATCGCTTGATTTTGCTCAAGTGTTCAAAAAATTTCGACGCTAGTTAGGGTTTTTACCCCAACCCAACCGCCTCAAAGCTGTATGTCATGGTGAGCGTTTTTGCAAAAGGCTTGACAAAACCAATCGTAACGCCTTGGATGGTGTAGTCTATCCCCGATTCGCTTTGGCTAATGCTTTTGGTGGGATAGAGGTAAATCGTGCCTACTTCATCCAATTTAAAAATAAAGGTTTTATTTAAATGTTGGTCTTTGATAATGAGCGCAGAGTCTTGCAACTCCATCGACTCTCCTAAATGCTCACCGTTAAACGTGACACGTTCATAATCGGCAAAATGTATATTCCACTCGCTTACATAATAACAAGGCGTTTCAAAAGTGCTATCGAGCGTGATTTGAGTTGCAATTTTGCCGTTTTTAAACTCAAAATGTTTGGTAAGTGTGGTATCGTATTTTTGCGTTGCATAGATGCCGCCTTTGCGTTGAAGTGATAGACTCTCTTGGGTTGAGTCGGTCACGCAATAGGCCTGATTGGCAAAATCGCCGTACTCTTTGAAGCTGCACGTCCTAAAGGTTTCAAGGCTCAACGTATCGGCGACAATATGGTCAATGGAGGATTTTTTGAGATACCAATCCTCGATGTGTTCAATATCCTCTGTCGTAGTGAGGAGATTGTGGTGGATAGTAGCACTCTCATCTTCTGGTTCTTCCATTGCTTCAAGCTCTGCTTCATCGGTTTTTTGGATTTTGTCGTGATAGGCTTCATGGTAGCGTGTGAGGGTATTTTGGAGGTTAAAGCACTCTTTGCGTATATCAAGCTCGACGATTTGTCCCCCGTGGCTGGGCTTAATGATGGTGAGGAGCTTGGGAGTATAAAACTTGTACTCCAAATAGGAATCCATATCAATATCATAGACAACGCACTCGTTTTTAATCTCTTTGAGGTTTTCGCACTCGATAATGTAACGATAGGCATTGTCTCGTAGATTGGGCAGATAGATGCCCCCAAAGACTCCGTGCCACAATACATCGTTGCATTGGGTTTTAAAGAGAGCCTTTTTGTATTTTTTGCCTTTGATGCGTTCTTTGGAGAGTTCTAGGGAGCGTTTGTGTATCCAGTTGCTTTCGCTGTATTTCAAAAAGAAGTTCTTCCAAATGCCTCCACGCACGAGATACTCATCCTCGCCGACTTGTTCAAGCAATTTGTGGTAATTGTTGCTAATATTTCGCAACACCGACCACTCTCCCATCTCATGATAGGAGACTGTAGGCAAATAGACCAATCTCAAAGCGTGATTTTGGGTGTAGTACTCTTGATAGGTCATCACCTCAATCGATTCATCGTTAAGGGTTTGGGTAAAAAACTGCTCCAACCAACCCTCCTCATAGACTCTTTTGTAGGTTCTAGGCCAAATACCAAACTTCTCTCCATCATCAAAGATAATAGCGGCATTTTTGCCCTCAAACTCTCTAAAGTCGTGAAGTTTTTGCATCGTTTTCTCAATGGATGTAAAAGGAATAGCGTAACGTAGCTCTTTGCTAATGGGAAAAAGTGCGATAGAGTTGTTGCTGTTTTCGGTCATAAAGTAGCCTTGCAAATCTTTGGGATTGTGTCCTGAGGCTATCAAGTGGTAATCATCAACAATGACGTATTCAATGTTGCATTTTGCCAAATCATCGATAATAGAGTCATCCCAAATACGTTCGGTAAGCCAAAGCCCTTTGGGTGTTTGGTTGAAGTGCTTGATGATAAAACGTGAGAGTTTATCGATTTGAGCTACTCTATCTTTGCTTGAAATCGATGCCAAAATGGGTTCGTAGTAACCGCCTGTAAAAAACTCCAATTGAGGAGAGAGTCGTTGCATCAAAGCAAACAGTTCAGGGTCATTTTTGTAAACAAACTCCAATATCCAACCGCTAAAATGTATCGAGCATTTAAACTCGGGAAATCCCTCCAAAACCTGAAAAAAGGGCTTATAGGATTTTTCGATGATCTCATAAACAACATGGTCAAAATTATCAATAGGCTGATGGCAGTGGATACCAAAAAGTAGGGATGTTTTCATCTAATAGCTCCAAAATATAAATCTTCTCCAAAGAGTATAGCATAACTCTATCCTATTTATTATGACAATTATTTCTATTTTTAAAATATATTTCCTCACTTCACGACATATTCAATTTATCGTTCGTGCTGAGCTTGTCGAAGTACATCAAACTCAAGACCTTTCGACAAGCTCAGGGTGAACGGATACGATATTTTTTTGCTTTGTCGTGGAGTAAGATATATTTCTTGTTTCGTAACGAATAACTATCCCGCTTCATTGTAATTTTCTTTTGCATTTAAAGCCAAATCTTGTCTAATATCTGTTATTATAATGATATATATTTCTACTATAATCTAAAGTCAAAATATACAATACTAAAGCAAGGTTACTTATATGGCTCTATTTCTCATTATTATGACTCTTTTTGCAATACTCCTCTCGTTTATTCGCTTTCTTATAGGACCCCATCTCACCGATAGAGTTGTGGCGTTTGATACGATGGGGATTATCGCAGTATCACTCTTGGTGGTTATGTCTGTGACCATCAAAGATAGCATCTATTTGGATATAGCTTTTGTTTTTGCTCTCATAGGCTTCGTGGGTACGATTGTTTTTGCACGATTCAATGTGATAAGGAGCGATGATGCTTGATGGTATTGGATTTTTTATTATGTTTTTGGGTACACTGCTCTTGATAATCAGTGCGATTGGGCTGTTGCGTATGCCCGATACTATCACCCGTATGCACGCAGGCACAAAAGCCTCTACCTTGGGCAGTCTGCTCGTGATACTAGGAGCGATATTTTTAGACCCATCGCTTGGGTTCAAGCTCTCGCTCTTGGGGCTTTTTATACTCCTCACCAACCCGCTCTCATCGTCTATCTTGGCTCGTAGTAGCTATCTCAAAAATGGCTTTTTAAACAAGAGCGGCATAGATGATTTGGGAGAGCAAAAATGATAGGGCTTATTGTACTTTGCATTTTTGCAATGCTTATTCTCTTGGCTATTTTTATTGTATCCAACAACGATTTGGCTCATAGTGTGATTTTATTTATGGGGTTTGGTTTGGGCAGTGCTGTCTTATTTGTCCTCTTTAGCGCACCCGATGTAGCTCTAACGGAAGCGGTGATAGGTGTGGGGACGAGTGGTGTTGTCTTGTTGGTAACACTCCTACAGATTAGTAAAAAGGGGCGCAACGTATGAATCCAAAAAGAGAAATTAGAGTACAAACCATCGTGGTTTCACTGCTCGTATCCATCATGACTATTTTGCTCTTGGGCATATTGCTGAGCTTTCAACCCCTCTCTGGTTCACTGGGCAGTGAGCTTTTGGCTATCAACCAAACCACCACACAAAGCGCCAATGCCGTCACTTCGGTAGTCACCTACTTTAGGGGGCTTGATACACTAGGGGAGGTTACGATACTCTTTTTGTCTATTTTTGGGATTGGTTTGGGGATAGAGAGACTGCAAGAGAAAGAGAATATCTTTAGCTACGACAATGCCCTCCTTAAAATAGGAGCCGATATGCTTTTTCCTCTCATCATCCTCTTTGGACTCTATATTATCATTCATGGTCACCTCTCGCCTGGGGGTGGATTTCAAGGTGGCGTGGTCATTGCAAGTGGTTTTTTGCTGATGTTTTTGGCCAAAAACAATGAGTTTAAGCTAAATCACAAAATGACTACTCTCGTAGAGGCACTCAGTGGTGCTGGATTTGTCCTCGTTGGTATTTTGGGTCTTTTGCTTGTCGATAGATTCTTTGGTAATTTCTTGCCGCTAGGCACGTTGGGCAAACTGTGGAGTGGGGGCGTGATACCGCTCATCTATATATTTGTAGGACTCAAAGTCTCTGCTGAGATTAGTACTCTTGTTGAGTATTTCATAAGGATAAAAGATGTTAGATAGTTTCAACCAAACACCTTTTTTGCATGGAGTTATTACCATCGGTGCATTTTTGCTTTTGGCTATTGGTTTGATTGGTGCAATGAGCAAAAAAAATCTCTTCAAAATATTTCTCTCTCTATCTATCGCTGAGGCAAGTCTCTTTTTGTACTTCATAGGCATGCACTTTGAAGTTGGCAAAGATGCCCCCATTGTCACGCAAAAGGTGACAGAGTTTGGCGTAAATATGGTCGATCCCGTACCGCAAGCGATGATACTTACAACCATCGTTATCGCCATTGCGGTCTTGGCACTCTCGCTCTCTTTTGTTGTCAATTACTTCAAACTCACGGGCAATTTGGATATAGACAAGATGAATGAATTGGGAGAAGAGTCATGAGTTTGGTCTATTTCGTGGCTTTGCCGCTCCTTGCCTCATTTTTGGCACCCTTTTTTAGAGAGTATCTCAAATATCTCTCCGTAGCTCTCAACCTTGCACTCCTTGGACTTGCTATTGGTTTCATCTCTGCTTTGCCAATGCGTGAGAATATCTCCTTTGATTCGGCTCTGAGTATCTCCTTTGTGCTTGATAGTGCATCGCTCTTTTTTGTGATACTTTTTATCACTATCATGACACTCCTCTCGCTCTACAATCTGGGCGGCGAGAACAGCAAAGAGAGATTTATTCTCAATAATATACTTCTAGCAAGTCTCATGGGGCTTGTTTTGAGTGGGGATATATTCAATATTTATATATTTTTCGAGATGGCAAGTGTCACGGCTTATATTCTCACCTCTTTGGGACGAGACAAACAAGCCTACAGTGGGGCGATTCGTTATATGATTATCGGATTTGCAGCTTCTATCTTTCTCCTTATTGCTATTATAAGTATCTACCTTAGCATCGGTTCGCTCGATTTGGTGACTATCGGTCAGAGATTTGCTACGATTGAGACGCATACGCAGTTTTTGATTTTGCTCTCACTCTTTATTGGGTTTGGTGTCAAGGCGGAGATTTTTCCTCTCAACTTTTGGGTTGCTCATATCTATCAAGCCAGCGGCAACCAAATCAACGCACTCTTTAGTGCCACACTCTCCAAAGCCTACATCTTTCTCTTTTTTCATATCGCCTATATGCTTGGCGTGGAGAGTCAAAAGCTAACCTTTTTGGCGGTTATTGGTGCTATCTCTTTTGCTGTTGCCGAACTCTCCGCATTGGGAAGCAAGGATTTAAAGAGGATATTTGCCTACTCCACACTCGGTCAAATAGGGATACTCTTTATAGCACTCTCATCGGGTAATGTTACAGCCGTGAGTGGAGCGATATTTTTGATAGCTCTTCACTCTATCACCAAACTCATGCTCTTTTTGTCTCTTGATATCTTAAAGCAGCAGTTTCATAGCACAAAGGTAGAGATTTTTGGGCGATTTGGCTCACTCTTTTTGATGAGTATCTTTGCCATTGGATTTCTCTCGCTTTTGGGATTGCCTCCATTTGGTGGATTTATTGCCAAACTTACCATACTCAAGGGCTTGGCTCTAAGTGGTGGGTATCTCCTGATAGGGGTGATTTTGCTAGTCTCTCTCGTGGAGGCTGCTTACCTCTTTAGACTTTTGGGATACGCCAGAGGTGGAGATGAAACAAAAGAGAGCCTATCAATACCTCTCTTGCACAAAGCACTGCTATCGCTTATGGCGACTGCTATCGTCTATTTTGGTATTTTCCCCGATACTCTTCTTGCGGTTTGCAAGGTCGTCGCAACAACACTTATAGGAGGTAGCCATGTTTAACTTTGCCATGACCCCACTGGGCAATCTCTTTTTTGGCTTGACACTCATCGTCTTTGCCTCTTTGCTTTTGATTAAAAACGAGAGGAGGGATTTGCCGTTGCATATACTCCTCTTTGCATCATTAGGAGTTATATTTTATGCCAGTGACCTTATTACACTCTTTGTAGGGTGGGAGATTATGAGCTGGAGTAGCTACTTTATCATCGCCAAAAGTGCTAGGATAGAGACGCTGCAAAAATATATTATCTTTAACCTCGCAGCAGGTTTTGCACTCCTTGGGGCTATCGTCCTTATCGTTGCTTTTGCAGGTACGACACTCTACGGCGAGATTGATTTTGGCAAAGTACCAGAGGCGTTGCGTGTGCCGATAACGCTTTTGCTTTTTGTCACCATCGCTATCAAATCAGGTATTATGCCCTTTCACTACTGGGTGGTTGATACCTACGAGGAGTCTGACCATATCTTCTCAGCGATACTAAGTGCCATCATCTCAAAAGCTGGGATATTTCTCTTTATTGTCATCTTTTCGCAAATTATAGGCTATAGATACCTTCACGGTTCACTTTTTGATATACTTGCGTGGTTGGGTGTCATTACCTCCATTGTAGCCACTTTCAAAGCCATCTCACAAGAGGAACTCAAAAGACTCTTAGCCTACTCCTCTATCGCTCAGATAGGCTATATCGTCACTGTTTTAGCTCTCTTGGAGGGGAGTGGTATCGAGGCTGGACTCTATCACACCATCATTCACACGCTAGTCAAGCTCCTGCTCTTTGTCAATATCGCCTCTATCATCTATATCACAGGCAAGACAAAGTTTAGCCAACTAGGCAATCTCCTCTATGACTACCCTGCCCTCTTTATCCTCCTGCTCATCGGTATCATAGCCCTCGCAGGCATGCCTCCACTCGGGGGATTCAACAGCAAGTTTCTCATCTATACAACACTACTAGAGAAGAAAAAAGCACTCCTACTCGTAGCTGTGATGTTTAGCTCTGCCTCCGCCTTTCTCTACTGCTACAAGCTCATCTATGGTATTTACCTAGGACAAGCAAGTGGCGACAAAGAGGGATACAGAGAGCTTCCTATGAGTTTTTATATTCCTCAGTTTATAGCAGCTATCATCTTGGTACTTTTGGGTATCTTGCCATCACTTGGTATCGCACTGTTCAACCCTATCCTAGGCTCTCTTGGCTTTGAGGTGAGTAGCTACAGTAGCCTCTTTGAACTCCACACAGCCTTTGCATCATTCAACGGTGGAGTTCTCATGGGACTCTTTGGGCTTGTTTTTGCACTCATTTTGCTACTAGTGACATCCATGAGGAGCAAAGCGGTCAAAGTGAGAGATAGATACGACATCAGCTACTGTGGCGAAACTCCCGACCCACAAAACAATCTCCACTATGGCTACGGCATGGGACAGGAGCTACGACGCATCAGCTTTATCAGAGTGATTTTAGAAAATAGCACTGCCACATACTGGGAGCATATCTCCAAACTCAGTGGTGATAGTTCAGTCATGGTCAAAAAACTCTACAGCCTAGGCACGCAATATATTGGACTCTTTATCTTGCTCTTTTTTACCATTTTACTTTTTTTGGGGGTGAGATAATGTTTTTGGATTCGCTTGCTATGATAGCATTGGCGTATATTTTTGGATTTTTATACTATGGACTCTACAGAAATATCTCTGCAAGAGTTCACGGTAGATTTGGTCCCTCACTGGCACAATCCTTTTTTGATAGTATCAAACTCTTTCTCAAAGAGAACTCGACCAACTTTGGTTGGATGTTTTATGCAGGACCTATCATCATGATGATAGGGGCTATTACAACTCTCCTCTTTATTCCCTATCTCAATGGGAGTGAGCATCTAGTGGGTTTGAGCCAATACGGCAATCTTATCCTCGTGCTTTACCTCATGGTTTTGGAACCTTTGGGCAATGCTATGGGTATAGGGAGCAACGGCAATCCTTTTGGAGTCATGGGTATCACACGAGGTTTGACACGCCTTATCGGGCTGGAGTTACCCTTTTATATCGCTGCTATCGGGCTTATGATAGCCAACCATAGTGCGGATATTGGTGTCATTATGACCAACCAAAGTGAGGGCTACAACGCATTTACCCATCCGCTGCTCTTTATTGGGGCATTTATCTCATTTTTGGGATTTATGGGCAAATCTCCCTTTGATGTCGTCGGCGCACCCCAAGAGGTTTACAGTGGACCTGCTACAGAGTTTAGTGGAAAGTTTTTTGCTATTGCTCTCTCGCAAAGTGCTATCTTTTCATTTGCAAAGCTTCTTTTGATGGTGAATCTCTTTTTGGGAGGGGCGCAGAGTCTTGTGGAGCTAGTCGCCAAAACTTTTGTACTCTTTTTGGTGGCAGTGTTGGTAGGTAATGTCTATGCGAGATTTACTACCGCACAGAGTGTTGAGTTTTTAGTAAGAGTTCCGACAGGTATTGCCCTAGTTGGACTTCTGTTTGTATAAAGGAAAAAGTATGCCAGAAAATACCCAAGAGGGATTTATAGACCAACAAAAAGTTTTGGACAATGAAGAGTACTCCATCAAAAATACACAAAGCATCATTCAAAAAGCCGTCGATTGGTTTCGTGCAAGGAGTATGTTTGTCCTAGCTTATGGTACAGGTTGTGGGGCGATAGAGATGCCTCCTATCTTTACGAGTCGTTACGATATAGAGCGACTCGGTGTCGTAGGCGTAGCGACTCCTAGACAAGCCGATATTCTCATCGTCTCAGGCTACTGCTCCTACAAAACACTCAAACGAGTAATACGAAGCTATGAACAGATGAATGAACCAAAGTATGTCATAGGATTAGGGAGTTGTACCATCAACGGCGGTATGTATTGGGATAGCTACAACACCATCAAAAAGCTCGATGAGTATCTTCCTGTAGATATGTACATCAACGGCTGTATGCCCAGACCCGAAGCACTTATCGAGGGCTTTGTCAAACTCCAAGACAATATCAGAAACGCCAAAAGCGAGGCAGGCTATATCCAATACAGAGAAAACAATGCTTTCTATAGAGCCAACCAAGAGAAGATATTTGGCAAAAACACTACTCCAACCTTTGAAGAGAACTTTGCAGGGATGAACCAATGATAGAATTTTTGAAAAAACATTACGAGATAGTAGAGAAAGCTCCGAGACTCTACAAGCTCCAGATAGAGTCCGATAAGCTTGTAGAGATACTCTCCTCTGTTTCCATCAACAGCAACTTTATCACCCTCTCGCAAATAGCCTGTACCGATTGGATAGAGGATGAGGTGTTTGCTCTCAACTATATCCTTACCACCAAGGAGAGGGATAAAAACCTTATGGTAGAGGTACGCATCAGTAGAGTGCATTGCTCTTTGCCCACACTCCTCAACCTCTATCCACAAGCTCAGGTGATGGAGCGTGACCTTCACGAGATGTACGGTATCAACTTTAGAGGCAACGACACACTCTATGATTTTGCTTTGGAAAACTGGAATGAGATACCGCCACTTCGCAGGGAGTTTGATACATTAGCCTATGTCAATGAGCATTTTGACTTTAGGATAGGAAGAGAAGACAACAAAGATGTCAAAGCAGAGGTAAAACGAAGAAAAGCCCAGGCGAAGGAGTCAAAAGATGGAAAATAACGACAATAGACTCATCAAAATATACCATGGCCCGCAACACCCAGGTATCACAGGCAACATGAGCATGGAGCTAGACCTTCTAGGCGAGACCATCAAAGGGGCCAGGACGCATGTGGGCTACCTCCACCGAGGCTTTGAAAAACTTATCGAACGACGAACCATCATTCAAGCCTTTACGATAGTGTGTCGCATCTGCGTCCCCGAACCAGACCCAAATGAGGAAAATTTCGCTAGAGCCGTCGAGGGTTTGGCAGGTATAGAGATAAGCCAAAGAGCAAAATATATCCGTGTCATGGTGCTAGAGATGGCGAGACTAGCCGCCCAAATGCTATGGATGGGTGGACAAAGTGGCTCTATTGGACTAGGAGTCGTGGGTCAATGGAGTGTTTACGATAGAGACTTGATACTTGATCTCTTTGAGGAGCTAACAGGTGGGCGAGTCTATCATATGTATATCTACCCAGGTGGCGTTAGGCGAGAGTTGCCTAATGGATTTTTGGAGAAGTTAGCGCAGCTTTTGGACTACCTAGAGGGGAGACTTCTTGCTTATGATAGTATCTTTTTTGAAAACAGTACCTTCAAAAAGAGAGCAATAGGCGTGGGCGTGGTCAATAGAGATGAAGCCCTCAAAAATGGCTATGTTGGGCAAGTCCTTCGAGGTTGCGGAATAGAGCGAGATGTGCGGCGAGATAACCCCTATCTTGTTTATGATAAGCTTGATTTTGAGATACCTACGTATGAGGGTTGCGATGTCTATAGCCGTGCGTTGGTACGAAGAGGTGAGATGGTAGAGTCTATCAAGATACTTAGACAAGTAATAGCTCAGATGCCCAGCGAGGGAGCTATCATGCAAAAGCTCCCAAAACATCGCAAGTTTAAACTCCCAAAAGAGGATATTTATGTAGCTACTGAATCGGCTCGTGGAGAGTTTGGCTACTATATGGCAGGGGATGGCTCAGAGTTTATTAGACGAATGCAAGTCAAAGGTCCCTCACTCATTCATGGCTTTACGCTACTCGAAAATCTATTGGTAGATGAAGAGCTATCCAATGTGGCTCTCATTATGAACTCACTGGGTATTTGCCCACCCGAAATGGAGCGATAAAGATGCAATTTTCACCTGATATAAAAGGGACTCTCAGCCCGTTTTTGGCCGTCAAAAAGCTCTTTGAACACCCCAAAACCATCTGTTATCCTGAAGTAAAAAAAGAGCAGATAGATGGCTACAGAGGTTTTCATACCAACCTACTAGCCGACTGCATAGGGTGTGCCAACTGCCAAGATGTTTGTATGAATGAGGCAATTGACATGGTAACGATAGCCAAAGATGTCAATCCAAAAAATGCCAGTGGGTGTATCCCTCGTATAGATTACGGTCGTTGCTGCTGGTGCAGTCTCTGTACCGATGTTTGCCCACCCAATTCGCTCAAACTGGAAAATGAGTGTATCTGGGCGGACGATAAAGCCGATAACTTTTTGTATTTCCCAAAGGATAAGTGATGATAGGAAAATTTATACTTTTGTTGTTGGTTTGGATGGGACTTACCAACTCACTCGATATCCAAGAGTTGGCAGTAGGGGCAGTCGTTGCCTTTGTGGTGGCTCGTTACTTTACTCCTAGTGGAAGCTTTGAATTAGCAAGTATCATCCGTCAATACTTACACTTTGCACCGCTCTTTTTCAAAAGCCTCATAGCCTCAAACATAGAAGTAGCCAAAATAGTCCTCAACCCCAAACTCCCTATTAATACGGGCATAGTCAAGCTCAAAACCACCCTAAAAACCAATCACGACAAGCTCCTCTTAGCCAATGCCATCACTCTAACCCCTGGCACTATCACCCTAGAACTCGATGGTGACTCTCTCTATGTCCATGTTTTAGATATACAAAGTGTCGATAGAGAGGTTTTGCAAAGGGAGATAGTAGATGCACTAGAACAAGGGTTGCGGTGATTTGACTTGTGGTAATTGTGCTGTAGATTTCTAATTTATATTTAACTTTCAAACTTTAGAGCATAACTTCCATCAATTATTATGCTAAGTTTTGCTTATTTTATGAGAAAATAAAGAAATTTATAGTAATATTACTGTAAAGACTCAGACAAGTTGATTATAAAATAGCTTACTCCACGACAGAGTAAAAAATATCGTATCCGTTCACCCTGAGCTTGTCGAAGGGTCTTGAGTTTGATGTACTTCGACAAGCTCAGTACGAACGATAAATTGAATATGTCGTGGAGTGAGATAAAATAGGTTTCGTTTGAGACTATTATGTAATCAAAAAATGTTAAGATAAAAAAAAGAGCAGGAGATGAGTTATGATAACCTTTCACAGACCAACAAATTTTTATGAAACAACAGATACCAATCACGTGATTGAGGATGCTTTTACAAAGGTGCAACACGAGTGCCAAAGCGGTGAGATTGGCTACTACAAACTTCCCGTTACTTCACAAGAGGTGATTCATGAGCTTAAGGCTTATACGCAAGATAACAGTGTGCTAATGGAAGCTCAAACGGTGGTGGTTGTGGGCATTGGTGGCTCTTCGTTGGGGGCTAAAGCGATTGATTCGTTGCTTTGTCACAAACGTACCAACGCCAAAGAGCTAATATTTTTTGAAAACTCCGACCCCGTTGATATCGCATCCAAACTCAAAAAGCTTCAAAAAGAGTCTTTGGCTATTATCCTCATCTCCAAATCGGGTGGGACGATTGAGACTATCTCTACTTTCAAGGCTATTGTGGCGTATTTGGATTTTGATTTTGCTTCAGACGATGCCAAACGACTCATTGTTATTACCGATCCTGGTTCAATTTTGTCTCAATTTGCCCTAGAGTACGGTATCAAAGAGTTTAATATGCCCAGCAACGTAGGGGGACGCTTTTCGGTTTTGAGTGCCGTTGGCATCGTGCCGCTTTTTCTTATGGGATACGATGTGGAGGCGTTGCTTAAGGGTGCAGGTGATTTAATTGATAGATTTTTTGAGCGTCAAGAGGAGCATCTGCTTCAAAAAGCTTATTATCTCTATACCAACAACCAAACACTCTCTATCAATGTCCTTTTTGCTTACTCCAACTTGCTTGAAGATTTTTCCAAATGGTATGTACAGCTTTGGGGCGAATCATTGGGCAAAATCGATACCCAAGGCAACCGTGTGGGACTTACGCCTATTGGGCTTACGGGTTCGGTAGATCAGCACTCCTTTTTGCAACTCATCATCGAAGGACCTCGCAATAAGAGTGTGACATTTATGAATATTGATGATTTCGAGGAGGATATTACCATCCCCAATATTTCACTCAAACGCATCGAAAAAGCAGACTACATCAACGGCAACAGCTTTGGGAAGCTTATCAATGCCCAATGCGACGCTACAATGCAAAGCGTCATGGATAGCGGTGTGGTTGCCGATAAAATCTCACTTAGTAGAGCCAATGAAGAGAATATCGGTGCTTTAATTGCCTATTTTGAGCTTTTAACATCCATTACGGGAGCGATGATGGGGGTCAATACCTACAATCAACCCGGTGTTGAACTGGGCAAAGATATTTTAGTTAAAAAATTTCAAGCCTAAAAGAGAGCAACCATGGCAATAGCAATTATGACTTCAGGCGGAGATTGTGCTGGGATGAACCCTGCTATCAAACAATTTGTTGATTATGCTTTGCACCATAATTTAAAACCCTATTTTATCTATGATGGATTGGAGGGGCTTATTGATGGAAAGATTCAAGCGGCAACCTATCGAGATGTAGCAGGCATGATGCACGAGGGAGGGACAATGATACGCTCCTCTCGCTCCAAACGCTTTTTTGAGTACGCATACCGCAAACAAGCCTACGAGAACCTCCAAAAGCACGGCATTACCCGTATTGTTATTTTGGGAGGAGATGGCTCATTTAGGGCGCTCAATCAATTTCATCACGATTTTGGGATTAGTTTCGTGGGTATTCCCGCTACGATTGATAACGATATTTTTGGTACGGATTACTGTTTGGGGGTTGATACCTCACTCAATATCATTCGTGAAGCCATTGATGCGATACGAGATACCTCCGCCTCTTTTAGAAGAGCGTGTGTGGTCGAGACGATGGGGCGAGATTGCGGTTATTTGGCGGTAGTTTCGGCTATTACCAGTGGGGCAGAGGTGTGTATCGTCCCAGAACTTGCCTACGATTTGGATAAGATTGGCAAACAGCTCAAAGCCGAGATTGCCAATGGAAGAATCTATATCGTAGCCATTGTAGCCGAGGGTACGGGTCAAACCCAAAAGATAGTCGATTGGCTCTCCCATGAGGTAGGCATTGAGACACGCGCTACTATTTTGGGGCATGTCCAAAGGGGTGGCAATCCAACCGTCCATGACCGCTTAATGGCTTCTCAATTTGTCACTTATGCTATTGATTATCTCCTTGCAAACGATCAATGTGCCAACGTAATCGTCTATAAAAACGCTCGATTTGAGTTTGTTACGATTGAACACGTCAATTCCCAAAAATATGCCATTGATCCCAATTTGATTGATTTGGTCAAAAGGCTTGTGCACGCATGAATCTAAGCAAGTTAGAGAGACTCCTCGAAGAGCTTTTGGAGCTAAAAAGAGAGATACTCGCACAAAGAGACCAAGAACAAACGCACCTTTGGCAAAACAATCTTAGCGATTATGTGAGTTTGCGTAACTTTAATCTAACGGCTATTCAAGAAGAGCTTACCTCCATAGGTCTCTCTTCATTGGGGCGTTCGCAAACGTGTGTGATGAGTTCGATTCATCAAAATATCAAAATTCTCGAACAGCTTTTAGGCAAACCGCAAACCCCCGATGAGCATGATTATTTGGATTTCAAAAGTGCCAAAAAGATACTCAAACACAACGCCAAAATTTTTGGCACGAGCGATGATGAACACTACAAAACCAAAGTAATGGTCACCTTGCCCTCAGAGGCTGCTCAATCCGATGAGCTTATCAAAGATTTCATTGCCCAAGATGTCTCGGTTTTGCGTATCAATACCGCTCACGATGATTTGGGTGCGTGGATAAAAATGGCACTTTTTATCAAAGAACAAAACCAAAAACAAAACAAAGATACCAAAATCTATGTCGATTTAGCAGGTCCCAAAAACCGAACAGGTGCATTTGAAAAACACTTTAGCCCTTTTAAAATAGGTTCAAAAAAAGTTGAAGTTGAAGTTGAAATTCTACCCCAAAGCCATCAAGCAGCCCTAACCCAAGCCAATCCCACGAGCGATACAAGTGCCACTCTTGTAGTAGAAGATGATTTTTATGCACGGTGTCGTGACAAGTGGCACACCATTAAGATGATGGATAATGAAAAGCAGATACTTCACACCTTTAGGCTTCACAAAGATAAAAAACGTATCACCATTCGCCCCCACAAAAAGGTTTTGATTGATAGCCAAACCCTGCTCTATTCCCCCAAAGAGAAACGTTTGAGCCAACTTCACAATTTACGCTACGAAGAGGATGCGGTGCGTCTTTTTCAAAACGATGAGATTATTTTGACCCCTCACAAGCAAGTAGCTCAAAAAGATTTTGTCTATGAAAACAAAACCTATGCAGCCATTGTGGAGTGTTCCAACAAAGAGATATTTGAGTACATCAAGCTTGAAGATAGCATTTTTATTGATGATGGCAAAATTGGGGCTATTGTAACCCAAAAACTTCCTATTGGAGTCGTGCTTAAGATTACGTTGGCAAAAGCTACGGGTACTTTGCTCAAAGCCCAAAAAGGGATTAATTTCCCCAATACCCATCTGGATATTTGCGCTATTACCCATGAAGATAAAAAAAATCTCTTTGGCGTGATTGATTTTGCCGATTTGATTGGTATCTCTTTTGCCCAAAACGCCAAAGATATAGAGATAGTACAAGAGATACTCGATCACAAAGGCAAAGAGCACATCGCCATAGTCCCCAAGATTGAGACCAAAAGAGGCGTAAAAAACCTCCCCTCTCTTTTGGCGCAACTCCTCAAACGTCCCAATTACGGCGTGATGATAGCACGGGGAGATTTGGCGATTGAGGTAGGATTTGATAATCTGCCCTATATCCAAGAGGAGATTTTTGATATTTGCGAATCGGCTTTGGTGCCTGTGATTTACGCTACGCAAATACTCGAAGGCAAAATGAAAAACAATCTCCCCACACGAGCGGAGGTTATTGACGCTGCTTTTGCCCAAAGGGCCGATTGTATTATGCTCAACAAAGGCCCTTTTGTGGTCGATACCGTCATAATACTCAAAAAGATTCTTCACTCTATGCATCTCATCTATGAGAAGAATCGACAACTCTTAAACATCTCTACCACATGGAGTAGTGATAATCAAAATGAAAGGATAGAAATATGAAAGCAATTGTTTTAGCTGGTGGTTTTGGAACACGTATCCAACCCCTTACCAACTCGATACCCAAACCGATGTTACCGATTTTAAATAGACCCATGATGGAGCATACTATTATTAAGCTCCGAGATGAGTTGGGCATTACCCAAATAGCGGTTTTACTCTACTTTAAGCCCGATATTATCAAAAATCACTTTGGTGATGGCAAAGATTTGGGAGTAGATATTACCTACTATCTGCCCGATGATGATTACGGTACAGCAGGGGCGGTGGCTTTTGCACGAGAGTTTTTGAATGAGACGTTTATTATTGTAAGCGGCGATTTGGTGACCAATTTTGATTTTAAAAAGATAGCCGATTTTCACCAACAAAAAAACTCACAACTTACTATCACACTCACATCGGTAGAAGACCCGCTTCAATTTGGTGTGGTGATTGCCAATGAAGAGGATAGAATCGAAAAATTCTTAGAAAAGCCAAGCTGGGGCGAGGTCTTTAGTGATACGATTAATACAGGTATCTACATGATTGAACCTGAAATTTTAAACTATATTCCTTACCGTGAAAATTTCGACTTTGCCAAAGACCTCTTTCCTAAATTGATGCGTGAAGATATACCCTTGTGGGGATTCTCACTCCAAGGCTACTGGAGAGACGTAGGCAATCCCGAAAGCTACCGAGATGTCTATAAAGATATTTTTGCCAAAGCAATAGAGCTTCCTATCAAAGGCGAGATGAAGGTGTTTGATAAAGGAGTGGTCTATATGGAAGAGGGGGTAATCCTCCATGAAAAAATCCGTATCAAAGGCACGGTAATATTGGGCAAAAATGTAGAGATTGGTGAGGGTGTAACGCTTGAAAACTGCTCTATTGGTGATAACACAGTCGTCAAAAAACACTCCGAAATTCTCGATAGCGTTTTGTGGCACGATGTGCAAATAGGCTCCAAAGTCAAACTTCACAACGCCGTATTGTGCAACGACAACATCGTCAAAGATGAGGTCAAAGTCGCTTTTGGGGTGATTGTAGCGGAAAATTGTGAAATCAACAAAAAAGTCACCTTTGAGCGAGATGTTATCATGTGGCCCGATAAGGTCATTGAACCCTCAGCCGTCGTAAGTACCAATGTGATTTGGGGTAACAAATACAAATCCTCTATCTTTGAAAACGGCGTGGTAATGGGTAGAACCAATATCGAACTTTCGGCTCAAATGTCCACCAAACTTGCCGAATCCTTTGGTTCTATCTTGCCTGTAGGCTCATCGGTCTATATCTCACGAGATTATCACAACAGCTCACGAATGCTCAAACGTGCCTTTGTAAGCGGTATGCTCTCAACGGGTATCAATGTCATCAATCTCTTCAATATCCCCTCCAACGTTATGCGTCACGCCTTGTACCAAAACGAGAATATTGCTGCGGGTATTCACTTTCGGCAATCGGTCTATGAACCTGAAATAACTGAAATTGTTTTTTCAACGCATGAGGGGCTTAGTATCGATACCAAATTGGCTCAATCGATTGAGCGTATCTTCTTTAGAGAGAACTTTAGACGGGTAAACTATCAAGATATTGGAGAGGTTTATGAAGATATGTTTGTCAAAGAACGCTACATTCAACGCCTCCAAAGCAATTTTCAAAAAAATCAATTTGCCTCCAGTGAACTTAGAATTGCCGTTGATATTATGCACGGTTCTACCGCTGATACCTATCCGCAAATTTTGCATGAACTGGGCATTGATAATATTACGCTAAACGCCTACAAAAACGAAAAGGGCGGTGCGAACAATTTGGTACAATCGCAAGAGAATCTCCAAAAAATCGTCCAATCGCTCAATTTGGATTGCGGGATTATTATCTATCCCAACGGTCAAAAACTCCAACTCGTCGATGACAAAGGCAATTTGGTCTATGACTATATCTTGCTTTTGACAATCCTTGAACTGCTCAATATCACAACCGATAAGCCTCTTAGAGCCTTACTCCCTGCATGGGCGCCTGATTTTATCAAATATCCCAACATCGAAGTGGTGCGAGAAAAGTTTGGCAACTTCAAAGCCGATAATCTTCAAGAGTATGACCTTATTGCCGATACCGATGGGCATTTTGCCTTTAGTGAATTTGGACTCAACAAAGATGCCGTCTATGCGAGTATCAAAGTCCTTGAACTGATTCAAAAATCGCAACAAAAAATCTCCAAAGTAATTAAAGGTTTGCCTGAGTTTATCTTCCAAGGGGGTAATATTCCTTGTCCTAGCACCAAAAAGGGCAAAATCATGCGTAAATTCCTTGAAGATGGCAAAGATAAACGCACCTCTTCCGTCGATGGAGTCAAAATTTGGGTGAGCGATGAGGAGTGGATATTGATGGTACCCGACCAACACCAAGAGTATCTCAATCTCTACGTCCAAGCCGAAGATGCTAAAAATGCGGGTAAAATCTTCTATCAATACCAAGACAAAATTGAGCAGTGGATTAGTGAATGAAACCTTTTATCACAAAAGGCAAAGCTTTCTCGCTCCGCCTCAGAAGAGAGTGCGAAAAAATAAACCCTTCGACTAGGCTCAGGGTGAACGGATAGCGTAAAACCGTTCGTGCTGAGCTTGTCGAAGCACTTTTTTAGCAGTTATTTCACACTCTTAGGAAGAGGTGGAGCGAGTAGTAAAAAATGGATATACAGATGAAAAAACTCTATCTTGCCTTTTTGTGGCATATGCACCAGCCTTATTATAAGGATTCACAAGCCAATGCTACGCTTATGCCGTGGGTATTTTTGCACACTATCAAAGACTACTACGATATGCCGTGGTATCTTAGCAAACACCCTACCATTAAGGCTACTTTTAATCTTGTTCCCTCTTTGCTTGAACAAATTGAGAGCTATTGCCAAGATAAATCCAAAGATAAGCTTATTACCACACTCAAATACGATATTATGTCGCTCAACCAAAACGATTTGGCTCTTTTGGGGAGCTATATTTTTGCTGCCAATGTTGATCAGATGATTAAACCTTTGGGTCGCTATTATGAACTCTATCTTAAATACGTTGGCAACGAACGGACTCTCAAAAACTTTTCACACGCCGAGATACTCGATGCACAAGTGCTTTTTTTGCTCAGTTGGTGCGGCAACTATCTGCGTCAAAATTCTCGCATTGTTCAAGAGTTTTTGACCCAAGAGAGAGGATTTAAACATGCTCAAAAAATCGCATTGATTGATGCACTTTTGAACTTTATGGAAAAAGTAATCCCCTACTACAAAAATCTAAGCACCAAAAAACAAATCGCCATCTCAACCACCCCCTATTACCACCCTATTTTGCCACTTTTGATGGATCGCAAGAGTGCCAAAGAGGCAAAAGCGAGTGTTGTATTGCCCCGAAGCGAAGCCTCCTATCAAGAGTACGCCGCTCTCAATATGAGCCGTGCTATCAAGCTCTATGAGGAGCTGTTTGGTCACAAACCCAAAGGCATTTGGCCATCTGAGGGGAGTGTGAGTCAAGCCACTCTTGAACTTTTGATTGACAAGGGTATCAAGTGGGCGTGCAGCGATGAGGCGATTTTGTTTAAAAGTCTCAAAAGCATTCATCGAAACGAACTCTTCAAGCCCTATGCCTACACCTCCAAGGAGGGTAAAAGCATCCATCTCTTCTTTAGAGACCACTATCTAAGCGATTTGATAGGCTTTGAGTACTCACGCAAAGACCCCAAAGAGGCAGCACGGCACTTTGTCGAGCATCTACGCAACATCTATCTTAGCGGACACGATTCGATGGTGGTTTCGATTATCTTAGACGGCGAAAACGCATGGGAGTTTTATCCCAACAACGCCATGGACTTTTTTGATGCTTTATATACGATGTTAGCACAAGAGGAGTGGTGTCAAACGCTCTTGTACGATGAGATTGAAGAGTATCCTCAACTTGCCGTTGGCTCTCTTGATACCATTGCAAGTGGGAGTTGGATCAACGGTAATTTTGATATATGGATAGGTAGCCGTGACAAAAATTTGGCGTGGGAGCTGCTTGATGGTACCAAAAATCTCTACGATAGGCTCAAAAACAACTTTGATGCGACCACACAAGCTGCGATAGATGAGGAGTTTATGATTGCTTTGGGGAGCGATTGGTTTTGGTGGTATGGTGATGATCACTTCACCGCTTACGCTTCGCAGTTTGATGAGCAGTTTCGAGGGCATCTTAAAAACATCTATCTCTTGATGAATGAAAGCGTCCCCTCGCAAATCTTTGCCCCTATTGTAACGCAAAAGAAAACGCAATGTTTTCATATCGCACCCCAAGACTACATCTCGCCCCAAATCAATGGAAATACCAACAACTTTTATGAGTGGCTCAACAGCGGTTATATTGATTTGAGGCGAGAACTTAGTACGATGAGTACGACGCTTTTTGTTGAGGAGATTTTTTACGGCAAAGATAGAGACCAATCGCTCTACTTTGCCTTTAGAGGCAAAAAGCTAAAAAATCTTAGTGAAGATATACTTTTGATGCTCTATTGCGACGATAAGGCATTTGAGATACCCATTTATCAAGGCATTCATGAGATGAGTATCAATGCCAAACAGATTGTGAGTGGTTATGGAGAGACTATAGAGATCAAAATCTATGCGTGTATGGCAAACCAAGCGAAATTTTCATGCAAATTGATTGTAAATGGAAAGGTTGAGCAAAAGTCCCCACTCTATGAGGATGTTGTGCTGGGTTTTGAGAATTTTAATTTGAAAAAATGGTATATATAAGGCAGGAGAGAGCGTGTCAGAATTTAGATATTGCAAATTTACACAAGAGTGGACACTGTTTGCCCCCGAACGGCTTAAGCGTCCTATCTATTTTACTTCGCAACACACTTTGCGAAAAGAGGAAGAGGAGTGCCCTTTTGATAGAGGCAAAGAGGAATATACCCCCCATGAGATTGACCGAATCGATCAAAAAGGCGAGTGGCAATGCCGAGTTGTCCCCAATCTCTACAACGCCCTCTCTATTGACCATGCCCCCTCTTCAAGCAAAGATTACTACTTTGAAAAAATGAGCGGGTTTGGGGCGCATGAGGTTATCGTCGAAACGCCTCACCATCATAAGCAGATATGGGATTATGACTACAATGAGTTTGTCAATTACCTTACTATGATCCAAAAACGCCTCACAAGTCTCAAAAACGATAAACGCCTTGCCCATTTGAGCATCTTCAAAAACCAAGGCGAAAACGCAGGGGCTTCACTCTATCACTCCCATACGCAAATTATGGCGTTGCCTTACATTTCGTCGCAACTGGCTCATTTGATTGAGTACAAAAAAGCCTACTATCAAAGACACAAAAGAGCCTTTTTGGATGATTTGCTCTACGAAGAGCAGCAATACGACAAAAATATTATTATCGAAAACAGCGATTTTTTGGTCTTTTGTCCCTACGCTTCGCAACACGCTTTTCAAGTGAAAATTGTAGCCAAAAAGAGGCTCTCGTCGCTTATTGAATTTGAGCCCAATCATATTGCGTCGCTCAGTGATATACTCCATGAGTTTTTTAAAAAATTTCACAAAGCATTAGGCGAGGTTTCATTTAATATGATTATCAAAAACGCCCCCTACCGTGACTACTCATCCACCACAAAAGAGTACTATCGCTTTTATATTGATATAATTCCTAGGATTTACAAGATAGCAGGATTTGAACTCGATAGCAATATCCATATCAACGTCGTTATGCCCGATAAGGCAGCAAAAACCTACAAGGAGGGTTACGAATGAACATACTATTTGCAGCAAGTGAGATATTTCCTTACGCCAAAAGTGGTGGCTTAGCCGATGTGGCACACGCCCTGCCCGATGCTTTACGCAAAGAAAAACACACCGTCTATACGATTATGCCACTCTACCATATCGTCGATAGAGCCAAATACAAGATTGTTTTTAGCGGCCTTAGTTTTGATTATTGGCTTAGGGGGGTTCGTCACCAATTTGACGTGTTTTACAGTGAAGATGCTCCCCATGATTTGTTTGTTTACAATCCTATCATTTGCGATAGAATGGGGCTTTATCACGATGCCAACGGAGAGTTTGGCGATAATGGTTTGCGTTTTGGACTCTTTAGCTACGCCGTGCTTGAGGTGATGATTCGCCAAAAACTCAAAGTTGAGGTTTTGCACATCAACGATTGGCAAAGTGCTTTGGTGGCGTTGCTTATTAAGACACGCTACAAGCTTGATACTCGAACCATTCTTACCATTCACAATCTCGCCTACCAAGGGATATTTTCCAAAGAACTCATGTACGATTTGGAGATTGATTGGGAGAAGTGTTTTAAGCCTGAGGGGTTGGAGTATTTTGATAGTGTCAATTTCCTAAAAGCAGGGATTTTTTACAGTGATGTCGTCACAACGGTAAGTAAAACTTACGCCCACGAGATACAAACCCCGCTTTTTGGTTACGGTTTGGATCATGTCTTGCGGCTCAATACCTATAAATTGGTAGGTATCGTAAACGGCATAAGCACCGAAATTTATGACCCCAAAAAAGACAAAGATCTCTACAAAACCTTCTCAACCAAACGCTACAAAGGCAAAAGCGACAACAAAATAGCACTTTGTGAGGCGTTGGGATTGCCTGAACCTCAGCGTCCGCTTTTTGTTTTTATTGGACGTTTTACCTCACAAAAGGGGGTTGATTTGCTCCTTGATGGTCTCAATCTCTTCAAAGATTTTGAAGCCAATTTTGTTATTTTGGGAAGCGGCGAGGAGTACTACAATCACCGTTTTGCTGTTTTGGCGCACAACTTTAGCAATATTCACATTGAAGTACGCTACGATGAGGCGTTGAGCCATAGACTCTATGCCAGTGCCGATTTTTTGTTGATGCCCTCCACCTTTGAGCCTTGCGGTCTCAATCAAATGATAGCTATGCGTTATGGCACTTTGCCCATTGTCTCCAAAACAGGCGGGTTGCACGATACCGTCACCGATTTTACCGATGCCTTTGATAGGCAAAACATCCAAGGCATTGGCATTACCTTTGGTGAACACAACCTCTATTGGTTGCTTCATGCTATAGCCAAGGCACTTTCGCTCTATGCCAACAGTGAGAAGTTTAAAGCCCTCTCCAAACACAATATGGAAGTTGATAACTCATGGAAACTCTCGGCTCTTGAGTATGTCAAACTCTATCAAGGAGCGTAGGTGATTTTGACCATTGACTACGGTGGGAGCAACTTTCGCTATCAGCTTGATACCCATCCCATTGTAGCTCTTGAGACGCAAAGTGTCGATTTGATGCTCTTTTTGGAAGAGACGATAGCGCAATACCCTATTGAGAGTATCGCCATCTCCTTTGCAGGACAGGTACGCAATGGGGTGATTCTATCAGCTCCCAATATCGCTTTGTGCAATCTTCCCATTCAAAAAATTATCGAGGAGCGTTACGCTACTCCTTTGGTTATTGACAACGATCTAAAGTGTGCCGCCCTCTACGAAGCCTCTCTCAATCCTCATGCCAATACACTAGCTGTACTCTATGTCGGGACAGGTTTTGGAGGGGCTTTGGTGCATCAAGGCAAGATTATTGGAGGAGCCAACAACTTTGCGGGGGAGATTGGTCATACGCCTTTTCGTGCGACTCCTTTTGTGTGCGGATGCGGTCGAAACGACTGTTTGGAGCTTAGTTTAAGCGGCAAAGCGTTGGAGCTATGGTCGGAGCATTACGGATTGGAATTGGAGGAATTTAGGCTAGAGGATATTAAATCGAAACCAAAAGGTGATACAATACACCGAAACTTTTTGGATGCTTTAGAGCATTCGTTTTTGACACTATTGAGTCTCTTTGATCCCGATAGATTTATCTATGGGGGGAGCGTGATGCAAAACAATCCACATTTGATAGGCTTTTTAAAAGAGTGCTATGAACAAAGTCCTTTTAGGAGAGTGCGAAAAGCTCCAAAGATTGAGCTAAGTATCTCCAAAGAGGGTTGCCTTGAGGGCGCTAAATTATTACTAAAACAGGAGAAAAAATGAAAAAACATCTACACAGTTACACGATAGATAAAAAATATTCCAAAAGCGTTGCCTACTTTTCGATGGAGTTTGCTATCCATCAAGCACTTAAGATTTACTCAGGCGGATTAGGATTTTTGGCAGGTTCGCATATGCACAGTGCTTACGATTTGCAACAAAATATTTTGGGTGTTGGAATTTTATGGAGCTACGGCTATTACGACCAAGAGCGAGACGAAGACCGCAATTTGGTAGCTAAATTTCGACGTAAACGCTACTATTTTTTAGAAGATACAGGCATTAGCGTCACGGTCAATATCAACGGCAAAAATGTAGTGGTTAAGGCTTTGTTGTTGCCCAGTGAGACCTTTAGTACCGCTCCTATGTTGCTTCTTACAACCGATGTGGAGGAGAATGATTATCTCTCTCGTACCATTACCCACAAGCTCTACGACCACAATACCGAAACCCGTATCGCTCAAGAGATTGTTTTGGGTATTGGCGGTGTCAAAGTCCTTGAAGCACTCGAACAAACTATCGAAATCTATCACATGAATGAGGGACACTCCTTGCCTATGGTTTTTGAACTTATGCACAAATACAAAGATATTGAGCAAGTTCGTCAAAAAGTAGTCTTCACCACCCATACACCCGAAAAAGCAGGAAACGAAGAACACGATATTCATTTGTTGTGCAAAATGGGCTTTTTTAATTCACTCCCACTCGAAACCGTACGAGAGATTACGGGGATTTATGGAGATATGTTTAGCTTGACGGTAGGGGCTTTGAAACTAGCCAAAATTGCCAATGCAGTATCCAAAATCCATTGCGATGTCTCCAACAAAATGTGGTCACACATTGAGGGGCGTTGTCCTATCACCTACATTACCAACGCACAAAATCGACGCTATTGGGCGGATAAAGGACTTCTTAAAGCACTTGATGAGCATGAGGATTATGAACTAGAGGCTCGCAAAAAGCACCTTAAACGTATGCTCTTTGTTGAAGTAGCCAACCAAACGGGCAAGATGTTTGATCCCAATGTTCTTACTATCGTATGGGCAAGACGTTTTGCGGAGTATAAGCGTCCAGGATTGCTCAAATACGACTTAGAGCGTTTTGAGCGTTTTGTAAACAATGCTAAGTATCCCGTACAGCTTATTTGGGCAGGTAAGCCCTATCCTTTTGATACCCAAGCGATTAATCTCTTCAATGAACTCAACTACATCTCTCGAAGCTACAAAAATGTAGCGGTATTGGTAGGGTATGAGTTGGGACTTTCGATGCTGCTCAAAAAAGGGGCTGATGTGTGGCTCAATACCCCTAGAATTACAAGGGAAGCGAGTGGGACAAGCGGTATGAGTGCAGCAATGAATGGTGCTATCAATCTCTCCGTTGCCGATGGGTGGCATCCTGAATACAGCATCGAAGAGGTAAACTCTTTCACCATTGCACCCGTTTCAAGCGAACTCTCTATCGATGAACAAGATCGTATGGACAACGAAAACTTGATGAATATTTTGGAAAATCAAGTCGCTCCTATCTACTACGACAATCAAGAGCGTTGGATAGAGATGATGAAACGCTCTTTGACCGATGTAATACCCGCTTTTGATTCGGGACGTATGGCACACCAATACTACAACAAAATGTACATTATTGAGCGAGATATTGGGGAAGCGCCTCGTGTTTTATAAAAACCTAAAGGTATAGCAACGCATGAATCTCAAAGCCGTCGATCTCTACATCAAAAAAATCAACAACGGGCATACTCCCTCTGTGAAAGTTGAGGATGCCGATGTAGCCGATTATCTTGAAAGTGTCAAACGAGAGGATGAGAAACGCTTTGTGGAGTATCTCAACTCTTTGCCCACTCAACTCAAAGCCAAAACTTTTTTGGAGCTACCCTATGTCTATCAAGTCGAGATTATCGAGCAAGACTCCCCCGAGGAACTTGCTAAACTCATTGAGGTTTTGGAGAGCGATGATGCTACCGACCTTATCCAAGCTATCGCAACGGTTAGTAAAACCAAAGAGGAAGAGGTCTTTGGACTCCTAAGCGACAAAAAACAACAAAGCATTGAACAGCTCATTCACTATCCCGAAAATCAAGCGGGATCGCTTATGCAAACGGAGCTTTTGAAGGTAGAGGTGAGCCAAACCATTGAGAGTTGTTTGGAACAACTAAGAGCCTTGAAAGAGCGAGGTGTAAGTCACATCTACTATCTCTTTGTCGTCGATAGCCACAATAAATTGCTCACAACGATTGGCATGGATGATTTGATTTTGGAAAAAAGAGACGCTACATTTGAAGCAATTATCGACAAATACCCTACCCCTCACACCATCACATCGCACGATAGCATCGATAGTGTCTTAAGCAAAATCGAAAAATACGATATATCCTCTTTGCCTGTAGTCGATAGAATGGGGCATCTTATTGGACGTATTACCCACGATGATATTGTCGATACCATGCAAGAGAGTGCTACGAGACAAATCTATGCTTTAAGCAAAATCCATCAAAATGAAGAGCTAGAGGATACCTATGTAAATGTCACCAAGAGCCGTGCAATATGGCTGTTTATAAATCTCATCAATGTCACTATCGCCTCCATAGTCATTGGTATGTTTGAAGAGAGCATTCATCAAATTGTTGCGTTGGCGATACTCATGCCAATCGTTGCCAATATGGCAGGAAGTGCGTCGGTACAAACCATGACGGTTACGGTTCGTCAAATGGCAATAGGTAAACTTGATCTCAATAATCTCAAACCTGTCTTCATTAAAGAGATGAAAGTGGCTTTAGGTAATGGATTGATTTTTGGTTCTATCGCTTCGATGGTTACACAGATACGCTTTGATGATATTTTTATTTCCATTTCAATGGGATTGGCGATGTTATTGAGCATTACAATGGCGGGTATGTTGGGAACTTTGACTCCTGTTTTAATCAAAAAAGCCAATTACGACCCCGCTATTGCCAGTTCAGTTATTGTTTTAACGCTTATAGATATCATAGGTTTTTTTAGTTTTCTTTGGTTTGCAACCATAATTGTATTATAATAGTAAAAAAGGAGGAAAAAATGTCACATCACGCCAACGCAGGAAAAATAGCCCCCAAGGAGATATTGGAAAATATTGCCAATCTCGTTAGCGATTACTATATCCAAACGCCCGATAGGTACAATCAAGCCCACGCAGTTGCCTTTGGTACATCGGGACATCGAGGCAGTTCAACTCAAAAAAGCTTTAACGAAGCCCATATTTTGGCCATGACACAAGCCGTAGCAGAGTACCACAAAGCCCAAGGACACGACAAACTCTTCATTGGGATGGATACCCACGCACTCTCCACACCCGCCCATAGGAGTGCGATAGAGGTACTCGTTGCCAATGGTATTACTACCTATTACGCCACAGATTTTGACTATACTCCCACGCCCGTTATCTCCCATGCTATCTTGACACATCCCAATAGCGACGGGATTGTCATTACCCCTTCTCACAACCCTCCAAGCGATGGAGGCTTTAAATACAACGCCACCGACGGGGGTCCTGCGGATGTAGCCATTACCGACCTTATTCAAGCTAGAGCCAATGCTATTTTGGAAAATGACCTTACAGAGGTGAAACGTATCGCTTACGAAGAGGCTTTGCGTAGTGAATATTTGGTAGCTTACGATTTTATTACTCCCTATGTAGAGGATTTGCAACACATCATTGATATGGAGGCTATTGCACAATCTGGTATCAAAATCGGTGCCGATGCCATGGGAGGTTCGGGACTCAACTACTACCGTGCCATCAAAGAGCGTTACGGTCTTAATATGGAGATTTTTCACGACAGTGTCGATTTTACCTTCTCTTTTATGCACTGCGACAAAGATGGCAAAATCCGAATGGATTGCTCTAGTCCCTACGCTATGGCGGGACTCATTGAGATGAAAAACCACTACGATATTGCTTTTGGTAACGATACCGATTTCGATAGACACGGGATTGTAACGCCTAGTCATGGGCTTATGAATCCCAATCACTATCTTGCTGTAGCCATTGATTATCTCCTCAAAACAAGGGATTTTAAAAGCATGGGCGTAGGCAAGACGCTCGTAAGCAGTTCTATGATTGATAGGGTTGTTGCTAGTCATGGAGCTAAACTCTTTGAAACCCCTGTAGGATTCAAATGGTTTGTCAAGCCCCTAATGGAGGGTGAGATATTCTTTGGAGGTGAAGAGAGTGCGGGTGCGAGTTTCTTGCGTAAAAACGCTCAAGTGTGGAGTACCGACAAAGATGGTATCATTCTCAATCTTTTAGCAGCAGAAATTTTAGCCACCACAGGCAAAGACCCTGCGCTTCACTATCAAGAATTAACGCAAAAATTTGGCACACCGCTCTACGCTCGAATGGATGCCACCGCCAATAGCCAACAAAAAAAGCTGCTCAAAAACCTTCAAGCCAGTGATATAACCCAAACCACTCTAGCAGGAGAGCCTATCACCTCTATCCTTACCAAAGCCGATAACGGTTACGCCATTGGAGGTTTAAAGGTCAATAGTGCTAACGGTTGGTTTGCCATTCGCCCCTCGGGAACAGAAGATGTTTATAAAATTTATGCTGAGAGTTTTATCTCCCCAGAGCATCTAGCTGCAATCCAAGCCGATGCTCAAACGATAGCCACAAAAATTTTTGAAAGATAGGAGAGAGTATGAATGAAAATAATAGATATTTAATCAAAGAGAGTATTCCAAAAGATAGTTTTTCCAGTACCACCCATGCTATTGATACTATGGCACAAGAAGCCCACCAAGAGGGCATTAGAGAGTATCCTATTCCCAGTCGCTACTACAAAGATAGAGTGACGTTGTTGCCCGTCAATCAATCCAAATACTACCTCTATTGGGAGATTACCGATGAGACACTTCAAAAACACGGTATCGATTTAAACTCCCAACAGCTCCATTTTCAAATCTACGATGCCAACGGTATGCTTTTTAGCGTTAGTTCCTCTTTTTCGGTGAGCGAATACTTTGTCAAAGGAGTCTTTGAAAACCGCAAAATTTACGCCAAAGCAGGATTTATGGAAAAGGGAGTGTTTCAAGAGCTTTTTGTTTCGCAACCCATTCACACCTTCTCTTCGCAGATTAATCTACCCTCCGATAAGGATGAGATATGGATGCGTAGAGGTCTCTTGTGGAGCGAGTTGTTGCACGCCTCTACGACGCATCTTGAATTTAGCGGATCATCGGCAAAATATATCAAAGAGTTGGAGCGTTTACGCTTTTTAACCCAAATGACTCAAAGTACCTTTGGCGTAGGTTCAAGTACTATGAGCTTGTCGCAAAAAGGAGACAGCAATGATTAAAGGTTATTGGATTCCCATTTTACACTCACATCTTCCGTTTGTTAAACACCCCGAGTATGACAACTTCTTAGAAGAGCATTGGCTCTTTGAGGCAATTACAGAGTGCTATATCCCCCTGCTAAGTCGCCTCAAAAAGCTCGAAAATGAGGGCGTTGAGTTTAGATTGACCACCTCCATTACACCGCCTCTTGCTGAGATGCTTGATGATGCGCATTTGATGGGGAAATACACAAAATTTTTGGAGCGACAAATCGAACTAGGAGAAAAAGAGATTGCCCGTACCGCCCAAGAGGATCCTCATTTTCACAACAATGCGCTCTTTTACTACCACTTTTTCAAAGAGACCAAAGCCTTTTTTGATACCGTTTTGCATGGAAATGTCCTCAACGGCTATCGCTATTTTTACAACAAAGGCTCATTGGAGGTGATTACCTGCGGTGCAACGCATGGATTTTTGCCCCTCTTGTGCGTCAATGAAAAAGCCGTAGAGGTGCAAATCGAAGTAGCTATCAAAGCACATCAAAAACACTTTCATCGAAACCCCAAAGGGATTTGGCTACCTGAATGTGCCTACTACGATGGATTGGATAGAATCTTAAAAAACAACGGTTTGGAGTTTTTCATCGTCGATTCTCACGCACTTGTCTATGCCACTCCAACAGCACTGAACGGTGTCTATACGCCTGTCTATACCCCACACGGCGTAGCTGCCTTTGGACGTGATGGAGAGTCCTCAAAACAAGTATGGAGTTCCAAAGAGGGCTATCCTGGGGATGTTGATTACCGTGATTTCTACCGTGATATTGGATACGACCTTGATTATGATTACATCAAAGATTACATCAATCCCGATGGTCCACGAGTCTTTACGGGCTACAAATACCATAGAATTACAGGCAATAGCGACTACAAAGAGGCGTACGATCCCTTCATTGCATCGTGTCGTACCCAAGACCATGCCCGTGATTTTCACTTCAATAGAGAAAAACAAATCGAACACCTCTCGCACTACATGGATAGAACCCCTATGGTGGTTTCGCCCTACGATGCGGAACTCTTTGGGCATTGGTGGTTTGAAGGCCCCGAATTTCTCTACAATCTTTTCAAAGAGATAGACAAACACAAGGTCATTAAAGCCATTACGCCCCTTGATTACCTCAACCGATACCCTACCAATCAAGTCGTAAGCCCCAATCCCTCCTCGTGGGGCGATCAGGGATACTACGATGTATGGCTCAATGAGGGCAATTCATGGATCTATCGCCACCTTCATGAGATGGCGGACAAGATGAGTCAATACGCCTACAACTACCGTGATACCCATGAGAGCAACCATGTGCGTCTGCTCAATCAAATGCTTCGGGAGCTACTGTTGGCTCAAAGCAGCGACTGGGCCTTTTTGGTCACTACTGCAACGGCATCTGAGTACAGCATCAACCGTACCAAAGAGCATATTTTTAATTTCAATCAACTCGTAGATATGCTCAACACCAACACGATAGATTTTGGACGATTGGCATACCTAGAGGAGAAAAACTCTATTTTTGGTTTTATTGATTTCAAAATATTTTTAGATTAAACCCTTTCCCTTTATGGGGTGAGGATTTAAGAGTTTGCACGTCGTTGGACTACCTTTTTGATTTGCTCATAGATGGATAAAATCTCATCTTTTTTGCTGTAATAGCTGTTTTTGTTGGCGATTAGGTGAGCTGAGGAGTCCATAATCTCTTGCGCTACTTTGAGTCCGTTTTCTCGCATCGTATTGCCCGTTTCGACAATATCGACAATGGCATCGCACATTCCGATAAGTGGGGCTAATTCGATAGAGCCGTAGAGCTTAATCACTTCAACTCCCACCGCTTTGGAGGCGAAGTAGTTTTTGGCGATATTTTCCATTTTGGTAGCGACTTTGATATTGGGTTTGCTCCAATCAAGCTCATCTTCGTTTTTGATGCCGATACAGACTTTGCAAAGCCCCAACTGCATATCAAGCAACTGGATAATATCCAACTCTTTTTCGATAATTACATCAAGTCCCACTACTCCAATATCCGCCGCTCCGTACTCTACATAGGTAGGCACGTCTTGGTTGCGGACATTGAGAAACTTAAATCCTCCCACTTCCAAAATCAATTTTCGATTTTCAAATTCAAACTTTTTGTTAAAAATTTCTGAAAAGATGTCGAGTGTCTCATCGGCAATTCTGCCCTTGGGCAGTGCTACGGTTATCATCTGGTTTTTCCTTTTTTGTGTTGCTTAAGCCCTTTGAGTATCCCTTTGAAAATCAGCGTTTCATCGTAAAGGGAGTCTTTAAAAAACGATGCCAAAAACGCACCGTCTCCCCCCGTGAAATAGAGTGGCTCATGATACTTAAGATTGGATATGAGTGCTTTTATGGATGCAATTATACCATAGCTAATCGCATCTTTGGTTGTGGTGGGCAATCGCTTAAGCGTTACGTTGGGGTTGAGCTGGGTTTTGAGGGCGGGAGAGATGCGTTCAAAGCTTTGCAAGTAGGCTTGAAGTCCAGGCAATATACATCCTCCTTGATAGATGCTATGGCGTACCACATCGATTGTAATAGCACTTCCCGCATCCACAAAAACACCATTTTTTTTGGACAAACACAACGCTTTGCGATCAATGCCCATCGTAGAGTACTCCCCTTGAATCCTCAACCTCTGCCCAATATTGCTCCATTTTTTATTTTTTGCAATCTTTTGAGCCGTGTCGTGATGGACACAAATGTAGAGCAGTTTTTTATCTTTGTAGCGTTGAATCGCCTCATCGTGAGGGAGATGGTTGATAGTGTGACCATCATAAATGTGAAAATGGGTATTACCAATGTCGGCTAGTAGCATTTTTAACCTTTTTTAAAACCTAAGTTAGCTATTTTATCACATAAATAAAGATGAAAGATTAACCCATGATAATACGCAAACTTTTTAAATTTGAAAATGCTCATATCGTTCGCCATTGTACGACGCAACGATGTTCTCAAAATCTCCACGGACACTCTTATAAGGTAGAGGTTTTGTTGGAGTCTAGCTACCTTGATGAAGCCCAAATGGTCTATGATTTTGGATTGATGAAACTTCGTATCAAAGAGCTAATAGATGCTTTTGATCACTCCATTACGCTTTGGAACAAAGACGACAAAGCCTATCTTGAAGCGATGCAAAAGCACTCCAAACGCTGGGTCGTGTTGCCCGTAAGCCCATCAGCAGAGCAGTTTTCACGGGTGATATTTTTGATGGTAGAGAAAATCATTGATACGACACTGATGGTCAATGGCGAAAGAGGCGTGGAGGTTCATAGCATCATTGTCCACGAAACCGATACGGGTTATGCCCAAAGCTTTGCCCAAGATGCCCACAGTGAGCGTATGGGTACTGTTGATGTGACCCAAATTGAATTTTCAGCGCAAATCCAAAGCGAGTGGAGCACTCCCACCCTATGGCACGATATACTAGAGGGCAAACCCATCCAAAACCCAAAAGAAATTTAGTATAATAGTGCAACGCAAAAAGGAGTCAAAATGAGACAAAGCAGATTGGCAACCGTTATCTTTTTTTCACTCCTCTATGGAGGCAATGAGGACAACAGCACCGTTGATGCCCAAAAACTCTACCAAAAGTGTGCTGGATGCCACGGAAGCGATGGCAAAACGATAGCACTCAATGTTAGCCCCATGATTGCAGGAAACGACAAAAACACTACGCTTACCAAACTCCAAAGCTACCAACAAGGCAGACTCGATAGCGTTGGTTTGGGGCGGCTTATGAGTACACAAGTCGAGAAATTAAGTCCCAATGAACTAGAGGCGTTGGCAGAGTATATTTCCAAGATGGAGAAATAGAAGAAGTTTTTACTCGTTACGAAACTTCAGCTTCGTAATGCTGTATTGATATTTTGAAGTTTTGAACTCCAATAGGGGATATCACAGCTAGGGTTGTGATGCGAGTAAAATCAAAAATAAATAGAGCAATTTAGCTTTAAAATATGTTACAATAAACCAAAAGGAGGCAAAAATGGTAAGGGAAATTATCAAACCCAAAAGCGAGGAGTATATACTCCGTATCCCCAAAGAGTATCTCAATCAAGAGATAGAGATATTGGTTTTACCTTTTTCTTACAATAAAACTAAACCCAAAAAGGATTTAAGTAAACTTCTTGATGTAAGTGTTTGGGATACAAAAGAAGAGGATATAAAGGTGCAAAATTGGAACATTCAAGAGTTTTGATAGATACCTCTGTCATTATCGCTTACTTACGAAAACAAAAGAAGGAAAAAAGTGAGTTTTGGAGTCTTATACAAAAATATGAGTGTGCAATATCTACCATTACACTTTTTGAACTCCACAGTGGTGCTAAAAACACTCATCAAAGAGAAGATGTTGAGACTCTAAAAGCATATTTAGAGATAGTTCCTTTTGATATCCTACAAGCCAAACAAGCCTCTATAATATTTCAAACTCTCAAAAAAAGCAATAAACTCATTGAGTTTCGAGATATTTTTATTGCTTCTTGTGCAATTTCGCAAAATATTCCCTTAGCGACGCTCAATAGAGACCATTTTGAACGAATTGACAACATTAAGTTGCTTTAGAGGTGTGTCAATGCAAAAAGTATATCATGAAGTAAACCAACTCGATAGACACTGCTATGAGGCTTTTGGTCTAAGCGAAGATATTTTGATGGAGAATGCGGCAAGGGGGATTAGTGAGTTTATTCTTGCTAACTTTGATAAAGATAAATCTATTTTAATTGTGAGCGGTGTAGGCAATAATGGGGCTGATGGGATAGTAGTAGCCAGACATCTACACGGTGAGTATAAGGTTTCGCTCTATCTGCCTTTTGGGGCGAAATCTCCTATGTGTATCTTGCAACTTCAACGCGCTAAACAATTGGGAGTCTCAATCGTGGAGAGGATAGAAGATAGCTACGATATTATCATTGATGCATTCTTTGGTACGGGACTCAATAAACCTCTCAATAGCCGTGCCGTAGAAGCGCTAAAGCAAATGAACGCACTAAGCGGCTTCAAGATAGCGTGTGATATAGCTTCAGGGATTGATAGTGTGGGGAATATCGAACAAGTAGCCTTTGAGGCTCACACAACCATTACTATGGGGGCGTTGAAAAAATCTCTATTTAGCGACAAAGCCAAAGAGTATGTGGGGGAGATTGAAGTAGCCCATTTGGGAGTCACTCGAAGGCTCTATGAAGCCTATGATACCTCTATTTTTTTGCTTGAAAAAAGCGATATGCGTTTGCCCCATCGCCAAAAAGCCAATAGACACAAAGGTAGCTACGGTCACGTTTGTGTGATAGTAGGGGAGCAAGAGGGGGCGGGAATAATGGCGGCTATGAGTGCTTTTGCCTTTGGTAGCGGATTGGTTAGTGTCATAAGTCCCAACAAACCTGCCAATCTTCCTCTCTATCTGATGCACTCACGCTCTATTGGCTCTCGTTGCGGTGCGTTGGCGTTGGGAATGGGAATGGGTGATTTTGATCTAAGCAAGATTTTAGAGCTTGATGTTCCCATGGTTGTGGATGCGGATATGTTTTACAAAGATGAAATAACGCAACTGCTCAAAAAAGAGCAAATTGTAGTGACTCCCCACCCCAAAGAGTTTGTTTCGCTTCTCAAACTTTGTACCATCGTTGATATTTCAATCGAACAACTCCAAAACAATCGCTTTTATTATGTTGAACTTTTTAGCCAACACTATCCCCATATCGTGCTTTTGCTCAAAGGGGCGAATGTACTTATAGCCCATCAAAACACAATCTACATCAATACGCTAGGGAGTGCTACATTAGCAAAAGGAGGCAGTGGAGATGTCTTGGCAGGATTGATTGCTTCGTTGTTAGCTCAAAACTACTCTCCATTAGATGCTACAATCAGTGCCTCTTTGGCTCACGCCATGGCTTCAAGACAATACACCAAAAACTCTTACGCTATGACTCCATTGGAGCTGATTGAGGCTATTACGCAGTTGAAGATATAAGAAGTATCTCCCCATCAAGAGGAGGGGAGAGTAGGGGGGGGTGGTTAGATCTTAGTGATCTTTCCACATGGATTTTTTCCACAGATAAGCAAGAACAGTAAATACTAATGTAAAGAGTAGTACCCATGGTCCAATCGCTTCACGAGCGGGTTTGCTAGGATCTCCTGTTTGGGTAAGATAGGCTTTGACTTTCTCAAATCCTTGGGCACTAAGACCTACACGAGGCATTGAAGTACCTTCAAGTTGCGACTGAGGATTCTCGACAAATGTCTCCAAGAAGTGTTCGCTTCTAGCTCTTATAATGATAGAGAGATCAGGAGGCAATTTGCCCATATAGGCTTTGAGTTTATCTTGATACTCCAAAACCGCTACTTTGTGTTTCAAAGTATCCGTTTCACTTTTGAAAGTTGGCGTTTGTCCCAATTGATCCAATTTACCGTATCGGTTGGCGTGACATCGTCCGCATGCATCCATATAGGCATCTTTGGGAGAAATCTCTTTGGGAGCGATGGATTTAAGGAACGCTACCATATCGGCAATCTCTTGTGCTTTGTCGCCACCTGCACCGTAAAATGCGGGCATAGGGTGCATTTTGCCTTTTGCTGCATCAAACTTATGCTCTACTTTGAGGGCATGAGCAGGATTTTCGATAAGGTTGGCTAAAAACTTCTCGCTGTAGAGTCCACCCGCAGTGGAGAGATCAGGAGGATTAACACCGTAAGCACTTACTGCAGTTGCAGCGTCCATTGGAGCCTTGTGAGCCACTGCTTCAATGCCGTGACAACCCGTACAAGCACCCGCACCCATAACAAGCGTTTTGCCGTTTTCGACGTTGCCTTGTTTGGTGTTTTCTTTTAAATCTGAATAGGCAAAATGCTCTCCATCGACATGTTTGTGCATTTGCGTGTGAGCAAAAGGCTCAACACCCCAATAGAGAATAGCCGTAAAGACAACAACAACACCTAAAATTTTTAATTCGTTTTTCATCATCGCCCTCCTTATGCTCTATTTTCGTTTTTTGTAACCCATGGTAAGGCAACAAAGAGTGCAATAAAGACTACTGCAGCTACCAAACCAATATGATTCCAAATGCCTGTTGGAGGGAGTTTACCCATTACCGTAAGCACAATCATATCGACAATCATAATCCAAAACCAATACTTAAAGAGACCTCTTCGATTGGCAGGTGCTACCGTGTCGCTCTTATCAAGGAATGGCAACAAGAAGAAAGCCACTTGAGCAAATCCAAAGGCAATCAAACCAGGATCTTTAGGAAACGGACGTAAAATCTCATACGACCACAAGAAGTACCACTCAGGATAGATATGCGCAGGGGTTTTGAGTCCATCAGCAGGGTCAAAGTTTACAGGATCCATCGCAAAATTGAAGTGATAGAATACCAAATAGAAGAAGAAGATGAGATAGACACCCAATACAAAGACATCTTTACTCAAAAATACAGGCTGAAAAGGGATAACTTTTGACTCTTTTGTTTTGCCCTCTTTGTAGAGTTTGGCAGCTTCTTGATAATCAAACTCTTCACCGTCTTGGTTGTTTACGTGAGGTATTCTAAGCGCTGCAAAGTGCAACCCAATAAGACCCATAATAACAAGCGGCAAAAGTAACACGTGAAGCATAAAGAATCGTGACAAGAAAGCTTGACCAGGTACATAATCGCCTCGAATCCACTCCACAAGCCCAGGTGCATTCATAATACCACCTGCAATATCAGGAGAGAAACCTTCAAAAAGATTGGTGATTACCATCCCTGCCCAGTAGCTCATTTGTCCCCATGGAAGCATGTATCCAGAGAAAGCTTCAGCGGAGAATACGACAAACAAAAGCATACCGCTTAGCCAAATCATCTCACGACCTTTTTTGTATGACCCATAATAGATACCCGTAAACATGTGAATATAGATTACCAAAAAGACCACCGATGCAGCTACTCCGTGAATATGTCTCCAAAGCCAACCAAATCCAACTTCGCTCATAATGGTGTAGTTTACGCTATCAAAGGCGGTATCGACGTTGGGCTGATAGTACATCAATAGGAAAATTCCCGAGATAGTCAATAGGGCAAATGTAAATGCCAATACCATTCCCATTGCCCATAGGAAGTTGATATTTTTGGGAATCCAATACTCTAATGCCATTACCTTTTTGACGGTAGTGATAGCGAGTCTTTGATCCAACCACTCAGTAATTGAACTTGCTTTTTCAAAATGTGCCATTTTTACTCCTCTCTTATGCTATACCAGATTTTTGCATTTCCAGATACTCTGGTCCTGCTTCGCCTAAGACAATCTTGTTGCCATCTACTTTAAATGGGGGAATTACCAAAGGTTTAGGGGGAGGACCAAAGGTATTTTTACCACTGGCATCAAACTCACCACCGTGACAAGCACACTTAAATTTCTTTTCGCCAGGGAAATAGGCAGGAATACACCCCAAATGGGTACACAAACCAATAGATACATGGTATCTTGCTCCTCCTGCAATGACATCTCTAGGATCTTGGGGCATATCGGCACTCTTTTTAAGAATGAAGATAGGCTTACCTCGCCATTTTTCAGTCATTAGCTCATTTTCGGGGATTGTGGTTAAATCCACCTCTGTAAAACCAGCGGCTTTGACGCTTGGAAGCGGATCCCATGAACGTTTCATCGCATACAGTGCAGGAATACCACCTGCTAGAGCCGTAAAGCCACCTAGAGCAATACCCATAAAGTCTCTTCTGTTACTCATACCTTTCCTTTTAAATAGTAAAATTTCAATTTACAATTATATAGCAACTCTAATTAAAATCCTATAAATTTGTCTTATAACATCCCAAAAGAAAATATAATGCTCTTTTTTGCTTCAAAAAGAGTCAATCGTGTTGCATTTTTCCCCATTTATGGAGGGCAATTAACTTTAATAGCTTTTTTTGATAAATTTTGGTTATAATACTTTTGAAAATACAGCACATTATTATTGTAGGAACAGCATGAAAGAGGTTATAAATATCTATAAAAAACATCGCCACACGGTTGATAATTTTATCTCAACACTCGTCACATCGTTGCCGCGCAAATTTACCGACAATGCACGAACCATACTCAAAAATCACGACTACATCGAATTGCTCTACACTGTAGATAAAAATTTTCACCAATCTACTCCCGTAATATGCCGCAAACGAGCCGATACAACCCATCTCAATAGTGACAAAAGCAACTATTTTGTCAAACTGCAACTTGATGAAAAAGGAATCTATATCTCCAATCCCTATATCCATTACCGTACAGGAAGAGCAAGTATTTCGTTGGTCTATTTTAAAGATGAGGAGTATCATGTTTTTGATGTTAATCTCATCGAAATTCTCGAAGAGCTTAAACTTATCGAATACAACTCGCTTCATGATAAATTCAAAAAAGCGGTCTATACACTGGGTTCGTTTTTTTTTGGCGGCGGTTTCGATTATGTTGA
Organism: Sulfurovum sp.; assembly: GCA_020721815.1. Lineage (GTDB taxonomy): Bacteria > Campylobacterota > Campylobacteria > Campylobacterales > Sulfurovaceae > FS08-3. The sequence goes on along the minus strand of DYMA01000001.1, from coordinate 10,503 downwards.
TTGTTTACGGTGGATACATCTTTACCATGCTCATTGTCGGCGATGCCAATCAAGATATTTTGCACGGGGTTTTTAAATCCATTATTGCTATTACTTTGGGATTGGCTATTTATGACCTTGCCAAACAGATATTTGAACATGAGGTTATTTTCAAATCTTTTCATCACGATGATGATCAACAATACAAAGTACTGGGCAAATTTCTCATCTCGATTGTCATTGCCCTTGCGATTGAAACCCTAATGGTAGTCTTTAAAATCGCACTTAATGACCACACCCAAATGCTTTCGGCGTTTTATCTGCTCATTGGTACGACGCTTATGTTTATAGGGCTGGGCTATTTTTACAAAACCATCGCTTCGACAAGCAAACCCGAAGAGCATTAGAGAGGATAATACTCTTTTTGCCTATCTTTAAACGCTACTACCTCTTTGAAACCTATGGTTTTGGCGAGAGTAGCAACTTCGTCGTATCCAAATCCAACATCTTCAACCTTATGCGCATCGCTCCCACAGGTGATTTTAATCCCCATCTCATAGACTCTCTCTAATAAATGGCGTGAGGGATACTGCTCTCCTATGGGTTTGCGTAATCCTGCGGGATTAATCTCGACTACCATTTGAGCCTCTTTTATCGCTTCAAGAGCGGGTTGTGCCAACGTTTCGATAGGCAATGAGGGCATATATTTAAAAACCTTAATAAGATCCAAATGTCCTACTATATCAAAACGCTTCGTTTGTGCCATGTTTTTAATCGCATCAAAATACTCTTGCCATATCGCATCAATATCACGGTTTTGGTACTCTTTGATAAATTCAGGATTATCAAATCCCCAATTGTCCAAAAAATGCACCGAGCCAATGAGATAATCAACTTTGGCATTTAAAATTCGTTCATCTAAATGGTTGGGCAAATAATCAACCTCATAACCCAAACGTATATCTATTATGCCTTGATACTTTGCTTTGGCATTTAAAATATCGGTTTCATACTCACGCATCTGCTCAAAGCTTAGGCGATAATGCGGGTCAATTTTCAAAGGAGCGTGCTCGCTAAAGCCGTATATCTCCACTCCTAACTCAATGGCTCTTTGAATATACTCCTCAATCCTCCCCGTGGCGTGATTACACCTTGCAGTATGGTTGTGCAAATCGACTCTCATAAAATCTATCTCCCTATCTTATTGGGAAATTATAGCATAGACAACACGCTTATTGTATTGATGCTAGGTGTAGAATGAGCAAAACCCACCATCTTGCCCATTTGAATATCCTATTGAAGTGGCAATATGCTATAATACCTCCCAAAAAGGCAACCCACAAATGCAATTTGCTGACCCCAAAAATGACCTTGCTTTTAAGAAGATATTTGGTGATGAAAAGCACAAAAATATCCTCATCTCGTTTCTCAACTCGGTTCTTGATTTCCATGATGGATTTGCTATTGTCGATGTGACTCTCGCCAATCCCTATCAAATACCCAAGATACCAGAACTCAAAGAGACTATCCTTGATATCAAAGCCACCAATAAAAACAAAGATACCTTTATCGTAGAGATGCAAAGAAAAGATTTGGGCAACTTTGCCAAAAGAAGCCTCTATTATACCTCCAAAGCATACGTAGAACAACTCCCCAAAAGCAAAAACTACTCGCTACTTAAAAAAGTCTATTTTATAGGCATTCTCAACTTCACTATCTTTGAAAACCAAAGCTACATCTCACGCCACCTTATTATCAATCAAGAGACCAACACACAAGATTTGAAAGATTTTGAGTTTAGCTTTATCGAACTCCCCAAATTCACAAAAGAACTAGAAGAACTCGAATCAATGCTCGATAAATGGATATACTTCATCAAAAATGCTTCAGACCTTAGTGTAATTCCTGCTCAATACCAAAACCTCGAAGATTTCAAAGAGGCATTCACTATAGCGACTCAAACGACATGGGATATTAAAGAACTCGAACTCTACGACATGATAGCCCTCAAAGAGTTTGATGATATTAATGCCTTGATGACGGCAGAGAGGAAAGGAGAAGTGAGGGGGAGAGAAGAAGAAAAACTAGAGATAGCCAAAAAGCTCCTAGATGTTTTGGATAACGCCACCATCGCCCTTAAGATAGGATTGAGCGAAAAGATAATTGAAGGATTGAGAAAAGAGAACATAGGGTGATAATTCGATTTTTATCTCCATCATCTTGCTACCTCGCCTCAAAAATTCCCAATGTTTTATTTTTGACGACGCTATCGTAAGCAAAAGCTTTGCCGTTCATGGCGATATAGACTCCGCTATCAAGATGTTCCAATGCCCCCATCGCAAAGCCTAGATTAAACAAAGCATCGGAGTCTTTGAAACGGTAAGGAACCATTGCCCCTACCAATACTACCGTTTTGTTTTGGATACCTTTGGCGATAAATGAGGCACTCTCAACCATGGTATCGGTACCGTGGGTGATTAAAATTTTGTTGTGGAGTGAGGTTTGAATGACTTTTAATATCGCTTCTCTATCGCTATTGTCAAGTTCCAGTGAATCTTTGAGCATAAGCGTTGTGATGGAGTAGGTTTGGGTATCGAGACGTGCTTGAAGAAGCATCGCTTCAATATGCGTGAAGGAAGCAAAATCGACTTGACCGCTCAAAGGATTGTAGCGTTTGTCAATCGTCCCTCCCGTAACGATAATGTGCATTAGCGTACCATCTCGAAGAATTTTTTAAAGATGTAAGCACTCTCATGAGGCCCTGGAGAGGCTTCGGGGTGGTGTTGAACCGAGAGAGTAGGCGAATCGTTGTACGCCAATCCTTCAATCGTGCCATCAAAGAGATTGGTATGCGTCACGCGTGCGACTTGTGTAATCGTTTGGGGTACGTTGTAGTTGTGATTTTGAGCGGTAATCTCTACCATGCCCTCCTCATTTTTGATAGGATGGTTGCCCCCGTGGTGTCCAAATTTGAGCTTATAGGTATCGTAACCGTGTGCAATAGAGAGCAATTGATGTCCCAAACAGATACCAAATAGAGGTATTTTGGCTTCGATGAAACGTTTGATTTTGGCTTGTTCCTCTTTTAAAATGAGCGGATCGCCTGGACCATTGGAGAGAAAAATGCCTCCAATTTCACCTGCTTCGTATTTGGCTATCACATCGGTTGCATCGATACTATTAGGCACAACCTCCACCTCCATACCCGCATGGGTAAGTTCATTGAGTATGTTGCGTTTGATACCAAAGTCAAGAGCGATAATCTTTTTAGTAGTTTGGGGTTTTTTGTACTCAAAAGCAACCGTGTCGTAGGTAGCATTGGGATGAATATAGCTCTCTTTGGTGCTAACTTGCTCAATGTAATTGATATCTTCAATGCGTGGTGAAGCCTCAAGGATTTTTTTAAGCTCCTCTTTGTCGCTTATGTGCGTAGAGGCTACCATCATCATCGCTCCCTCATCACGAATCATTTTGGTAAGATAGCGTGTATCAATATCGCAAATACCTATCACGCCATAGCGAACCAACAACGCTTCCAAACTCTCTTGAGAGCGAAAATTGGAGGGTCTAGCTTGATAAGAGCGTACAATAATGCCTTTGCAATAAGCACCTTTGCTCTCCATATCTTGCTCATTGCACCCCACATTGCCAATTTCGGGCATTGTAAAGGTGACAAACTGCCCTGCGTAGCTAGGGTCTGTGACAATCTCTTGATAACCACTCAAAGAGGTATTAAAGACAATCTCGCCCACGCTTGTACCTGTTGCTCCAAAACTGTTGGCTTCTAAAAATGTTCCATTCTCTAAATAGATATAAATTTTTTGCATCTTCTCTCCATCATATATAGGGTACAATGCATTGCACCCTACAAAATTGCTTAGCACTTAATGCTTAGCACTTAACACTCTTTACAACATACCTCGTTTTTTAAGCTCTTCTTCGTAGAGTCGCTCGTAGATAAGTTCATACTCTTGCGTACCTGGTATAACCTCTCTTTTCATTGCTTTGATCTTCTTATAGACGGTATCATCAATCTTCTCGAAGGCATTAGCAAAATCTTTAAAGCCTTTGAAAATGACATTCTTGACTTGATTTTCATTGACATCGTACTCAAGGAGATACTCTTCGTAGAGTTCATCCAAAATTTTGTGCGAAAGGTCGTTGTATCTATCGTCATAATTCATAATCACGCCGTATTGGGGTGCTAATTTCTTTTTGATCATAAAAAAGAGTTGGCGTTCGTTGGCGTGTTGAAACTCTATCTCATCATCGTTTTCATCCAATATCTTTTTGACTTTATCATCCAAGGCTCTTTCGCTTTTGAGGTTCTCATCAATGAGGGCTTTAATGGCACTCACTACCGCCTCTTTGCCCTTTGGCATACGCACAAATGGGGCATTTGCCAAATCTATACCTATTTTTGTAGCGACGTATCGTGTCTGGTTCTCTTTTAATCTCATAGGTACTCCTTATCGTAAAATGGTATCTTCACGTTGGGGCGAGGTAGAGATGATATTAATCTTCGCTCCAACTATCTCCTCTAGTGCATGGATATAATCTTGTGCGTTTTGGGGAAGTTTGTCAAAATTTTGGATACCTTCGCATCTATCCCAACCCGCAAAGCTTCGGTACTGCGGCTCTACACCCTCAAGGTCGTAGGGGACATAGTCGAATGTTTTGCCATCTTTGTGATAGGCTACACACACTTTGACTTCACTAAATCCATCCAACACATCAAGTTTCATCAGTGCAATTTGATCAACGCCATTGATACGCAACGCATGACGCATCGCCACAGCATCAAACCAACCGCATCGTCTGGGTCGTCCCGTGGTTGTACCAAACTCATGCCCTTTGGTACGCAAAAGTTCTCCTTGCTCACCCAAATCTTCACTCGGGAAAGGACCGTTGCCCACACGAGTACAGTAGGCTTTGGCAATGCCTGTTGCCTTGCCTATATCTTTGGGGTTTATTCCTAGCCCGATACACGCCCCCGCACTTACCGTAGAGGAGCTTGTCACATAGGGGTAGGTTCCGTGGTCAATATCGAGCATTGTGCCTTGCGCTCCCTCAAGGAGTACTCTTTTGCCACCATCAAGCACCTCCCAAAGCAACAGCGTCGTATCGACGATAAAAGGAGACAATACCTTTTTGAACTCGCTCAACTCATCCAAAAGTTGCTCTTGGATGGGAAATTCAATATCCATTGCTTCAAAAATTGCCCGATTGGTTTCAAAAAACTCCATAATTTTGAGTGTCAATTTTGCAGGTGCCAAAAGCTCACCCACTCGATGTCCCACACGTGCCACTTTGTCGCCGTAAGCGGGTCCTATTCCTTTGCCTGTTGTGCCAATGGCTTTTTTGCCTTTGAGACGCTCACGTGCTTGGTCTATCAAAGCATGGTAGGGCAAAAGCAAGTGGGCTTTATCGGAGATAAAAAGTCTTCCTTCAAGTGCTTCAAACTGCTCCATCTCTTTGATGAAATCTTTGGGCGAAAGTACTACGCCATTGCCTACTATGTTTTTGGCGTTGGGATTGAGGATACCCGAGGGCATAACGTGAAGGGCGTATTTTTTATCCCCTACTACGATGGTATGACCTGCGTTGTGTCCTCCTGCGAAACGACACACATAGTCATACTCTTGTGCCATGTGATCGACTATTTTCCCTTTTCCCTCATCGCCCCATTGCAATCCGACGATTAAATCTGCTTGACTACTCATTTTTTGCCCTTGTCTCTTTTTATTATACTCTCAATGCATCGGTCTGTATAGATGGTAAAGCCTGATGCTTTGCAATCATCTATGCGGTAGGTTCCCCCTTGTGCCAATAGCGTATTTGCTTCAAAAACCCTAAAGGTGAGTGAATCGTAATAACGCATATTGGCATAATAAAGCGGTGAAATAACGATATTTTTGTAGTGAATTTTGCGTGAAGCATCATAGATTTTAGTTAGCTCATAAGCAATATCGTTTGGCATATCGTGCATATCTTTGAGATCTTCCACACGGTGAATATTGACCAATTTAATCACCCACACAATATCAAGTTCGAGTATCTTCTCCATATTCATGGTTTTGAGTATCTCGTAATCAATCCCGTACTCATCGTGGAGTATTTTGGGGATTTTGATATTGGCAATTTGCAATACGGGTTGCATTGCAAACTTCTCTAACATATCCATGGCGTTGTTGATAGACTCTTCAAAACTGCCATCAATCACCTCTGCTCCGATTTGATAACGCTCTGTAGTGGGAAAACTAAGAGTGGGTTGAATATAGTACCACTTCTTATGGTTTACACTTCGTCCGATACGTTTGGTCACAATACGCACCAAATCAGCCGTAATATCGGCTCTTAGAGTCACTTCATGGTTATTTTCATCATTGACACGTACCAAACAACGCTTATCGTCAAAACTGTCGTGTTGATGATAGGAGAAGCAAGGTATCACTATCTCTTCGTATCCCAGTGCTTCAAAATTTTCACTCGCTTGATTTTCAAGAGTACGCTTAAGTTTGGCACTTTTTCCAAAATAGAGTCGGCTACCTGTTGGAATTTCGTGTTCAAATATCATTCATTCTCTTTGTAATAGATTTCATTAAAGACTCTATTGGCACTACCATCATAGGCTCGTCTTCCCAAATCGCTCAGTGCCAACTCAACAGCATTGACCACCCATGCCGACTCGTAAGCGGGAATGAGTCCCATTTGATTGATTCTAAATATCTTCTCTTTGAGATGATCTTGCCCTCCTGCCATATTGACACCGTATTTGTTTTTGAGTATTTTGCGAATCTCATTAGCATTTTCATCAATCACTGTACTCATAGAGAGGGCAGGGGCGGTTGGGTAGATTGTGAGTCCGATAGCTTCAAGCGCACCTTGTGTGGCTTTGGCACGTTTGGCACTGTCGGCATAAAACTTATCCAATCCTCCTGCCTTTTCAATCTCTCCAAACATTGCGTTAAGTCCCATAATCAACGTGGTCGCTGGAGTAAATGCCGTAGTATTTTGACGTTGGTTTTTAAGCTCCAAAGCAAGATTGAAGTAGTAATCAACTCCTTTATCAATTTTGGCAATCGCTTCATGGCTTAGTCCCATCATCGCTAGACCAGGAGGAAGCATCAAAGCCTTTTGAGAACCTGTAATAAGGGCATCAATATGCGTGGTATCAATAGGCTCTACCCCTACAGCAGTAATCCCATCGGCTACTATCATAATATTGGGATTGATCTGTTTTGCCAAAGCCGCTAAGGCTTCAACAGGGTGTCTTAAGCCCCCCGCACTTTCGCTGACTTGCACAAAAATCGCATCAATATCAGGATGCGTTTGAAGTGCCTCTTGGACATCATCAAGCTTTACAGGTGTATCCCACTCGTATTTAAGCTCAATTTTAGGGATATTAAGAGCATCGGCGATTTTAGAAAAACGCTCACCAAACTTTCCTGAATTGATAGTGAGTGCCTTGCTTTTGCATAGGTGCAACATCGCACTTTGCATCGCTCCCGTACCCGAACTAGCCAACATAATCGCTTCGGGCATATTGAACAGTTTGATTAAATTCTCTCTAGCCTCTTTAAAAATCGCTTCAAATTCAGGCGTTCGATGGTGCAGTGTAGCTGTAGCCATTGCTTGACGAACGCTCTCAAGTACAGGTGTAGGACCTGGGGTAAAAAGTAGCATAGTATCCTCTTTTTGCATAAAATTGCACACACTTGTAGAGTGCATAGTTATAGAGATTATACCTAAAAAGTGTTTAGATGGGGGTGAAACCGACAGAGGAATTTGGTGGAGATGCTCCACCTTCTTTTATTTTTGGGAGACAAGATAGAGAGCAATGGCTTGAAGCATTGGACCTTGCAACTCTCCACAGAGTTTGTTTTGTTCGATATAGGCTTTGGCATCGGCGATGGAAGCAAATGTTTGAGTGGTTGGTTTACAAAACTTCTCATAGGCTTGTTTGCCCTTCTTTGCCATCATGATGCGTTTTTTTGCTATCATGGCATTGGTTTTTGCTACGCCATCAGTTGCGATTTTCAAAGCCTCTTCAAAGCTTTTTAGCTCACCGCCAAACTCTTTAGCAAAGGCACTTGCGGCCTCTTTGGTACCAAAAGCGTATTTGCTTACCATGGACATTGTCCCTTGTTTGCTTGAACCTACGACATAAAAAGCCTTAGCGGCATCGATAAATTGAAGCGTTGTGACATCAACGACTTTCATGTTGGTAAGTTCATTGGGATGTTTGGCATTATCGTCGGCTAGACAATGAATAGAGCAGTATTGTTTGGTATGCCCTTTGTGGGTAGCGGCGTGGTTGGTTTTGTAAAACATCGGCAAAGTCATACCGCACAAGGGACAATAGAGCTTGTTTGCACCCTCTTGCAAAAGGGTTGCTTGGGCAGGATTGACGCTTTGAAACATCTCCATATTTCCCTTTTTTGTCTCCATCTTCTCACCCGATGGATCTCCCATAGCAAAGAGTGCAACCGTTAATGTCATCATCAAACTCAAAAGTTTTTTCATTCTATTCTCCTAAAATTAATTGAATACGATTTTACCCAATCATCGCTTGATACTCACTGTGTTTTGTCCATCTCTATGAGTGTATTCGAGTTTTAAGTGATGCAAATCCACAATATTTTTGACGATGTAAAGCCCCAACCCCAATCCGTTGCTTTTGGTACGAAAGGGGACAAAGTAGTGTTCCAAACTCTCTTCGAGTGCTTTGCCTTGATTGATTACCGCAAGCGCATTATCGACAACAACGCTCACTTGTTTATTGGGACTGTATTTTATTCCATTATCAATAAGGTTTTTGATAGCCAATGAGAGGAGTTCAAAATCGCAATCAATAAGATAGTCGTTTGTAAGTTCAAGTTCAATATGTTTGGCGGGATTTTCGATCATAAGCATATCGATACTAGCATCAAGAATATCGCTCATTTTGTAGGATTTAAAGACAAGTTCAAAGCTTTTGGATTCAATTTTTTCGATTTTGGCAAACTCATCAATGAGCAAATTTAACCGCTCAAAGATAGAGTGAAGACGCTGTTTGTGCTTGTCGTTATCGATCATTTCGCTCACAAGTCGCCCTTTGCCAATAGGGGTTTTAAGCTCATGCATGATAGCACGAAGCAAGAGTTGGCGAGAGTGTTTGAGTTCTCTAATCTTTTTGACAGCGTTATCAAACTCATTGGCGACTTGGGCAATCTCATCTTTTTTGTCGCTGCGGCAATCGATATCCAAATTGCCTTGTGAAAAGGTCTTAATCTCGTTTTTGAGTTTGTGCAAGGGGCGAAGGCTACGAATAATCATAATGTACAAAATCAACAAAAAAAAGAGAAGGAAAAAGGAGATAATAATGACATTTTTGGGGGCTTTGGGTTGATTCATGCTCTCAAAGATAAAAATCGTATGGTAGCTTTTAATGAAGAGAAATCGGCGTTCATGGTGTTTGAAGATACTAAAGCTTTTGTCTTTTTCTTTTTTGCTTAGTGTGTTAAATATTTCAAGTTTTTGGGCTTTGTCGTCTATTAGACGAAAGTTTTGCGACTCCAAAAAAGCAAAATCAATCGTATTGGTACGCACAAAGTAATCAAAAGCAAAACGAATGGATGCCATTTCTTGCACAATCATGCTGTGGCGTTCAAATTTAATATGCGTATCAAAAAGAACATAAGAGAGCAATCCTAGCAAAACGATTGAGACGGCAAAAATCATCGTAATCTTTGCTCTAATGGTTGTAAAGCTTATCATACGAGCTTGTACCCAACTCCACGCACGGCTTGAATCAAGGAGGGATCGCTAAGTTTGCCTCGAATTTTGCTAATAATAACGTCTAAGCTTTTGCCTTTGATGTCGCTCATGGTTGAAGAGGAGTTGATGATTTGCTCTCTTGATTGAGCAATGCCCCGATTTTTGATAAGCAAATAAAGCACCTCAAACTCTGCGGGAGTCAAAACAAGTGCATTGCCTTGATGATAGATAGTATCGGCTTTGATTTCAAAATCACTCACCTCGTTTTTGTTTTCGACTTTGTTGTAGCGTCGAAGCACCGATTGAATCCGTGCATACATCTCTTTGGGGTCATAAGGTTTGGGGAGGTAGTCATCAGCTCCTAGTTCCAAAGCGGTGATTTTGTCCCCAATGTCGCTACGAGCCGAAGAGATGATGATAGGAATATCGTATTTGCGGACAATCTCTTCACACGCCTCCAATCCATCCATCCCTGGTAGTGTGAGATCAAGTATCACCAAATCAAACTTTTTTACTCCCGCCGAAAGTCCCAAATAGGCATCTTCGTAGTTGGTAATTTTAATATCGTAGCGTTCCAAATACTCCGCCAATAGCTCGGCAAATTCGCTATCGTCTTCTATCATCAATATATTAATCATGGGGATTCCTTCTCGAACTCATAGAGACATTATCCATCAAAAAGTTAAACGGAGTATTAATTACCCCACCCTCACCACCTCCACCTCAAACCCATCGCTTACTATCACATAAGCTTTGAGATTTTCA
>DYMA01000228.1 GCA_020721815.1 Sulfurovum sp. | reverse complement strand
TTTAGAGGTTTTTTACTTTAATTTTGGCTTAGGTGATGGGGTGAGTGGTTACGAACTTAACAAGCGATTTTATTGGCGAAAGATTGGCTTCTAATTCTAGTAAATCTGTTGTTGGAAACTTTGCTTTAAATTCTAAATAAACTTTATTTTTGTTTGGGATTTTGTTGTTTACTAAAGTCAAATAATCTCTTATAAAATCAGAAACTTTGCCTATATTCAAGGTTTCATCTTTTGCAAGTTTCTCGATGATTTCCCAATAATTGTTGTAAATTTTATTTTGGATTTTGTGTTCAAGCCCCATTAAAATAAAGTTTCTAATTAAGTCAGCTTGTGATAATTCAAGCCCTGTAGAGTTTAAACTCTCAAAAATTCTTTGCGGGTCGTCTTTTTCACGGTCAAGCGAAATTTCAACAAACATCAGTTTTGAAAGTCCTTTAAGAACGAATTCCAAATTTTCTTCAGTTATTCGACTATTGAAGTAGTTAAAATTGTCTATTACTTTTGAAAAATCGCTAAATTCTTCATCCTTATCGCTTCTCAAAAGATATTTTATTGCTTTGTCGTTATTTTCAGTTGGTCGAAGTTTTAATTTTTCTTCTTCGGGTGCAAACTTGTTAGTTAGATAGGTTTCAGAAATTTCAGCTTCAAGCCCTTTGTCTCCAGTTTCGATTGCCAAACGATAAATAGCCAGATAAATTAATGTCAATGTAGTCAGTCGTTGTTGTCCATCAATTATTTGCAATTCTTTTATTCGTGAAGAAGTATAAACTCCTTGATGAACATAAACAACACTACCGATAAAATGAGCATTCATTTTGTTGCTTGTCCCAACTTCTAAAATGTCGTCTAAAAGTTGTTTGCATTGACTTGTTGACCAATCGTAATTTCTTTGGTAAACAGGAATGACAAATTGTGCCTTATTTGAAGATAAAAAGTCTTCTATTTTGGTTTCGTTTGCTTTCATTTATGTATTTCCTCTTTTCTCGTTACAAAGCTCCAACTTCGTAATACTATAATGCGATACTGTATAGGTCAAAAAGTGTGGATGTGTTGGTTCATATATTTTATATCTACTTCTTCCCATAGAGTATTATAGTTTTTAGAGGTTAATGATTGGGTTTGTGTATGCAGTTTCATTGAGATTTTAGGCTCCAATAGGTTATTACGAAATTGGAGCTTCGTAGCAAGTAAACATCTCCCAAGACCCCAAAGAGCAGTGGATAGATAGAGTCGTAGTCTATAGCACCATCGTTCAAGAGAGTTTTGACGATGCCTTTTTGCAAAGCTTCATTGCCAAACACTCCCTATCTATCAACAGCAACGAACTAGACAAATCATTGGCACGACTGCGTATCGGATACATTATCAAAAAACGAGACGATACCTACAGCTACCGAGTGCCGATTTTTAGAGAGTGGATAATGCGTAGCGATATTGACAATCGACTCAAAGGGGAGCTTACTCCACAACAAAGCAAAAAATATCGTATCCGTGACAAGCTCAGTACGAACGATAAATTAAATATGTCGTAGAGCGAGAAAGGGTGCAGTTGCAAAGAGTTTGTTGGGGGAATAGTTATTGTATAGTGAGTCTCAAAACTTGCACCATAGAGGATAACCCATGAGTACCAAACCCCTACAAATCAATCCCATCAAGCTCTCTCAACCTATGGGGGCGTTGCTCTGTTTTTTGGGTATCAAAAACACCATGCCGCTTATGCACGGGGCGCAAGGGTGTGCTAGTTTTTCCAAAGTCTTTTTTACTCGCCATTTTAGTGACCCCATTGCCATACAAACAACAGCCGTAAACGATATTACCGCCGTAATTGATGGCGGAGATTACTCGATTAGTGAAGCTATCAAAAACATAACCGCCAAAGTCAAGCCCGATTTGGTGGGGCTTTTTACGACAGGTATGACGGAGACAAAAGGGGATGATATTAAGGGGGCTACCTATCTATTGCGAGATGTGCAACAGATGGTCTATGTCCATACGCCCGATTTTGAGGGAGGATTGGAGAATGGGTTTAGTCTCTCGATTCAAGCGATAATTAGCCAACTTGTTGAGCCGCAAGAGAGGATAGAACACCAAAAAGCACTGCTTATTCCCAATGTCAATCTAACCCCTATCGAGGTAGAAAAAATCAAAGAGCAAATCGATAGCTTTGGCTTTGAAACCCTTGCATTGCCCGATTTGAGCCTTTCGCTTGATGGGCATTTGGGACTCAAACAAGGGGCATTGAGCAGTGGAGGCATTAGCGTCGAGGAGATTAAGGCACTAGGAACAAGCTGTGTCGTGATTACCGTAGGCGATAGTGTCGAAAAGTGTGGGGAGTTAATGGTAGCCAAAAATCCCAACACACAACATCTACACTTCGAT
>DYMA01000227.1 GCA_020721815.1 Sulfurovum sp. | reverse complement strand
TAAGCATTCCCCATAGAAAGGGCTTTTGATGGGTAATTTGACGGGAAGATTCGATGTAGCACTTTATGATGCCAAAAACGGAGGGCGTGATAGGGTTGAAATGTTTGATGCTGCAAAAGCTCGTGATGAAAATTTTGATGTGGAATATTGAGATTTGGTGCGAAGATGCACCAAAATATTAGAGTCTTGATTCGTATCGTCGTAGCATAAAAAGTTTTTTGAGGATCTTTTTACGGGTAGCGATTTTCTCTTTTTTCTTCTTCTCTGTAGCGGTTTCGTGGTACTGTCTCGCTCTAGCTTCTGTAACGATAAGGTTTCTATCGCATTGTCTTTTAAATTTTCTGTACGCATCATCAAATGAGTCTCGTGAATTTAAAACAATTCCTGGCATAACACATCACCCCCTCTCTAATCCAAATTTTTGCAGTCGCAAAGCAATTAAGTAAGAAAAGGATTATATCGAAATTTTATTAAAATAATTTGAATTATTAAAATATATCAATTTGACATCTTTCTATTTTGAAAATTTCTAAGTATAATGCGTTATGGATAAAAAGCAGACACTTAAACACTACTTTGGATATGACAACTTTAGAGATTTGCAAGAAGAGGCAATTGATACGATAGTGGGCAAAAGAGATATGCTTATGATACTCCCCACAGGTGGAGGCAAATCGCTATGCTACCAACTTCCCACTTTGATGATGGAGGGGGTTACGGTGGTGGTTTCTCCGCTGCTTTCGCTTATGTACGATCAAGTCACATCACTAGAGGCTAACGGAATAGAAGCAGCCATGGTAAGCTCCATGCAAAGCTTTGAAGAGATAAAAAACATAGAGCAACAAGTGATAAGGGGTGAGATTAAAATGCTCTACGTTGCTCCTGAGCGTATGGATAGCAGCTACTTTATCTCCTTGCTTCACCGTGCCAAAATCAATTTTTTTGTCATTGATGAGGCGCATTGTCTCTCTCAATGGGGGCATGAGTTTAGGCAAAGCTATCGAAAATTGAGTATCCTCAAAGAGCAGTTCCCACGCATCCCTATCGCTGCCTTTACAGCAACAGCCACCCAAATGGTACGAGCCGATATTATCAATGAGCTGCGACTCGACAAACCCAATATTATCGTAGGTTCAGTCTTTCGTTCCAATTTGTTTATCACCATCAAACATCGCATCGGTGATGGCAAGGCACAACTGATGGAGTTTTTGAAGCTCTACAAGGGGCAATCGGGAATTATCTATACCCTTTCTCGAAAATCGACCGAATCGGTGGCTGCTTATCTCTCTCAAAAAGGATACAAAGCCAAAGCTTACCATGCAGGGCTTAGTGCGCAAGAGCGAGGGAGTATTCACAATGAGTTCATCCAAGACCGTTTGGATATGGTAGTAGCTACGGTTGCTTTTGGGATGGGGATTGATAAACCCAATATTCGCTTTGTCGTCCATCTTCATCTACCACGCAATGTGGAGAGCTACTATCAAGAGATTGGCAGAGCAGGAAGAGATGGCAATCTAAGCCAAACACTATTGCTTTTTACAACGGCGGATTTGATACAACAGCGTCTTTTTATTGACGATTTGGAAGCGGGGGAGTACAAACAAAACGCTTATGCAAAGTTGCAATCCATCTCTACCTTTGCCACCTCGACAAGTTGTCGCCATCAAAGCATTTCGCACTACTTTCAAGAGAGTCTCACGCCCTGCACACAACGGTGTGATAACTGTCTAACCCACAAAAGCCAAACGATAGACATTACCACCCCCGCTCAAAAAGTACTCTCGGCTATCTACCGCACCAAGCAGAGCTTTGGAGCCAACTACGTTGTCGATATTCTCAAAGGGAGCAAAAGCAAAAAGATTGCACAAAACGCCCACGACAAGCTCTCGGTTTACGATATTGGCAAGGAGTACTCCAAAAGCGGTTGGCTCACCATTGTCGATAAACTTTTGGAGTTTGGAGCGGTGGCTATCAACGACAAACGAGTCTATATCTTGACGGAGATGGGCAAAAAGATACTTCAAGGCAAAGAAAAAATAGCCATTGATGAAGAGCGATTAAAAGTAGCCTTTGAGACCAAAGTAGTCGATGATAACGGGGTGTTTGAAGAGGATACCCAACGCATTTTGGATCGTCTAAGCAAACTACGCAACACCATCGCAACCCAAAACTCTATCCCTGCTTATATCGTCTTTTCACAAAAGACTCTAGCGCAAATGGCAACAGAGCTTCCCACCACCAAAGAGGCAATGCTTAACATTCACGGAGTGGGAGAGGTGAAGTATGAACGCTACGGCGAAACCTTTATTGAAGAGATTAAAGCCATCAAAAACGCAAAAGCATCAAAAACTATGCTATAATCAAAACAAAAAAAGAGCAAAACCATGAAAAAAATCCCC
>DYMA01000039.1 GCA_020721815.1 Sulfurovum sp. | reverse complement strand
TTTAAGCCCCCACCAGTGGGGTTTTGAGAGGGGGGTGGGGTGGGAAGATTCGTTACAAAATAGAGTTTATTTGCTATTTGTTGGTGCTATATGATAATTTTGAGTTAGAATTGTTAATCGGTGCTATCTTTTACACTATCTTATGTTAAAATACACTAAAGTACATTTATGTCAGCAGAGGAGAAACCTATGGAAAAACCATACCCAAAAAGTCTAAATAATCCCCCTTTATTGGAGATGATTGTTGAATTTAGATTTGTAACTTCATTGCCTGAAGAAGCATTATTTGGTTTATATTACCCTGTTATTAAAGAACAATTCTCCTCTTATACACCTCTTCCAATTATGAATATTCCATTAGAGGTACGAAGAACAGATCCAGCATTAAGACATCAACCACAATATCATTTTTTTAATCCCAAGGATAGTATAAGTCTTTTAATTGGTTCCAAAACATTGACTTTTAAATATGAGCGATTTATTGATGGAGATGAATATGCCTACAAGGGATGGAAAAATCATATTGCAAAATTCATTTCAAAACTTGCAAAGCGTATTTTTCAAGTGATTGAAATAAATGAAATTGAACGAATAGGTATGAGATATATTGATTTTTTAGATAATATTAAATTGCAAGAATATATCACTCCATCATTCAATTTTCCAAATAGAGGGCTTGAGAGAATACAAATAACTTGTAGTATCAAAGAAGATGAAATCTTACATACTATCAACTTATCAGATAGTGCTGAATTTAAACATTTTGTTAATAATAATCTTGAAATACACAAACAAGGCTCTTTAATAGATATAGATTCAGAATATCAACCAAAAGATAAAGATAATTTTTTAGAGAATATTGATAACATATTAACCCAAATGCATGATGGAAATAAAAATCTTTTTTATGAAATTATGAAAAACGATTTAGTTGAGATGTATAAACCAATATATGAAGGAGACGACCAATGAACTTAGAACAAACTTTTAAAACAGGAATAGCTTCAAGTGTTGCACTTCTTGCATTTGCTAGTGGAACTTCTTATGGAGAAATATCTTCAAATTATATTCAGGAAAACAATTTACACCATAGTGGCAATAGCATTACTACCTTTAGGAGCGGTCAAACAACAGGAAGTAGTGTTCAAATGTTTATTCAATCATCTAAGCAAATTGATAAAACTATAGATTCTTGTGAGAATATCATAAAAGATGCACTTCATCAAATCAGCCATTATAATTTTATTGAGGTAGATGATGAAGTTGATAAAAGAATAGATGCTTATTTTGCTAGGAGAGATTCTAAGAAAACAAAAACTATACTTTTTAAAAGGTCATAAAAATACATGAACTGTTCGGTGAATAGGTGGTCACCAGTATATGATTTTGATAGTTTAAAATTACAAATAAAGGAACTTGTGGAGAGTGGATTAGTAGGATTTTATAATGAGTCTCCTAATCTATTGGAAATTTATCAAGGTGATATATTTGAATTAAAAGATGGGATGTTTCCTTATATTGACGAGGAAGGAAACATTGTAGCTGAAGAATCCAATATATGGTTGGTACTAGGTAATACTTGCGATATAACAAGAGATGATTTAGAATATACAAATATTATTCCACTCGAAGTACTTACAGATATTCCTCCTGATATTATGAATGACTTAAAAAAATTTCAAAATTATAAAAAAATATATTACCCTCCTTATTCAACGGATGAAAATCAAGGTTATTTGGTTGATTTTACGAAAATATGCACTATAGATAAAAAATTTCTTTCTGCAAATGGCAATAAAATATGTGAACTTAAATTTCACTCATGGGTACTTTTTCATTCTTGTATTATTAGATATTTTGCACGAGATGATGGGCGTAATGATTAATGGTTTTCTAAAAATAGGGGTCAGGTGACAACAACACATAATTAATTCTATGCTATACTCCCCAAAACAAAAGAGATAAAATATGCCTTTCTCATTCCACCTCTCCCGAGAGTGTGAAACGAGAAATATCTCGAAATCCAAGTTTTCTGTTTCTTGTAAAACTCTCTTTAATCGTATCGCTATGTAATAGATTCACTATTTTGTTGATTATCTCTTGCATTTTTTTTCATGTTTTTTGTTTCTCTTTTCATATTTTTCTATTTCAAGTTTTATACTTTTATTGCTTTGATTTAGATTAATTTGCTGTCATTATTGGGAGGTTTGGCTTAAGGAAATGGCATTGGACTGAAGTCCCACCTCCGAAATGCCATTGCATCTGCATATTTTATGAATAGAGTGCAGGTGCGTAAGGTCAGTGGATAAAATGGTGGATTTCACCCACCCTACGCAACAATGTCATTAAGAGGATTGGTTTGAAAGTGAATGAATTGGCGTGAGATAAGCAGAGTGTTTGCTTCCAACAATCTTGGAAGCAATACAGTTGTTACTCTTTGGATTCCGTTAAAGTAACATACTTTTCTCTAACCATACCCGTACCTACTGGGATGAGTCGTCCGATAACGACGTTCTCTTTGAGGTCGTAGAGTGCATCGATAGTACCCGCAATAGAAGCCGAGGTGAGTACTTTGGTGGTATCTTGGAAAGAGGCGGCAGAGATGATACTATCGGCTCCAACGGCACTTCGTGTAATACCCACAAGAATAGGTTCTGCAATAGCAGGTTCACCAAAGAGCCTCATGACACGCATCTTCTCCTCTTCAAACTTACGACTTGAGACCACATCGCCTTCGATAAATTTTGAATCCCCACTATCAATAACCTTGACTTGTCGCATCATCTGCGATACCACTATCTCGATGTGTTTATCGGCAATATTTACCCCTTGTCGTCGGTAAACTTGTTGAACTTCGCTTACAATATACTCATACAATGCTTTGCTTCCCAATGTAGAGAGAATATCATGGCTAGAGATTACCCCATCGGTAAGCCTCTCACCTGCGTGTACAAACTCTCCTGATTTAACCAAAATATGTTTGTTTTTATCGACAAACTGCTCTGTCATTTGACCGTTTTCACCCACGATAATGAGTCGCTCTTTACCTCGCAAAGCTTTTCCAAAGGTTACTTCACCATCAATAAGGGCAATCAAAGCAATATCTTTGGGTCGTCGTGCTTCAAAGAGTTCGGAAACACGAGGGAGACCTGAGGTAATATCGCTTGATTTGATCGCTGCTTTGGGTTTTTTGGCCAAAATATCGGCGATGGAGATTTGGCTACCATCTTTGACAAACAAAATGGTTCGAGGGTCGAGTTGGTAACGTGTAATCTCTCCGCTATCGGTCGCCAAAATAATGGAGGGCTTGTAAGCCGATGGGATATACTCATTAAGCTCCAATCTCGTATCACCCGTAATCTCATCAAACTGCTCCGTAGCCGTAGCACCAGGGATAATATCTTCAAACTTAATCGTACCTGTTTGTTCGGCAATGATAGGCTCAGAGTAGGGATCCCATTCTGCAATAACCACCTGCGAAGAGGTTTGGGGTATAGAGATAATGTCGCCTCGCTCAACCGCTCCATCTTTGGCAATTTGTATCACCGAACCACGTGAAATGTAGTGACGTGCCGCCTCACGACCGTTATCATCGACAATAACAGCAAAAAGTCCTTTTTCGGTCACAGGAAGCCCATGAACAATCGTATCGATAGGCTCAAGGTAGTCGCCTTTGAGAATAAAATACTTCAACTTTCCTTTGGCATCAGCAATAACATTTTGCGTAATAGGTGCACCATCTTCGACTTTGAGTTCTGAAGCAAAGGGGATACGATTGGGTACGCTCCAGCTCTCTTTGATAGCTTCAAGGATCGATTCACCCTCTTTGACACGCTCACCATCTTCAAAAGGAATGTAGAGTTTGCCCTCAATATTCCCCGCAACTCCCGCAAGTTCATTGGATTTTGCCAAATCGACTTTTCGGATATTGTATTTGGTCTCACTGCCATCTTTGGCTTTGAGCGAAATGGTAATCTCATCGTGTACAATCGAGATATGAAGTGTACCATCGCTCACGGCTTTGATTTTTGGCTCAACCAATAGCACACCCGCATTTCTTCGGTTGGCTACGATGAGTCGATTGGCTTTGTTGCGATAGACGGAGAGTTTGTAGTAGCGAATAAAGCCCTCTTTGGTTGCTACAACTTGTCGATCCTCTTTTCCTGCGGTAGCCGTTCCTCCTGTGTGGAAAGTACGCAACGTTAGCTGCGTTCCAGGTTCTCCAATCGATTGAGCAGCAATAACACCTACGGCTTCACCCCGTTTGACAATTTTGTTTTCTGCCATGTTGAGTCCGTAGCACTTGGCACAAATACCCTTGGGGGCTTTACACGTGGATGGGGCTCGAATAATAACCGAACGTACACCCGCATCTTTGACTGTTATCGCCATCTCTTCATCAATCATTGTACCTTCGCTAATAAGCACCTCATTAGTAATAGGGTCAATAATATCTTGGGAGATAACACGCCCATAAATCCTATCGCTTAGAGGCTCAATCATCTCATTTCCCACGATAATATCTGAAACTTCAACCCCTTCGTGCGTACCGCAATCATCCATCGTGACTTTGACATTTTGGGCAACGTCAATGAGTTTTCGTGTCAAATACCCAGCCGATGCTGTCTTCATCGCTGTATCGGCAAGACCTTTTCTAGCACCGTGGGTAGAAATAAAGTACTCCAATACATTCAATCCTTCACGGAAATTTGAGGTAATCGGAGTTTCGATAATCGAACCGTCTGATTTTGCCATAAGTCCTCGCATACCCGAAAGTTGTCGAATCTGAGAAGCCGAACCCCTAGCCCCTGAGTCTGCCATCATGTGAATGGAGTTAAATCCATCTTTGTCTTTTCGGATAAGATCCATAAGTGTTGAAGCGATGTTGTTGTTGGTATCGGTCCAAATATCAATAATTTTGTTGTATCGCTCTTGCTCGGTAAGCAGACCCGCACCGTATTGTTTTTGGATTTCAATCACTTCGGCTTTGGCTTCGGCTACTTTTTGAGGCTTAATATCGGGAATCATAACATCATCAATCGAAATCGATACACCTACTTTTGTAGCGTACTTAAATCCCATATCTTTAAGGTTGTCCAAAAACTCTGCGGTAAGTGAAATCCCACTGTGCTTGTAGATGTAATCGACAAGTGTACCAATTTGTTTCTTTTTCATTACCTGATTCCAGTACTTTTCGGGTACATAATCGGGAATGATGGATCTAAGAATAATACGCCCTGCTGTTGTTTGCGAAATACGTCCATCCACGACGGTACGAATCCGTGCATTAAGGTGCAAATAGCCAAACTCAAACGCTATAATGACCTCATTCACATTGGCAAAGAGTTTATGTTCACCCTTAACATCATCTTTTTCAAGCGTAAGATAGTAGAGTCCCAAAATCATATCTTGCGAAGGTACCGCAATAGCCTTACCCGAAGCGGGAAGTAAAATATTCATAGAACTAAGCATCAAGACTTTGGCTTCTGCAATGGCTTGATCGGAAAGGGGAATATGAACCGCCATCTGATCCCCATCAAAGTCGGCGTTGAATGCCGAACAAACCAACGGATGAAGTCTAATAGCCTTACCATCAATAAGCTTGGGGTGAAAGGCTTGAATAGAGAGTTTGTGCAGTGTTGGTGCACGGTTAAGCAATACAGGGTAGCTCTCAACCACCTCTTCCAAACACTCCCACACCTCATTGGCTTTTTTCTCAATCATCTTTTTGGCTTGTTTGAGCGTAGTAGCATACCCCTTCTCTTCAAGTTTAGCCATCAAATGGGGCTTAAAGAGTTCAAGTGCCATAATTTTGGGGATACCACATTGATCCATTCTAAGATCTGGTCCTACAACGATTACCGAACGTCCAGAGAAATCGACACGTTTACCCAAAAGGTTTTGACGGAAACGCCCTTGTTTTCCTTTGATAACCTCTGAGAGCGATTTGAGCGGTCGTTTGTTGGCACCCTTGACGGCATTGCCTCGTCGTCCGTTGTCAAAAAGAGCATCTACTGCCTCTTGAAGCATCCGTTTTTCGTTGCGTACAATAATTTCAGGAGCATCCAATTCGGTTAGACGCTTAAGACGTTGATTGCGGTTAATGACTCTACGGTAGAGATCATTGACATCCGAAACCGCAAATTTACCTCCATCTAGCGATACAAGCGGTCGCAAATCGGGTGGCAATACGGGCAAAATCGTAAGCATCATCCACTCAGGTCGATTGCCCGAAGCAATAAAGGCTTCGATAACTTTGAGACGCTTTACAATCGTTTTGCGTTTGGCATCCGATTTGGTCGCTTCAATCTCCTCTTTGAGATTGTTAAACATCTCAACCAAATCCAAATCAGCCAAAAGCTCTTTGACAATCTCACCACCCATACGGGCATCAATAGTCCCCTCGGGAAAACGGGTAACGATTTGTTGGTACTGCTCTTCATTGAGAATATCGTATTTTTTAAGCAAGTTCGTACCCTCGCTATCGTACGAAGCGTTGCCAGGGTTTTTGACAATATAAGCTTCGTAGTAGAGTACACGCTCAAGGTCTTTCATCTTGACACCCAAAAGCGTACCAATACGTGAAGGAAGTGAAGAGACATACCAAATGTGCGCAACAGGAGCGATAAGCTCAATATGCCCCATACGAATACGTCGCACTTTGGAAGCTGTTACCTCAACACCACACTTTTCACACACAACGCCTTTGTAACGCATCTTTTTGTATTTACCGCACAGACACTCATAATCTCGTACAGGTCCAAAAATCTTAGCACAAAAGAGTCCATCACGTTCAGGCTTAAGGGTTCGGTAGTTGATGGTTTCAGGCTTTTTGACCTCTCCAAAACTCCACGATAGTATCTTTTCGGGAGAAGCTACACGAAGCTGTAACGCCTCAATATCACTGGGTCTCTCTTCGCTGTTAAGGTCTATTGGTCTTAAATTCTCTAATAAATCACTACTCATTTTCAGCCTCTCCTTCTGGTATTTTCTCATAGAGTTCTGCATCAAGTCCTAGAGCTTGAAGCTCTTTGGTTAATACAAACATGGTTTCGGGTACTCCCGATTCGGGTACGCTCTCTCCTCTTGTAATGGCACGATAGGCTCTAGTACGTCCTTCAACATCATCCGATTTGATAGTAAGCATCTCTTTGAGGATATGCGATGCACCGTAAGCTTCCAATGCCCATACCTCCATCTCACCAAATCGTTGCCCTCCAAAGAGAGCCTTACCACCAACGGGTTGTTGTGTCACAAGAGAGTAAGGCCCGGTACTTCGTGCATGAACCTTCTCATCAACAAGGTGGTGAAGTTTGAGCATATACATATACCCTACATTGACACGTTCCAAAATCTCTTCACCCGTCTTGCCATCGTAGAGTTTTGTTTTACCGTCTAGCTCCATATTGGCAAGTTCGTAAAGCTTTTTAAACTCCTCTTTATTGACCCCTTCAAATACGGGCGTAGCAAACTTCACGCCGTTTGCCCAATCACGAGCATGCACCAAAAAGGTCTCATCGTCCATCGCCCCAATGGTCTCTTTGGCATTCATAAGTTTGGCTATGTCGGCAATTTCAATCATTTTGGCTCTAAGCTTGTCGATATAATCGGCTTGTTTGGCTTCAAAAATCTCTTGAATTTGCTCACCGAGTTTTTTGCCAACCAATCCCAAATGCACCTCAAGTATCTGTCCGATGTTCATACGACTAGGAACCCCTAGAGGGTTAAGAATCATATCCACAGGACGACCATCCGCCATATAGGGCATATCAATTTCGGGTACGATGTTAGAGACAATACCTTTATTTCCGTGTCGCCCCGCCATCTTATCGCCCACTTTTAGCTTACGCTTGGTTGCAATATAGACTTTGACAAGTTTGGTGACACCGCTAGGTAAAATATCATCTTTTTCAAGGATACTAAGCTTCTCTTCGTGGTCATTTTTGAGCTTTTTCTTTTGTTTCAAGAAGTAATTTTTAAGCTTCTCATACTCTCCTTGAACCTCACTCGAATAGGATTGCACTACACTTCTAAGAGCAAATCGATTGACTCCTTTGATAACATCGGAAGGAATCATAGAACCCATTTTGTACTCATCCTCTCCAATGTTTACATCTCGCTGAAGCGGTTGCTTGGAGAGATAACTTGTAATACGCATCATCTCCTCTCTATCAATCATCAAAAGTTGGTCGTGATGGTCGCTATCGAGTCGTGCCTTCTCATCTTCGTAGGCTTTTTGTGATCGTGTATCTTTTTCGTACCCTTTTTTGGTAAAGACTTTGACATCAACCACAACACCCTCCATGGAAGCTGGACAATAGAGCGATTTATTGACCACATGACCTGCTTTTTCGCCAAAGATGGCTCTAAGGAGTCTCTCTTCTGGGGTGGGTTTGATTTCGCCTTTGGGAGAGACTTTTGCAACAATAATCATCCCAGGTTTAAGGTAAGTACCGATCTTGACAATACCGCTATCATCAAGGTGGCAAAGCTCATCTTCACGGACATTGGGAATATCTCTTGTGATCTCTTCAACTCCATGCTTTAGCTCTCGTGCCTCAACCTCTTTTTCGTAGATGTGTATGGAGGTAAAAGCATCCTCTCGAATAAGCTTCTCAGAGACAATAACCGCATCTTCGTAGTTGTATCCGTTCCATGGCATAAAGGCAAGAAGAATATTTTTTCCAATAGCCAACTCTCCTTTGTCCATATTGGGTCCATCGGCTATGGGTTGTCCCAATGCTACATCATCTCCTAGACGCACAGTAGGCACTTGCGAAAAGGTAGTGTTTTGGTTGGTTCGCATATTTTTTTCAAGCGGATAGTGGTCGATAAAGACTCCATTTTCATCTTCACCCATAATATAAATATTTTTGGCATCGACTTTCTCTACACGTCCTGCTCGTCTAGCTTTGACACACTCCCACGCATCACGTGCAACGATTTTCTCCATACCCGTCCCTACCATGGGGGCTTGAGTCTTGAGCAAAGGTACGGCTTGACGTTGCATATTCGATCCCATCAACGCACGGTTGGCATCATCGTGTTCCAAAAATGGAATAAGGGCGGCCGCACTTCCTGAGATCATCAGAGGCGAAATATCAATCAAGTTTACCTTTTTGGTCTCATTGAGTCCGATGTTACCGTTTAATCGGCTCTCGATGAGTGGTTCAACAATTTTACCGTTTTCATCGACTTTGGTAGAGGCAGGAGCAATGACTTGATTCTCCTCTTGTGTAGCCGTAATGTAAACAATCTCATTGGTTACGATACCATCAACAACTTTTTTGTAGGGTGCTTCAATAAATCCCAACTCATTGACTTTGGCGTAGGTAGAGAGAGTATTAATCAAACCAATATTTTGCCCCTCAGGTGTCTCAATAGGACACAATCTTCCATAGTGGGTAGGGTGTACGTCACGCACCTCAAAACCTGCTCGCTCCTTGACCAAACCTCCCTCACCCAGTGCCGAAAGTCGTCGTTTGTGCGTCACTTCCGAAAGTGGATTGGTTTGATCCATAAATTGCGACAACTGCCCTGTCGAGAAAAACTCCAAAATAGAGTTGGTAATCATTTTGGAGTTTACCAAATCATGGGGCATAAGATCATCCAAAGTCCCCGTCAAGGTCGTCATTTTGTCTTTGATGGCTTTTTGCATTTTGATTAAACCCGTATGGAGCTTATTGCCTAGCAACTCTCCAATGGCTCTAATTCTACGATTGCCCAAATGGTCTCTATCGTCAATCTGCCCCTTACCGTTTTTGACCTTGATAAGGTATTTGACGGTATTGATAATATCTTCGGCTGTCAAAACCGTGATATACTCAGGCACATCTTGACCGAGTTTGTGGTTCATCTTCATACGCCCCACTTTGGTGAGGTCGTAGCGTTCAATATCAAAAAAGAGCTGTTTCAAAAAGACTTTAGCCGCTTCGGGCGTTACAGGCTCTCCAGGACGCATCACTTTGTAGATTCTAATAATGGAGAGCAAATTCTCATCTTCAATATCTTCGGTTTGCTTGAGCAACTTAAGACTCTCGTTATCTGCCAAAAACGACTTAATAATAGAGCTATCGCTTCCATGAGCCAAATCATCGGCAATCTCAATGACTTTAATATTGCGTTGAATAAGATCTTTGAGTTTGGATTCATCAAGCAGTGAAATAGAGTCGTAGATTACTTCTCCGCTTTCGCTGTCAATAATAGGAGATGCCAAATAGCGATCCATTAAAATTTCAAGCGGATATTCAATCCACTCCAATCCTTTTTCAATCAACTGCTCCATTTTGCGTTTGGTAAGCCGTTTACCCGCAGCAATAATGACGTTACCATCTATATCTTTGACATCAAAATTGGAAATCCCTTTAAACTCATCGGGATTGAATCGGCTTACAAAACGATTCTCTTTGATGTAAATCTCTTTGATAGGATAGAAGAGTTTGAGAATATCCTCTTTGGAGTAATCTAAAGCCCTAAAAAGTATCGTAACAGGAATTTTTCGTCGCTTGTTGATACGTGCATAGAGTATATCTTTGGTATCGTATTCAAAATAGAGCCAAGAGCCTCTATCGGGAATGATTTGAGCAGAGTAAACCAATTTACTCGAAACCGTTGTGGACTCCTCTTCTTTGAAGATAACCCCTGGTGAACGGTGAAGCTGATTGACGATAACTCTCTCTACCCCATTGACAATAAAGGAGGTTCGATCGGTCATCAAAGGAATATCACGAACAAAAATTGCTTGTTCTCGTATCTCTCTAGGATCAAGTCGTTCACCACTCTTTTCGTCTCGATTCCAAATGGTTAAGGAAATATTCATCTTAAGTGAAACCGAGTAAGTAAGTCCACGCTCCATACACTCACGAACGGTGTATTTGGGCTTAATAATTTCACACCCTTTGTAATTGAGGGTCAATCTGTTTTGTTGATCATGAATAGGAAAGGAGGATCTAAAGACCTTCTCAATGATTGAGTTGCTACGATCTTTGTCGTTGATCATCAAAAAGTTGTCATAACTTTGTTGCTGGAGTTGCAAAAGATTTGGAATATCGATAATTTTAGGTGTTTTGCTAAAATCAACACGCAATCTATTCCCAGAATTTAAGGAGTTTAACATAGTTCAACCTTGTCATTAGTATTCGTTCTTGAAAGAGTAGCTCAAAACAGTAAAATACTCATAATAGACTTAAAAAATGCTAAAAAAATCTGTTTTTGTTTTTTGGCATCTTGTAGGGAAAATTATAAGAATTTTACCGTTTGGCTCAATTGCTTCAATGCCTCTAAGATACACCAAAAAACTATTATACTAGAGCGTAAATATTGGCTCTAAATAGCTTATCACTGTATCTGCAGTGTTTATACTCTCTACTTGTATCTTGCGATACTTGCAGAGAGTAAGGGCGTTTAATGGATTAAACTTATTTAAGTTCAACCTTAGCACCCGCTTCTTCAAATTGCTTTTTAATATCTTCAGCTTCATCTTTAGAAACACCCTCTTTGATAACCGATGGAGTCTCTTCTGTAGCTGTTTTAGCCTCTTTAAGACCAAGACCAGTAACCGCACGAACCACTTTAATAACGTTGATTTTCTTAGCACCTGCATCCAAAAGTACAACGTTAAATTCAGTTTGCTCCTCTACAGCTTCAACTGCAGCTACAGCACCACCAGCTACAGCAACAGGTTGAGCCGATACTCCGAATTTCTCTTCAAACTCTTTTACAAGCTCTGAGAGTTCCAAAACACTCAAATTAGAGATATACTCTAATACATCTTCTTTAGAAATTGCCATTATATTTTCCTCTTTATTTCTATAAATCTAATCATTGGCTCTTAATCAATAAACGATTAAGCAGCTTCCTCTTCTTTTTTGATTCTAACTGCATCAAGTCCAATAGTAAAGTTTCGTACAGGACCCATCCAAACCGATGCCAACATACCAAGAAGCTCTTCTCGACCAGGCAACTTAGCAAATGCAATAACTTTGGCTTGATCTGCTGCTTTACCTTCAATAATACCGCTTTTGATAGAAAAGGTATTTTTATTGGTTTCAGCAAACTTATCGGCTACTTTACAAGCAGAAATTTGATCTTGAGACCACAAAAATATATTGGTTCCAAGCAACTCTATAGACTCTTGCTCACTGTTTTTTACAGCAATGCCTACCAAAGTATTTTTAACAACTTGAACTTTAACACCCGCTTCACGTGCTGTTTTTCGCAACTGCTCTAGTGATTTATGCGTTGTGCCTTTATAGTCAGCAACAACGATAGCTTGTGACTCTTTAAATTCATGAGTCAAAAACTGAATAATCTCGTTTTTTTCTTTCTTTGTCATTTTTCCTCCTTTCAAAACCAAAACTTCGGCGGGATTTATGAGAATCGCTTCTCACCAGCTGTCTTTAGTTTTAAGATAAACTTTGAAAAAAAGTTTTTTACTATCTAAGATCCATGAGTTCGCTTGTAGCAATCGTAACAGCGGGACTCATTGTCAAAGAGATAGCTACATTTTTGATATATTTACCTTTTGCAGTTGAAGGTTTTACTCTATTGATCTTTTTTACAAATGTGATAAGGTTCTCTTTGATTTTATCAGAATCAAAACTTACTTTACCAATTCCTGCATGAATGTTACCTTTTTTATCGACTCTAAAATCAACTTTTCCGCCTTTAGCATCTTTGACGGCTTGTGTAATATCCATTGTAACTGTCCCTGTTTTTGGGTTTGGCATCAAACCTTTAGGTCCCAAAATTCTAGCAACTTTTCCCAATATACCCATCATATCAGGTGTTGCGATAACAGTATCAAAGTCAATGTTTCCAGCTTGAATCTTTTCAATGAGTTCATCAGCATCAAAAAAATCTGCACCCGCAACTTTGGCTTCATCAACTTTTGCACCTTTTGCAAAAACGGCTACTCTTACTGTTTTACCTGTCCCGTGAGGAAGTACAACGGAACTTCTAATCATTTGGTCGGCATGTCGTGGATCAACATTAAGATTGAAAGCAATCTCAACGGTCTCATCAAACTTTGCCGATTTTAACTCTTTTACCAATGCTATAGACTCATCTATGCTGTAGAGTTTTGTTTTGTCAATTTTTTGTAATAGTGCTTCTCTTCTTTTACTAACTTTCTTTGCCATATATTTCTCCGCTTATTTGCTCCCACATTTTATTTAAATCATGTAGTGGTATTATGATTAATCTACTATATCAATTCCCATACTTCGACATCCGCCCGCAATAATTTTTGCAGCCATCTCTTTGTCGTCTGTATTTAAATCAGCTATCTTTTTCTCTACAATCTCTGCAAGTTGAGCTTTTGTAATTTTACCCACTTTAGTAGTGATAGGATTGCTACTTCCACTTTTAATACCCGCTGCTTTTTTAATTAAATCGGTTGCAGGGGGTTGTTTTGTGATAAATGTAAAACTCTTATCGGTATAAACAATAATCTCAACTGGGATTCTAAACCCCATTGACTCTTTTGTCTTTTCATTAAAAGCTTTACAAAACTCCATAATATTAACACCTCTTTGACCAAGAGCTGGTCCTACGGGTGGTGAGGGGTTTGCAGATCCAGCTGGAATAATGAGCTTAAATCTTGAACTCTCTTTTTTTGCCATCGAATTTTCTCCTAACTAAATTTAAATGATTTTCTCTACTTGAGTGTACATGATCTCCACGAGCGTATTTCTACCAAAAATGGAAACGTTGAGTTTCAATTTACCGTGATCGAGATCGTACTCTTCTACCATACCTGTAAAGTTTGCAAAGGGACCATCAACGATACGAATCATTTCTCCTGACTCAAATTGTATTTTAGGTCTCGGTGCTGCTTTATTTTGCATCTTCTCTAAGATTTTTTTAATATCGGCTTCACCCAAAGGTGTGGGTGTTTTTTGCTCTCCAATAAATCGTGAAACCTTAGGAAGGCTTTGTATCTTGTGCCACAAATCCGTATCTAAATCAATATTCCCAAAGGCATACCCTGGATAGATTGATTTTTCAGTGATTTTTTTTGCTCCATTTTTAACTTCAATTACCTCTTCGGTAGGAACAACTATCTCTTTTACTCTATCTTCTAATTTATAATCTATTACAAGTTGCCCGATTGCTCTTTTTACAGCCTGTTCGCTTCCTGCGTAGGTCTGTATAGCATACCATTGATAACCCATCTCTTCTCTCCTTATACAATAGATGAGACGATTGATGACATCATAAGATCAACTAACGCTAAAAATATTGAAATAATTGTTACAACCAAAACGACTGAAACAAAGGCTTGTCTCATCTGCACTTTGGTTGGAAAAATTACTTTATGTATCTCTTCTTTTGCATGTGCTATAAATGTTGAAATTTTTTTCATTTTAATTCTACCTTTTATGGCAGGCGCAGAGGGATTCGAACCCCCATCACTCGGATTTGGAATCCGATGCTCTACCGTTGGAGCTATACGCCTACAAATAAAGAGATAAACCTATTAGAGTTTCATCTCTTTGTGTACAGTTCGCTCTTTACACCACTTGCAATATTTTTTCATAGCAAGTTTTTCTGTTGTATTCTTTTTGTTTTTTGTTGTGTGATAGTTTCTTCTCGTACACTTTTCACAACCTAAGTGAATATTTTCTCTCATCTCTTCTCCGTTGTTTGATAGACTCTTCTAGGAGAAACTCCTAGATAGTGAGACTATTCGATGATTTTAGTTGCAACTCCAGCACCAACAGTTCGTCCACCCTCACGGATAGCAAAACGTGTACCCTCTTCGAGAGCAACGGGTGCAATAAGTTCAACATTGATTTTTACGTTGTCACCTGGCATAACCATCTCAGTTCCTTCTTGCAACTGGATAGAACCTGTAACGTCTGTTGTACGTACATAAAACTGTGGTCTATAGTTGTTAAAGAATGGAGTATGTCGTCCACCTTCCTCTTTGCTAAGTACATAGACTTCTGCTTCAAACTTAGTATGAGGTGTGATTGAGTTTGGCTTACAAAGAACCATACCTCTTTGTACGTCATCTTTACCAATACCTCTTAGAAGAACACCTGCGTTATCTCCTGCTTGACCACAGTCCATCTCTTTTCTAAACATCTCAACACCTGTTACAGTTGTTGTTTTTGTGTCTTTGATACCAACGATTTGAATAGTGTTACCTACACATACTTGTCCACGGTCAATTTTACCTGTTACAACTGTACCACGACCTTGAATAGAGAAAATATCTTCGATTGGCATCAAGAAATCTTTATCTATTTCTCGTTTGGGTTCTGGAATATACGCATCTACAGCATCCATAAGTGCGTAAATCTTTTCAGACCAAACACCTTGAGCTTTTGCTTTTGCTTCTTCCAAAGCTTGGAAAGCTGAACCAGAGATAATAGGTGTATCATCACCTGGGAAATCGTATGTTGAAAGCAATTCTCGTACTTCCATCTCTACGAGTTCAAGCATCTCTTCTCTATCTTCATCATCAAGTTGATCTTCTTTGTTCAAAAATACTACAATGTAAGGTACACCAACTTGTCTTGAAAGAAGAATATGCTCTCTTGTTTGAGCCATTGGTCCATCAGTTGCCGCAATAACAAGAATCGCACCATCCATTTGAGCAGCACCTGTAATCATGTTCTTAACGTAGTCGGCGTGTCCTGGACAGTCAACGTGAGCATAGTGTCTAGTTGCTGTTTCATACTCTACGTGAGAAGTAGCGATTGTAATCCCTCTTTCTCTCTCTTCTGGGGCATTATCGATTTGATCATAATCCATAGCCTTAGAACCGTTTTTAACCGCCATACACATTGTAATAGCAGCAGTTAGTGTTGTTTTACCGTGGTCAACGTGACCGATAGTACCGATGTTTACGTGTGGTTTGGTACGTTCAAATTTTTCTTTAGCCATTTGTAAATCTCTCCTAGCTTAATTTAATTTTACGACTGATATTATATCAGTTTTTGCTCAATGTTACTTTAGCCCCCAATATGGACACAGAAATTACACTATTTTTGTAACTTTTGTGTCCATAGTGTGTGGAGCCCATAGTGAGACTTGAACTCACGACCTCTTCCTTACCAAGGAAGTGCTCTACCCCTGAGCCATATGGGCATAACGAATAGTAATTTACTACAGTAAATAGCAAAACAGTGGTTTTAATTACAGTATTTGATTGTTTAAGTTGTGTAAGTTTGTTGAGTAAATATATAGAATACAATTACTTTACACAGCTCCCAGTATGCTAATGGAGCGGGAAACGAGACTCGAACTCGCGACCCTCAGCTTGGAAGGCTGATGCTCTA
>DYMA01000038.1 GCA_020721815.1 Sulfurovum sp. | reverse complement strand
AGTCGCAATTGACCGTGACATTATTATCTTCCAAATAGAAGCCATTACCCAAATCGGTTCTAGCTTGAATGCTTACGGTAAATATCATAAGGAATAGAGCATATAAACGCATTTTCTTCATTTTTTCTCCTTTAAAATTTTGTTCTAACGAATCTTCCCAAATTAAAGATAGCTCAAAGCACTTACCCCCCAACATAGGGCTTTGCAGGGCAAAATGACAAAATAATTTTCCGTGACTACACTAAAATATTCATAAGGAAAATAAGATATAATAATCACTTATAAGCCCTAAAATAGGGGGTTTGCTTGGCTTACGAACGGAAAATTTTAAGCATTCCCCATAGATAGGGCTTTTGATGGGTAATTTGAGGGGAAGATTCGTTCTAAGAAAGTGTAACATAAAACTAACTAAAATTTAGCTTAAATTGCAATTTTTTTACATTTTTTTTGATTTTTGGATGATTTTGTCATCAAAAAGAGACCCAAAATGACGATCATTATAACATTTGAGATTGCTTCACCCCAAAGTGTTCGCAATGACGCTCATTGCGAGGCACGAAACAACCCAAAAAGTAGCTCTTAAAAGCCCCCTTATGCTATAATATTTCATCCCAACCCAAGGCAATTGGTAGAGATTCATTTTGATAAAATGGTGCGTAATATTGCTTTGTTTGAGTGGGAGAAGGTATAGATACCTTCTCTATGGGTTAGCGTTTGGGTTGTAGGTTGTTCAAAATCTCTTGAATGAGTTTTTTGTCGATTGCGATGCTCTTGTCGCCTCGTTTTTGGGCGAGTAGGTCTCGTACGATTTGCTCTATGCGTGGGTCTTTGTCCATGTTGGCGTAGAGGGTTTTGAAGATTTCATCATTGCGACTTAAGCGTTTGTTTGTTTTTGGATTTTTGAGTTTGGGTAGAAGCACGACAAGCAACAAACTCACCATACCACCACCCAAAAAGGCTAGAAGTAGCCATGCTTTGTCGATAGAACCATGGGTCTCTTTGGTGGAGGGGGCGACTTTGATCTCTACGGGTTGGTTGGTCGATGGATTGGCGGTGACGACGCTTTGGGTTTTGGGTTTGCCTCCTTTGACTTTGATACGATACTCTGGGATGACCAATGTGTCGATTTTTTGGGTAGAAGTGTTGTAAAATTTAATTTCTTGTTTTGGAATCACAAAATCGCTCTCACTCAAAAAAACAAAGGATTTTTTATAGGTACTAAAGATAGTGCCGTCGTTTTGGACATTGCTATCAATATCGGCATCATCGCTAAAGCAGGTCACTCCATCAAGCTTGTACTCAATCTCTTCAAGTCCATCTAGCGATCCCTCGCCTGAAATTTCTACTTTGAGTTTAATGGGCTTATTGGCTTCTACCTCTTTGCTGTCCATGGATACCACAATATCAAATTTACCCACAAGCGAAGCATCCTGAGGGATAGGTTTAGCCGTGATAGCTAGGGAATTGGAGCGGATTTTGTTCCATTTGCTCTCCATAAACATCGCTCCAAAAATATCGTTTACGCCGTTGCGACTCTTTTGGGGGGTGGCTATGTGAATAAGGGCGGGTTCGATGGTGAGATTGCCCTCTTTTTTGGGATAGACAGTGTATTGGATATGCTGTACGATATAATTTCCCTCTTGGGTGGGTTGGAGTTCGCCCTTTTCTTTGACTTCAAAGTTATTAAAAACAGGTTTGTTGTATTGGAGCTTCATCACCTTTTGATCCATTCGTCTGTAAAATTTGAGCGTAATATCAATAGGTTCACCTACCATTGCTTCATCTTTGGAGGCACTAATCTCCGCCTTGAAAAGCCCATCCAAAACACCAGAACTATCGGTAAGAGTAATATCAATGGAGTCACTTTTGTAAACTTTTTTGTCTATTGTGACTTCAAAAGATGGGATTTTCATATTTTGATTGGGATAGAAGCTAAAGCTCATGCTCTTTTTGACCTCTTTGGTACTGCCACTATCGGATGAAAATTTAAAAAAGGTCTGCGTTGAGACTCCTACGTTTTCGATGGTGTAGCCTAGTATTTTTTCGATAGCTTCATTGCTGGGAAACTCTACCTCTACACCTTGTGCTTCAAGGGTCACCTCCACCGCCTCGCCTTTGGCAATGCTACGTTGCGATACATTGGTAGTGAGTGTTGCAAAACTAAGAGAGGTTAAAAGCAGTGATAAAAATAAAATCTTACCAAGGTTTTTCATCGGGATTCCTTTTGGATTGTTTGTCGTTGATTTGATACATCAGTGTTGGCATAGCCTCTTTGTTGAGTTTGCGTAAGAGCCTTTTGAGTTCTTTGTTTTTAAACTCCTCCTCTTTGGAGAGTTTGGCGGGTGCGGCCCCTAGGGCTTCTTTGGCTTTTTTATCTTGATGGGCTTTTTTATCTTCATTAGCTTTTTTGGCTTCATCGGCTTTTTTCTTAGCCTCCGCTTGGGCTTTTGCCTCTTTGGCTTCTTTGTCCTCTTTGTTGTCACCTTCATTGCCATTAGGCTCTTTGGTTTGGTTTTGGTCGCTACTAGGCTTTTGCTGGGGGTTGGGTTTGGGCTTTTGGGTAGCGTTGTCTTCCTCTTTGGTGGTGTTGTTGTCTTGATTGTTGTCTTGATTGTTGGGATTCTCTTTGGTATTGTTGTTTTCTTGATTGCTCTTCTCTTTGTTTGGATTATCGGATTTGGATTGGTTGTTGTCGTTGCTCTTCTCTTTGTTTTGGTTATCGGATTTGGATTGATTGTTGTCGTTGTTTTGCTGGTTCTTATTCTCTTTATTTTGGTTGGATTGATTGTTGTCGTTGCTCTTTTCTTTGTTTTTATCCTCTTTTTTATCTTTATCTTTTTTATCCTCTTGCTCTTTTTTCTTCTCTTCTTGTTGCTTTTTTATCTTTTTGGCTAGTTCCAAATTCTTTTTGCTCTCTTTGTCGTCACGATACTTCAATGCCTCTTCGTAGCTCTCTATCGCTTTGTCAATCTCTTTGGTTTGCATATAACTATTCCCTAAATTGTGCAATCGATTGGCTTCATAATCTTTGGAAAGTGCGGGGTCTTTGGCATTTTCATACTCTTTGATAGCACTTTTATAATCACCTTTTTTATAATAGGTATTAGCTAGATTGTAGTTAAATTGTTTGGATGGGTTATCGATATTTTTATAGCTATCTATCGCTTTATCGTATTCACCTTTTTCATAACTCTTCTTTGCTTGTTCTATCTCCTGAAAATCAAAAAGCGATGCGTTAGCAAAGCACACTATCAACAACCATACTAATCTTCTCATATCTTTCTCCTAGTAGGCAATGAACTAAAAGCCAACAACAAAAAGAAAAGAGATGCCCCCAAAGGATAGTAAAAAAGCTCCTCCCTATCTTTGATATGGGCAAAGGATTTTTTATCTTGCGTGTTGGTACTTTTGATCACTTCCACAAGCTTAGCAATATCTTGATCACCGCTATTGGCGACAATGTAAGCCCCACCGCTCTCAAGGCTAAGCTCACCCAACGCATCGTTTCGTTGTGAAAAGGCGATATTGCCCTGCTTGTCGGTTACTTGTTTGCCTTTGCTATCGACAACCACCCCACCCTTTTGAGTGCCTACGAGTACGGTATAGAGGATGATATTGTTGGCTTTTAGGATAGCTTTAAGCCCCTCTAAGTTCTCTTTTTCACCCCCGTCGCTAAAGAGTACGAGTATCTTTTTCTTTTTTTTGCTTAGCACCTCTTGTGAGATTTGCCCCAGTGTTGTAAAATCAGTATTGCTCATCGAGATGTACTTATCATCCACGTTTTGGACAATGTAGCTTAATGTGGCTTTGTCACTGCTCATGGGTGCTATCATAAAGGCATTGGAGGCAAAGGCTACTACGGCTATCTCATCGGTAGGGGTATGTTTGAGAAACTCTACGATTTTGTTTTTGGCAAATTCCAATCGATTGGGGTAGATGTCTTTGACACGCATCGAACCCGAAATATCCAACGCTACCATCATATTAAGCCCCTCTATGGCGACTTTTTTCTCGCCCTTTTCAATCACAGGACGTGCCATGGCCACTACCATCAAAAAAAGAGCGACAAAAAAGATAAGGTTACGCATTGATGAGGGCAGTGAGTTGTTGTCGGCTCGAAGCTTTTGAAGCACCTTTTCATCAAAGACTCGTGAGATTTTGTCTTTATTGGATACCATCAACACAGCAAGTATCAAAAGCGGGATACTCAAAACCCAAAAAAGCGTTACATTGACAAAACTTATCACTACAGCCCCCTTTGATTACGCAAATAGATAAGCAAAAGCAACGCCAAAATAGCCACAAAGAGCGGATAGATATAGAGATACTCATAAAGCACCACCTTTTTATCATCGATTTGCGTCACCTCCAGAGCATCAATCTCGTCGTAGATTTGTTTGAGCGTGTCGCTGGTGTTGGCAGAATAGAATTTCCCCTCTCCTACGTTGGCTAACTCTCGAAGGTATTGGGCATTAAAATCGCCTCGGTTTCCGATACCAATGCTGTAGAGCTTGATTTTGCCCAGCTTAATAATCTCTTTGACCTCTTCGGGGGCGACTTTGCTCATATTATCAATCCCATCGGTGAGCAAAATAATGATTTTTGATTGGGCTTTGGAGTCCTCTAGGAGTGCGTAGCCTTGAATAATAGCATCGTTAATCGCCGTTCGTCGTCCCGCTATACCGATGCGTTGCATCTTCAAAATACCGCTTAAAAACCGCTTCTCAAAGGTAAGCGGAGAGGCACGAAACGCCACATCAGCGAAAGTAATAAGTCCCAAACGGTCGTTTTGGCGTTTGCTAATAAAATCGCTTACAATATCTTTGGTGACATCAAATTTATTGCGGTAAGGGTCATTGGGGTCAAACCCTCCTTGAAACATCGATTCACTGCTATCAAGGATAAGGACAATGTCTCGTCCCTCTTTTTTGGAGTGGGTTAGCTCCTCTTTGAGTACAGGCGAAGCCAATGCACTAAGCGTCATAACAATCCCTAGCCACTTCAGAGCAAGCAGCGTTCTATCTTCTTTGATACGATGGACAAAGAGTCTATCAATATGAGGGAAGTAGAGCGATTGGGATTTTTGTTTGCACCATCGAGCGCAAACCACAAAAAGAATTATCAACACAAAAAGCCACGGATACTCAAAAGTAAAATTGTTCATCTATCGCCTTA
Organism: Sulfurovum sp.; assembly: GCA_020721815.1. GTDB lineage: Bacteria > Campylobacterota > Campylobacteria > Campylobacterales > Sulfurovaceae > FS08-3. The sequence continues at coordinate 11,199 of DYMA01000038.1, read as the reverse complement.
TACCGTTTTCAAAGCTAAGCTAACCACGGTGTTTTCTGGTGGCAATTGTATAGAAGCTTGTTAAATCAAAGGTAAATATTGACTTTTGCACACAATAATCACTTATGAACCTTTTTTTTCGTTCCGCCTCTCCTAAGAGTGCGAAATAACTATCTTGAACATCCCGTAGAGTGCATTTCAATACACCAAAAGCCAATTTTGCAAGAGGTGGAACGAGTGACACTTATTCCACAAACTCAGGAGAGAGGAGCGAGGAGTTTAACAAGCTCAAGACTTTTGATAGTGCCATCCTCCAAAAATCTACACAACTCCTCTTTGTTGTTTAATACCGTGAGATAATTATCCCTGTAATCGTTGAGAATCAACGGCGGAATGAGATTGTTTTGAATCGCCTGAAATGCCATAATGAGTCTGCCCACTCTACCGTTGCCATCAGCAAAAGGATGTATTTGCTCAAAGAGAATATGAAACTCAGCTATATCCTCCAAACTCATCTCGTTGCTTTTGAAACGATAGAGAAGATTTTCAAGATCGCTGGATATATGCCTAGGACTCGATAGCGAAATATCGACACCTTTGATGTATCGCTCATCCATTCTGTATGTCCCAAGAGGTTTGGATACATATTGAGGCGACACTTGCAAGGCATCCTCAAACATAATGGCATGAATATCTTTGATAAAACTGCTATCTAAAACATAGTTTGTATTGGACGCTTCACGAACAATCACATCGTACGCCTTAGCAAAGCCAAGTATGACGAGCTGTTCGCCTAGTGGTTTATGCCCTGCAGTATAACCAAATTCAAGAAGCTCCTTAGTCTCGCCATACGAGAGCGTTGTCCCCTCCATAGCGTTTGAATGGTGGGTAATACTGATACGCAATTGCCTAAAAAGCTCTTCTCTTTGTTTGAGCGTTAGGTCGCTTAGCTTCTTGGGTGATTTGTTACATTCTTCTTTTTTCATATACTTCTTACGCAATCATTAAATCATCTTAGTATTCTATCATAAAATCATTATATTGCTTCCTCACTCCCAAATTGCAAGAGTGTGAAACAATAAACCCTTCGACTCTTCGACAAGCTCAGAGCTCAGGGTGAACGGGTAGCGTAAAACCCTTCGTGCCCAGCTTGTCGAAGCACTTTTTTAGCAGGTATTTCACACTCTCACAGCTTTGGAACGAGAAAAAAAGTATCTATTGCATACAAAGTCATAAAATGTTATAATTAGCCCCTACAAAGCAAAAACCTCTGCACAAGGCTCACAATGTCTAAAATTTTAGAGTATTTTAAACGCATTACCCAAATACCCCATTGCAGCAACGATACGACGCAACTGCGAGACTATTTGATAGAGTTTGCGACACACAGAGGCTACAGTGTAGTTGTCGATGAAGCTCACAATATTCTCATCTCCAAAGCCCATCCCAAAATTGCCCTTCAAGCCCACTACGATATGGTGTGCGTTGGCAAAGCACCGTTGATTGAAACCTACGAAGAGGAGGGGTGGCTCAAAGCCAAAGATGCCTCATTGGGTGCGGATAACGGAGTAGCTATTGCGATGATGATGGCACTTATGGATAGAGGAGAGGCGTGTGAATTTTTGCTTACCAACGATGAAGAGATTGGGCTTGTGGGAGCCAAAGCGGTGGCGTTTGAACTCCAATCAAACCGTATGCTCAATCTCGATAGCGAAGAGGAGACGCAAGTCTGTATCGGGTGTGCAGGAGGAGAGGATATTGTCGCTACGCAAAGCTTTGAAGTATTGCACAGTGTCGATACCTCTATCTATGAAGTAGGCGTTTATGGGCTTAGCGGAGGACATTCGGGCGTGGATATTGACAAAGGTATCCCAAACGCTATCAAGGTGCTAGTGGAGTATCTCAAAGCAAACGATGTACAAATCCTAAGCTTTGAAGGCGGAGAGCGTCGCAACTCTATTCCCGTCAATGCCAAAGCACTTGTCTATGCCCCCCATGCGTTGCCCCCATGCGACAAGGTAACCATTCACAAACGAAACGGAAGCTTTAATCTCACTAGCAACAACCTACTGGAACTCCTCGATACTCTCCCTCACGGTGTTTTGGAGTACAACAGTGAGCTTACTATTCCCCAAAGCAGTGTCAATTTGGCACTAGTTGCATTTGTGGACAATCAAGCAACGATTACGCTTACGACTAGAGGCATGAGCAATCAAGCCTTGGCACTAGCCTCTGGGGGCGTGGTGGAGCTTTTGAATCGTTACGGCTTTGAGGTCAAAACAGAAGATGGCTACCCTGCATGGAGTCCTAGCACCAATGACTTCACCCATCTTCTTCACAGTGCTATGAAAGAGGAGTTTGGAGACTCTAGTCTTGTAGCTATCCATGCAGGATTGGAGTGCGGGATACTTTCGAGCAAATACCCTCATATAGAGTTTGCCTCTATTGGTCCTACCATTGTATCTCCCCACTCTACGTCCGAAAAACTCAAAATTGACTCGGTGCAAAAGAGCTTTCGTGTCGTTTGCAAAATTATTGAATGTTTACAATAGCAACAGCTCCATTACAAGGTCTCGAAGCTATTTTAAGTTTAATAGAATATAATATAATTACATAATAAAAGATTGTAGGTCATGAAACAACGAAAACTCAAAATTGGATTTCATTCAGCTGTTGCAATTTTAATCTCTTATCTCTTACGCAAAGCAAGAGTGCAGCTTCAAACCATTCTTCCTATACTTTTTTTGATGAGTGTTTTTCAATTTTTTGTGATTCAATATCCGCTTCACGAAAGACTCTCAACCATCCTCTATCTTGTGCTTTTGGTTCCTGCTATGATTTTTTTGCTCGAAGGGGTTAAATTGGGTCTCATGCCTGTAGTCGAAGAGGTTTCGGCTACGCTAGTCAAAGAGAATCGCAAAATCCCTTTTGTGGGTTCGATATTTGTCTTTGGACTTACGATTGTGATGTCTGAACACTACAAAAACTTAAACACTATTTTTTCCAATAGCTACATCATCCTTTTGGCATTGACGGTGAGCCTCATTACGCTCTATGGAATGTTTAGATTTTTGTTTCACATGTCCTTTCGCAAGATTATCCAAAAACTCTTCATTATTATACTTTTGCTCTCAACCATCATTGAGTTTACGATAGATGATATCCATTTGGCCTATAGCCTAGATAGCGTCAATATTATTATCAACCCCATTGTCTATGCCATGCTTTTGAGCTTTGGCTACGGTGTGACACGAGTGACACTCAACAGTGTCCATATCAACCGTTCAGGATTTGGTACGATTACTACCATTTCACTATCGGCTCTTATCTTTACGCAGCTCTATATCATTATTTTTTCAACATTTATTGTGGCAGAAAACATCAGACCCCTTAGCAGTATCAACAACACGCTTGATTTTATCTACAGTATTGAAATCAACGTTGTCATGGTCATAGCCTATATTCTCTACGTTTTGTTTTTGCAATTTGTTGTGATTAAAAAACCACTCATGCACAATCGAGATATGCTTATAGGACTTATTTTTGTCATTTTTGGTACTTTTTTATTCTTTTTGGGACTCAAACACGGTCTAGCTATCCTAGCGCACGATATTTTTTTCTTTTTGCCCAGCTTGATTAGCCAAATTGATATCTACGCTCAAGATATGACCATAAGCTATGGCCCTCTCTACTCCAAAGGGACAGGAGATGTTATTATTGTACTTTTTTTGTATTTTTTAGGATACAGTGCTACCATTGCCGAACCAGGTCTCTCCATTATCGCTTCGCACACTTCCAATGTCTCCGTAGGTTCGTTTAAAAAAAATCTCTTTACGCACGTCGTAGCGATAGGCGTGGGGGCGGGGGTTACTATGGGTGCTTTGAAGTTTATTTATGATTTAAACTATTTTACTCTTATAATTATGCCATTACTTGTTATAATTGTGCTACTGCCACGAATTGATAGGCGAATGTTAGCTATTGGGATGGATTATGCTACGGTAGCGGTGGGCCCTATCAGTATCATTTTAATCGCTTCACTTATGCAAGGTTTTCAAATCAAGACGGACAATCCCACCTTTTTAGGTGTCTTGGCACTGTGCTGGATGTACGGTTACAGCAGTGTCTTAATATTTAGTTATTTTAGTAATAGAGGAAGATATGAGTAAAAAAATCTACCTAAAAAATTTTGTGATTATTCGCTGTATCGTAGAGAGGGGTGAGGCTCAAAAGCTCTTTGAGGCTGCTCAAAACGTAGGGGCGTTGGCTGCTACTATCTATTTTGCTAGAGGAACAGGCATACGGGAGAAGATGGGGCTTTTGGGTATCGTTGTAGAATCCGAAAAAGAGGTTATCGAAGTAGCCGCCCCCAAAGATTTGGCGGATCACATCTTTGATGTCATGGTCGATACGGGCAAACTCAATCTCCCAGGCAAAGGCTTCATCTATATGACCGAAGCCATCAAAGCACTCACCTACGTTCCACACGAAGATTAATTTATGCTCAAAAAACCTACACTTTTTAAACAAATGATTGATACCATTAAGGTCTCCCCTAAAGCCAAAATTATTATGATTATTCGGGGAGTGCTTATTCTTTCATTTTTGGTGTTGGCTTTTATTATTCAAAACGACATTACACGCTATCTCATCGAAGAGAACGTCGATAAAGCCAAAAAAAGTGTTCAACAACTCCAACTTACACGCGAGACAATTGATAGTGAGTACAACGATGAAGATGTACTTCGAGAGCTTCACAATGACAATTTTAACTTTTTTGCCGATTACATTGTCTCCAATATTGCAGCCAATATGTCCAATCAGCAAAATATGACCATCAAATATCTATCCGATGACAATCGAAACCCTCAAAATGCACTCCATGAAGAGGATAAATATATCTACAATAAATTGCGTTCCAAAAATATCAAAGAGTACTACGAGGTCAATTCTCAAAGCGATTTTATCAAATACGCCAAACGTATCAATGTCGAAAGAAGCTGCCTTAAGTGTCACGGCAAACCTCTTGTCGATGTGGAGCCTTTTGTACACAAAAAAATTGTTGAACACTACGGCGGCGAGAGAGGTTTTGGTTACCAAGAGGGAGATATGATTGGTATGGTACTTGTCAATGTGCCTATCTCACTAGCCAAAGAGACCATATCGCAATTGGGAAATACCCTTTTGAAATCGGGGGCTATTATCGGTATTTTGTTTGCAATGCTGCTTATTTTTCTTATCAATCGCTATTTTGACAACGACATTATCGCTCCACTTGATAGAATTGCGAACGTATTGGAAAACTATGAAAATGACTTTACCAAAACACTTCCTATCAACAAAAAAAACAAAGAGTTGCACACTATCGCCACATCTTTTAACCAACTCGTCAATCGCATCAAATCCTTTTTGGTCTTTTTTAGGGTACGTATCTACAATATCGCCGATGCTATCAAGGAGATTCAAGTGGTACTTGATTTGCTCAATAGCAATCTCAAAAAGCAACTCTCTCTTCGTTCAAGTCTTGATGGACAGCTCAAAACCAATGAGAAACTTATCAATCACATCAAACAAAGCCGCAACACTATGCCCATCTCAATGGACGATATTGAACTTATCAAACAAGAATATACCCAAAGCACCTACCAAAGCAATTTGATGCTAGATCGTTACATCGAACAAAAAAAGATGCTAGAGGAGGTTTTGGAGTCCTTTAAAGAGTTGCTTCAAAAGTTGCAAAAAGGTCAAGCCCTCCATCCCAATACTCTTCATCTGATTGAATACAAACTTGATAATACCTTTGATTTCAATCATATTCATGCCATAGAAAAAGCCATCAATGAAAACGTTGCCAATATGATGCAGATGTATGAAAAGATTCATCTACTTATGAATTACAATCAAACCAAAGATGAGATGATTAGCTCTTTGTTGCTCGAAGATGAGGAGATGCTTGAGATTTTTGAAGAGCTCAATACCAATACACAAAACAGTTTCAAAAACTTCAAAGACCTCTCACGTCTCAACCACAAAGCCAAAGATTTTCTTGAAGAGATTGCTTTGGAAATTGAACATTTTAAACTTAAATAAACGCTCCAAAGGAATTTTATCATGCCTCTTTTGCGATACATACTCTTTGTTTTGTTGTTTCAATCGATGCTTTGTGCTACTACAGATAAGCACAAAATAGCCTATTTGGTATCGGATATTTCGATTCCTTTTTGGGAGATTATGGCAAAAGGAATACAAAAAGAGGCGGCTCGATACGGTTGCAGTGTGGAGATATACTCCGCTAACAATATCCAAAAAAATGAGTTGCAAAACACCATCAAAGCCATTGCTTCCAAGGTCGATGGACTCATTATCTCTCCTATTAACTCCTCAAGTGCCACTACGATACTCAAACTCGCCCACAAAGCCAATACACCCGTAGTCATTGCCGATATTGGAAGCGACAGCGGAGAGTACATCTCTTATATCTCTTCGGATAATTTTCAAGGTGCTTACGCTATTGGCAAAGTCTTGAGTGCCAAAATGCAGACTTTGGGCTGGGATAAAAATGGCTCGGTGGGCATCATCGCTATCCCCCAAAAACGCTCCAATGGCAAGGAACGAACGGCAGGTTTTGTCAAAGCCATGCAAGAAGCTCGTATCAAGGGGGCAGGTATCAAACAGCAAGTCACCTTCTCCAAAGAGGAGACCTATCGCTTCGCCAAAGAGCTTATAGACTCCAACAAAGACCTCAAAGCCCTTTGGTTGCAAGGTTCGGATAAATACGAAGGGGCATTGGAGGCGATTAGAGAGAGTGGCAAAGAGATTTTACTTGTCTGTTTTGATGCTGAACCTATCTTTTTGGATCTTATCCCGCAAGGCACAATCGTGGGTGCAGCGATGCAACAACCCTATTTGATGGGTCAAAAAGCCCTAGAGTTGCTTCATTTGCACTTTGACAAACAAACGCTACCCAAAGAGGTCAAACTCAATGTCCTAGCCATCTCCAAAGAGAATATCAAAACGATGTTGCCTACTATCAAACGCAATGTTTTGGGTATAGAGGAGCATTAAAAATTCATGGGACGAGCAACCAAAGATTCACTTTTTGTAAGACTCAGTATTATATTGTCGCTTGTGATTATTAGCATCGTTGCGTTGCAAGAACTCTATATTTATAATGGCAAAAAAGCAGACATAATGAGCCAAATAGAACAAGAGACCAACCAAAGCCTTAAGGTTTTGCAAGACACCATCGCCCACTTTGTCGAATCCTACTCGGTGAGTGAGTACCAACAGATACTCAAAAACAAGATAACCAACTCCGATATGTACGCCATTGTTTTGGAAGATTACACTATGGGTGAATTGCTCAATCGCAAGAGCTTTACGAGTGGCTTTGTGCGGGATAGTACATGGGGCGTTATTGAGTACGACGAAGGGGCTTTACCCTTATGCTTCTATCAAGGTGAAACGATAGTCCATTCAAAGCTCAATAAACCCATCGCCAAACTCTCTGTTTGTTTTAGTGACAATAAAATCAAAGAAGAACTCGATTCGATGATTGTAATGACCCTTAAGCATATCTTTATCATCTCCGCCGTGCTTATTGTCTCTTTGTTTTATGCTTTAAGCCATCTTCTTATCACTCCCATCTCCAATACTATCGCAACGCTTGAAGAGTGTGACAGCGAGGGGATACCTTTGAAGCTTTTGCCACGCTACCCAATCTACGAACTCGATAAACTCTCCTATGCCATTAATGAAATGATTCAAACCATCAAAGAGTCGCACATTAAGCTTCGTGCTATTATTCACAACATTCTCGATTTGTTGTGGATTAAAGATCCCCAAGGGGTCTATTTGGCGTGTAATCGTCGCTTTGAAGAGTTTTTTGGTGCTAAAGAGAGTATGATTATTGGCAAAAACGATTATGACTTTATTGATAAAAAGTTGGCGGATTTTTTCCGAAAACATGACCAAGCCGCTATGCAAGCCGATAAACCTCTCTCCAATTTTGAAGAGATTGCTTTTGCTTCCGATGGACACAAAGAGTATCTCCATGTCACCAAAACCAAAATCGTTGATGCCAATGATGCTGTTTACGGCGTATTGGGAATCGCGCGAGACTTTACTCAAATGCGTAAAAAAGAGCTGTTGATTAAAAAATATCTTGAAATAATTGACGAGCATATTATCACCTCCACAACCGATTTAAAAGGTACTATTACCTCCGTATCCAAAGAGTTTTGCCGTATCAGTGGCTTTGCCCAAGAGGAGCTTGTAGGAAATACACACGAAATTCTACGCAGCGATACGACAAAAGCGATCTACGATACCATTTGGCATGCTATTGTCAAGAATAACGAATGGAAAGGGGAGATTAAAAATCAAAGAAAAGACGGGAGCTGCTATTGGCTTGATACCCGCATTTCGCCTCTCTTTGATGTGGAAGAGCAAAAAACTGGATACATTGCTATCTCTCACGATATTACCGACAAAAAGAGGATAGAGGAGATATCCATTACCGATGGACTCACCCAAATCTACAATCGACGCTACTTCAACGAGATGCTGCCCAAAATCATCAACCGCACCAAACGCAACAATCAAGTAATTTGCTTTTTGATTTGCGACGTTGATTTTTTCAAGCAATACAACGATACTTACGGGCATCAAAAGGGCGATGATGTGCTTATTGCATTGGCAGCATCGTTTAAAAACTCTCTCAAAAGAGCCGATGATTTTTGTTTTCGTTTGGGGGGGGTGAGGAGTTTGGTATCATCTTCGAGAGCCAAAACCGACAACACGCTTTGCACTTCGCCAACTCCATTCGACAAAATGTCGAAAATCTCAAAATCAGACACAAAAACAGTCCCGTAAGCCCCTATGTCACTATCTCCGTAGGACTTTTGTGCCAAAATGCCTTAAAAATAAAAGATGAAAAGCAGCTCTACTCACAAGCCGACTCCCTACTCTACCAAGCCAAAGAGAGCGGACGTAACAGAGTCTGCACTGCCTAACCATGAGCCAATTATAAGCTCTAATCGACTCATATTATGATACGATTATACTCACTATTCGTCTCAAAGGTTCATTATGAAAGAAACAATTATCAAGTGGATATGGCAACATCCAGAGTATCCAAATTTTAAATACGATACATCACAACTGACTGACCTCATTGGTCAAATAGACCACAACAGAGGTATCCTTGATGGTGTCTCAAAGCTATTTAACGAAGATGATATTGTCAAATTTGAGATAGAAACATTAACAGATGAAGCCATTAGCACCTCTTTGATAGAGGGAGAAGTATTTAAAAGAGAGAGTGTTCGCTCCTCTTTTAGAAAAAAGCTAGATAAGTATTTTGATGGACGAAGCGATACCCATTCGACACGAGCAACAGATAATTTAGTAGAGATACTAATCGATTCCAATTTAAATAAAAATAGTATGACATTGGAGCGATTACATGGTTGGCATAACGCTCTTTTTGAACATGCGAGATATGATAAACTCAAAATAATCGATATTGCAAAGTTTAGAAGCCATAGTGATATGGAGGTAATTTCAGGTGCAATAGGATTTGAGAAAGTACATTATAAAGCAGTTCCAGCTGAACAACTTGAAAGTGATATGGAAAAGTTTTTGTCATACTGCAATGAAACAAGCGAAAATATCTACATCAAATCTGCCATTGCTCATATTTGGTTTGTCATTATCCATCCTTATGATGATGGAAATGGAAGGATTGCACGAGCTATCACGGACTATATCCTCTCCAAAAACACCTCTACTACACAGTTTAAACTCTACTCAATATCAACTGCTATCAGTAGCGATAGAAAAGGGTACTATGATATTTTAGACAAGAGTACCAATCTGTTTTTAAACAAAGAGTTTGATGTAACACCATGGATGGTATGGCATTTACAAATACTCAACAACGCAATGCAACAAGCACTTAAAAATATTGAGTATCTTGTACAAAAAACAAAGTTTTGGGATAAACACAGAAACCGACCACTCAATGAGCGACAAATCAAAGTACTCAATAAAATCCTTGATAGAGGGAGTGAAAACTTCGAGGGTGGGATTAATACCAAAAAATACATCAACCTTACAAAAGTGAGTAAGGCTACAGCCGTTCGAGATATAACACAGCTTGTAGAGTTTGGGTGCATTGAACAGATTGAGCAAACAAGTGGTAGAAATGTGAAGTATAGAGTGGTGGTTTGAAATGGATATATTCGTTTGACTCTATTGCAATCCAAAAACCTCAATTAGCCCAAAAGCCATCCATAGACGCTAGAATTGCTGCTAATAGCACAAGGAACAAAACTTGCATATCAAAAAAACAAAAAGGATAGAGCATGGCAAAAGTGATGCTAAGAGAAGCCAATGGGGAGATATACTTCTATATCGCCAAAAAAGATATGGAAGAGACGATTGAGTCGATAGAGTTTGATACGCCCGAAAAATGGGGTGGCGAAGTAGAACTAAGCAACGGTGAGACATGGTGGATACAACCCGCTCCCAAAAATCTACCCAAAGAGGAAGTGTGCAAAAAATTGGCGGACTGATTAAATAATGAACACAAATTTGACTTAAAAATAGCATATTAGTTGCTATAATAATAATTATTATAGAGCAAAGTAGGTCAAATAACATGAGAGAAGAGCTATACAAAATTGAATTGGCTGTTTTGTTGGAGATAGCCAATACCATCGCCGATTCACGCAGTGATATAATCAAATCTTTGGAAAAAGCGTTGTTGGTACTCCACGATAATTTGCAATTGGAAAATTGTGTCATTTATCGCCTAGAAGAGGAGATACTCAATATCTACGCCTCCATCAATTTCAACAAACACCAAAAAATTATCTCACAGTACCGTTTGGGCGAGGGAGCTACAGGCGTAGCCACCAAAGCCAAAGAACCCGTCGTCATCGAAAATATCCACAACGATATGCTCTTTTTGAACAAATCGGGCAACCGCACGAGGGAGATGATCTCCTATATCGCTGTACCTATGATTGTCGATAACAAAGTTATTGGGGTACTTGCGTCGCATCTTAGCCGTGCTACACAGATAGATTTTGAAGAGACGGTGCGTATTTTGACCATTGTAAGTTCACTCGTGGCACAAGCTATCAACTCCTATCTTGTCATAGAACGAATCTTCCCGTCAAATTACCCATCAAAAGCCCTTTCTATGGGGAATGC
>DYMA01000037.1 GCA_020721815.1 Sulfurovum sp. | reverse complement strand
AAGCATTCCCCATAGAAAGGGCTTTTGATGGGTAATTTGACGGGAAGATTCGATTTAATTAAATATTTACAATTTGTTTTTACATTGACAAAATCTATAAATTCTTCTTTATTAATTCTGTCATTGAGACCAATTTTAAATGTCGTATTATTTGAATAAAACAAATCGTAGTGACTTAGAGGATGCAAATGCTCTTCACCTTTTGCTTTAAACTTTTTGTGATTATCTTCATCAAAATCATATCTTATATAGCCATCTTCCATCAAAAGCAACTCTCTTAAAAATATCCAAAAATTTTCATCACAATTTTCTTCATAATCACAAATAGGAGCAACAAAATCTAAGCTACATTTTTCTTTAAATTCATCACATTTAATTATCTGAAGTACTTGACCAATTAGTCGACTATCAATATGTATATCATTTTGAAATGAAAACCTATGCTTTCCTTCTTCATCTAACCCATGAACTAAAAATGGAAATGTTATAGAAAAATATTTATTCTCAGTGAAAAAAAATAATCTACTCATCTTGTCAACATAGAGTACTATTTCCCCTACAATTTTATCTGTTGTAATAGTTGGATTAATAAGTATATATCTAGTAGCTTCCATTAAAAGTTCAATAATATGAGCTTTGTTTTTTATTCTATATTTTGGAAAAAATCTATCTAAATAGGCTTTATCTATATCGAATTCAAATTTTTTCATTTACAATAAAACCTTTTATTAACTTCTATAAATTCAATGATTTCATCTGTATCAAATTTACTTTCAATTGCATCAACAAGTAATTTTTTCAGTTTTTTTCTACATTTTGAATCAATTTTTAAATCATTGAAAATATGTGTTAGGAAATCATCATACGATATGTTTAATTCTTCTTGAACCTTTATAATAGTGCTTTTAATTTGCTCTTTTTCTTCGTCTGTTGGTTCAATGGTTTTAATACATTTTTTTTCATTGATAATTTTTAATCCTCTTTCTTGAACTTCTAAACCTTCAAAATGCTCTATCAACAAATAAGATTGAATAAACGACCTTGTTAGCATGGTATATAGACTGTTTCGATATCTATAATCATCTTTTATTTGTGCTGTAATACAAATTACAAAAGGAAATTCCAATCCTTTAACATTATTTCTATTTGTTATAAATAGCGTATTGTCTATTTTTACTTTGCTATCATAAGCACGATTGATATTCCAGCCGATTTGGCTTAATATTTCAAATCCAAGCTTATCAACAAAATCGTATATTGTTTTATTATCATCCAACACAATTATTGCAATATCATCAGGCGTTAATGTTTCATTTTCTGCTTTGAGATTTTTTAAAATATCTAATACTTGCTCTATTCCTGTATATTGTTCCAGTTTCATACTTAGTAAGTTTTCTAGTTCTAAATCGTCAAATCTTCGTATAGGTTCTCTATACAAGCAAACATCTCTACCGTTTCTATTTATCTTATAACCACTAGCTTCCCAATGTTCATCAGAAAGCCAGTTGAGTTTTTTTTCTTCAAAAAGTCCCATTCCTATTGCATGGGCAAACATCAATGTTCTTGGGTCGGTTCTATAGCATCTATTTAAAACTACATCAACATTTAATTCCACTTTATCAGCACTTTCAAAAATATCTTGAAAAATATCTCCAGCAATATAGACTTTATGTTTAGCTATTTTTTCACATAGTTCAAAAAATACATCAGGAAAATCTTGTCTTTCATCTATAAGTATATAGTCAAATGCACACTCAAATTCATCTACTGCTAGTTTATTTATATGTTCTAATGCTTGTGTAAAAATCTTTTTATAATTTGTTGTAGCACTAAATTGTAAAAATGGAATACCATAGAAATGACAAATGTAGCTATAGAGTCCAGAATTTTTATCTCTCTGAGAACCCCAAGCCCTATCTACCCAAAGTTGTTTATTCCATTCAATTTGTTTTTCTACTTTCATGAAATTGAAAAATGTTGGAATCCTTTTTTTTAATGTATTAGCTAATGCAATATTATGGCATGTAAAAAAAAATCTTTAAATCATCTTGTGAAGCATATAATTCTTTTAATTTATGCAATAAAAGTTCAGTTTTACCCGTACCAGATAATCCTTGAATTGAAACAGATTTTTTATCAAATTCTTTATACATAAATCTAGTTTGTTGTCCGTCAAAAAGAATGATATTATTTCTTACTTTTTCAAGTAGTGTTTTTGGAGTCTCTACTCCTATTTTTTCAATATTATTAATACTTCCAATAATAAGCGAAATAAGTAGCTCATTTTTTCTTTTTAATTCATTTGAAATAGCATGTGTAGCCAATAAACTTTCTATGTTTGAAAAACCACTAAGTGATTCTGTGACCGTTAGCTCTTCTTTCCATTTTCTTGGTCTTCCAATATATTCTTTGTATTTAAATTTATCAGATAGTGAACTCAAATCTTCAATAAAATCTTCAATAAAATCTTCATAATACTCTTCAAATTGCTCTTCATTATTTTTGAAATCAAAAAATATTATCTTATGTTTTGGTGATAAAATTACAATTGCATTTTCTTGATAACTATAGCTGTATTTATTTTCACCCAATGGGGCATTAATTACATATATCTGTTCATTTGAATTATTTTTAGCATATTCTTCTAATTGTCTAATAATATTTTCATTTTTTTCATTTACTTCTACATGGTTATAAAATAAGCTATTTTCCATTTTTTGTCTTTCCTTTTTTCTATCTATTATTAAATCTATGCCTTTTACGCATTAAAAAAATAGGCTTGTGCGTTGGCTTTGGTTGCAAAGGGTGAAACGACTATCTTTTCGTTGCCTACGGTGACTTCATACGCATCATTGGGGTTGCTTTTGGTGTAGGTGATGGCGATTTTGCATCCTAGTTCTTTGTCTTGTTGCGAAGCGTTTGCACCAATAAGCGAATAGGGACCATTGATAGGTAGAGTAAGTGGGATATATTTTGGATTGATAATGGCTTCAAGGGCCTCATTGTCCTCTTGGTGTCGTCCCACAATGAGCTTAGCTCCATCTGGCAATCGAAAGTGACGACCGTTTTTAAGCACACGAATATCGTCGATAGAGAGTCTATCGTGAGCGATAAATTCACGCAATTTATGGGAGAAGTTCGCATCGGTAAGCAGACATCCGCCCCCTGGTGATTCATAATCTTTTAAGCCCATCTCGTTGGCTATTTTCATTTGTACTTCACGGTTTCGACCGCTTATGCCCAGTAGCTTCTCTCTATCGACCCACCCCTCTTTTTCGGGCAATGTAGGCGGTAGCATTTTGGCACTCAAGGGACGCAAAAGCAGTTCATCGGTTTGCGATAGTGCAACCACTTGCTTGAGGGCATCGCCTCTTTGACTCATAGGACGCTGACCCAAAACCTCTCCCGAAATCAAAAAGGAAGCCTCCCACTCTCTCATCATAGCTTTGGCGACTCGAAACATATTGGCGTGGCAATCGATGCAGGGGTTGAAATTTTTGCCGTAGCCGTATTGGGGATTGAAAAGAATCTCCTCTACAAACTGCTCTTTGATATCGACAATCTTTAGCTCTACTCCTAGCTGATCGCACATATTTTGCAGATGGAGACGGTTGTCTTTTGTCCCTCCAAAACCTGTATCGATATGCATGGCAATGACATCTATGCCTTGATCACGGATAAGTTTAATGGCAATGCAACTGTCTAATCCTCCGCTAAATAGGGATATGGCTCTCATAAGTGACTAACTCTCCTTGTTTTAATCTTGGCATTATATCTCGTTTGAGCTTTTGGATATGAAAGTTTTTGGTTTGATAATCCATCGATGAAGATTGGGTAATGCGGCTAAGCTCCTCTTCACACGCTTTAAATTGCAATCGAACAATACTTGCCCGAAGCTCATCGCCGCTTAATATTTGCACATTCTCATCAATAGAGAGTCGTATAAGATTGGGGTGGTCAAACGCTTGACGTACAAGATGCTCCAAAAGCGAAAAATGGACTTTGAAGAGTTTGGGATTTAAAAAGTCAATCAGTTCGTCAATCCACGCAGGTTTTTGAAGCAATGTTTTGATAATGCCCAACTCCATAATATCATCGGGTTTGGAGAGTTTGGGGGAGTGCGACAACAGAGATTTGGAGGATGCGTGACCAAAAAGAGTAGCCCCAACGCCCAAAAGCGAAGCAGCCAAAGGAGTATAGGACTCTTTGAGAATCTCACTTAAGCCCGATAAATAGTGCTTCACCTCTTCAAAAGCTTTTTGTTTCTCCAAAGCATTGTGCAAATCAAAAGATGCAATCATCCGCTCAATCGCAAAAGCAATAAAGGGCTTAGGGGAGCGAAGCATCCCAGCTACTTCAACGCTTTTGCCTTGCGTTATCATATCAGCAGGGTCAAGCCCACTCCCAAAAAGCACCACGCCCCCATCAAAACCACCGCTAAGCATTCGGGAGGCTTTGTATGCCGCTTCAATCCCTGCTTCGTCTCCATCGTACGCCAAAATCACTTTGGGTTCGCCTTTTTTGAGTAGCGGAAGATGTTCGCTTGTGAGTGCCGTCCCTAGCGTAGCAACGGTGGTTTTAAACCCCGCTTGATGAAACATAATCACATCCAAATACCCCTCGGTGATAATAATCTCTTTTTTTTCATAGATGGCTTTTTTGGCACGATGGTAGCCATAGAGTATTTGGGATTTGTTAAAAAGTTTGGTTTGGGGTGAATTGATATACTTAGCGGGATGATTGCCCAATGTTCGCCCTCCAAAGCCTATCAAGTTGCCATTGGGGGAGTAGATGGGAAAGGTGATACGCTCTACAAGTCTTGCGTAGGGTCTTTGGTTGTCGTTGGTAGCTACAATCCCTGCCTCTTGTGCCTTGGGAAGTGGGAGCATTTGGGCGTTTAGAAAATTGAGCAGACTTTGAGAATCACCCACATAGCCCACCTCAAACTCCTCGATACTACGCTCACTCACGCCTCTGTTTGTGAGATAGCTTTTAGCCTCTTTGTTTAAATCAAGATTTTTGACATACCACTTTTGTACCGCCACTATCACCCTTTTTAGCTCACTGTAGTCGTTTTGCCCTTGGGTATATTCTAGTACGAAATTATAGGTAGAGGCGAGTTTCTCTATCGCTTCGGGGTAGCTGAGTTTTTCAAACTCCATGACAAATTTCACAGCGTCCCCACCCGCCCCGCATCCAAAGCAGTGGTAGATCTGTTTGGAGGGACTCACAACAAAACTGGGCGTTTTTTCACCGTGAAAAGGGCAATTGGCTTTGTAGTTAGCCCCTGTTTTTTTAAGCTCAATGTAGTTGCCCACCACATCAACAATATCAAGCGAACTCTTTAGAGCTTCGATGGAAGTTTGGGCTATCATTGGTTTAATCTACTTTTTTATTTTTTCAAATCAATAGAGACTTCTTGCTTATTGGAGATAACCCCACTGCTTAAATTGGCTTTCCAAAGATGCATCGTCTTGAAAACTCTTGTAATATAAAAATTCTGGTGCTAAATCGGCTCCATTTTCCCAAGCAATGGTTTCTAAATCCTCATCAACTTTAACTTTTGAAAATATTGATTTATCTTTAAGGGGTTCAAACATAGTGCCGTACAATTCACTTTGCAAATCAACAATTCCTTTTTTTCCGTCATTAAATTTTAATTCAATTTTGTAATCTTCTAAATACCTTGCTTCTTCTACAAAAATAAACATAATGTTACTCCAATGGTTCAATTGGGTTTGGCATCTCTCTTTTGGCACAAAGCTCCCAATCTTCTAAAAGTTCATCCTTATGAAGCTCATGCCACTCCATAACCATTTGCAATGCTCGTTTAGGAAATTTACCTTCAATTACACCCGTTTTGAATTGTATCATATCTTCTTGAATTTATTTCTACTTTTTGAGTTGTAGGTTCGGCTTTAGCCGAACACTTAGAAGTATAAAGTATTTCAAACTCGGCTAAAGCCGAGGCTACACATTTATGCTGACCAATTTAAAATAGATTGCTTTGTGCCTCGCAATGACCCACCCAAAGATGATATGTTAGGTTAAAGTGCGTAACATCAGTTACTATTTAAAATAGTCACCTATTTTTTGCGAATCAATGTACTCAATTTTCACAACTTTACCCCGTTTGAGCCAATAGATAGTGATTTTGCCCTCTTGATAATCAAGCTTTTGGGAGGCTTCGATATCTCTCAAAAGCAAAATAGGATAGCTCTTTTTTTTCATAGCGGGTTGGATAAAAAGCTTCAAGATAGCACTGGGAACGGCGGAAATATCATTGATAAAGGCGATAGTGTGGGTTTGCAAAAAGTTGGGTTTGGTTGCCAAAAATTGATCAACATCGTAATAAGAGGCTTTGTCAAAGGCTACTATTATCTTTTTGGCTTTTGCTAGAGAGACTTTTTGGTTGTTTTGATCGCTTAGCGTTGCTATATCAAACGTTTGCCCCACGCCATAACCGCCCCATGCAAAAGTGAGTGCCAAAAAGAGACTAAGCCACAACGTTTTCATGCGATTGCATCTCTCTTATTTTGGCTTTGGTACTCTTGATAAGGGTTCGATAGGCTTCGAGTTTCTCTTCGATGAGTTGCTCTTCGTATCCATCATAGGCAGTAGCTAGGCTCTCTTTGAGTTTTTTGTAGGCTGCGAGTTTGGTATCGGCAAAGGCTTGAAGCTCTTGAAGTGTGGGTTGTTCCTCCATGACCTCTCCTACAAATAGCTGCAACAATAATCCGTCACAGCGTTTACTTTGATTTTAAAACTCGAATCTCCCTCGACATGGAAGCTTCCTCCTGCTGGGATGGTTTGCCACTGGCTCTTGTTAGGCAACAAAATCTCTATCTCACCGCTCATAATCTCCATAAGTTCGGGGGCTTGAGTGCCAAACTCATACTCGCCTATTTGCATAAAGCCCAATGTCTTTTTGCTCCCATCTTCAAACCAAATCGTTCGACTCGTAACCGCCCCACCAAAATAGCTGTTTCCCTCTACCTCTACGGTAACATTTTTAAATTGCATCGTTTCTCCTGCTCATAGATGATTGAATGACAAAGATTTCCAAAATTGAATTTCAAGAAATCCTTTTGCGTCATTTTATCGCTTTAGTGTAATAATTTTTACTATTATACTGTATCAATTGATAACATTTACTTGTTTTTTGCCAAAGAGTACCCCCATCGTCTCATTCTCTTAAATCTTCCAATTTTCTAAGTACGATACTCATAAAATAAGCATTAAGTACAAACACGGCAACCTTGATACCTATATCTCACCGCTTTGAGTCTATCCAAATACAATCTTTCATACCTAGTTTTTGCTTCATCACTTAAAAATGAGTGAGCCAGTAGCTCTATTGCTTTTGATTCATAAGAGAGAAACTCTTCTATGATTTTGTTTGCTATCTTTTCATCTAATCCTATAATAAAAGCAAATTTGATAAAGTCATCATAAGCATAAAATCCATTTGCCAAAAAACTTTGGGTTTCATACTCTTCAAATAATTCAAGTGCTGTTCGTGACTCGTTTGGGATATGAAGTGAAGATGAGAGGAGGTCATAAGCAGGTGTGAGTGTATAGTCTTTGGTTTGCCTTTGGAGGACAGAGAAGTTTTTGAGGTGGGCATCGCCATTACCGATAAGATAATTAAAAAGTACAAGTTTGAAAAACTTTATGATTTCAAGCTTATAAGCTGGAAGATAAAGTTTGATTAGCCTTGCTATTTGCTCATAGCTATAGTCATATTTGTAGTTTTTGCCATTTGTTTGTTCACTTCTTTTTGCTAGTGATGCGAAGTCTTCTTGTTTGATTTTTTGCCCTTCCACTCTATCAAATCTTTTTGTGATATAAGCTAGCTCACCATCACTAAATCGTATGAGGGCATTTGAAGCAGTATCTAGCTTATAGATTTGCCTTGCTAATTGCATTGTGAAATGTTCATTGGCAACTACATCATCTAAAAGCTCTCCATAATCCATAAGTGGAATAGGTTTGAGAAGATATTGGCTATTGTTTATAGCTGGTACCAATTTGTCATTTTCTATTTTGAGGGCTATTTTATCTTGTACTCCGCTGATACTCATATGGTCTGATAGTGCAATCTTTGTCGATAAAAACTCTTTTTTATCAAAATCAAGTGTGAAGTTTAATTTATGATTTTTAAATAGTTCTTTTTTACATTTTGGACAATAGATTTGATTTGTGATTTTAAAACAACCTAGACACTTCATACTATCTCTCCGATAGTAATAGTCCCTATAGTATCATCTTTAGCTGTAGCGGTAAGTCTTGTAAAGTCATCATTTTCATCGATTTTGAGTTTTTTGCATTGCAACTCTTTGAGACTTCCCTCAGCTAGAAGTCCACTAAAAAATGGATGAAGTTGCTTTGATATAAACGGTTTTGTTTGTTTTGGAAGAGTTAGGCTAATAGCAGTAGACTCTTTGGATTTTAAAAATGCTTCATCATAAGTAAAGATATATTTTTCATCATCAAACTCCAAAATTCCAGCGAGTATCCCACTATCTAGTATATTTACTTTTATCATTCATCAATTCCTTTTATTTTGAGGGTTATCTCTAGCCCTAAGGTTTCGCAAACTTTACTTAATGTATCGATGGTGGTGGTGCTACTTGCTGTTTCTATATCTGATAATGTTCTTGTGCTTATATCACTTAAAGTGGCTAATTCTTGCTGTGTGATTTGGAGCTGTTTTCTTCTTTTTTTGATAAAAGTTGCTATTTGTTTCTTATCCATTTCATCTCTTCTTTTATGTAGTTTATTGCATATTGTACTTAAATTTGATTAAAATAAATGAATATAAATTTAAAATATGTATTATATTGCACGAAGTGAGAGTATATTTGGTCTAAACTATACTCTCACTCTTTGGGTTTTCCAATGCTCTTTGATAGTTTTTTGCTCTCTCTTTTGTTCGGATACTCCCTTGGAGATTTTGGTGCAACTTCCACAAAAGCTCACTTCGCAAGAGAAGTATTCAGGTAATAAAAAAGGTAGCCACAAGGGCTACCCATATCGAAAGTGTGCAAGGTTAAAGGGGTGTCTTAGGGTGTTCGGTTTTATCCTTTGCCAACATGATACATAATATTGCCGTGAGTAGTGTCAATGGTGTGAATATCAAAGTTTCCATCAAGCTCAACGAAACAATATTTCCAATAGTATTCAAAGCAAACAATCCACCCATAATCCATAGTGCCATTGTGATTGTTTTTGGGTAGGAATTTGTACCCATTGCCTCCCCTTTGATAAGTACCACCAGCAAAAACAACAGATTGCTGACAAGTGAAAACATCTCAAACCCTATCATCTCTTCGTGTGTTTTTAGTCTGCCACCCCACACAAAATCATAAGGCAAAATTCCGCTGAGAATCAATAGGTGAAATATGATACCACCCGTAAATAAAGCTCCGAGAAAGTAGATAGTCCCCCACTTCCATTGTTTCGACATATCAATCTCCATCTCTTTTTAATGAGTATAACATAAAAATACCAATTGGGCTCAATAATAGTTTCGTTAGAGTTGCATTGAGATAAATCTGATACAATTCTCCAAAAAAAGTGAACCATACACCATTATGATATTTGAAAACACTACACCCCAAAGGCTCGACAAAGTTTTGACCGAACACCTCGGTATGAGTCCTAATCAGATAGAAAAACTCATCGAAAGTTCCCTTGTGTCGGTCAATGAGACAACTATAGCCAAATCAAGCCACAAAGTTGTCACGGGCACTAAAATAGAGAGCCTCATCAAGTGAGTATTGTGCTAAATATTGCAACAAAAGTGTAGTTTTGCCTACACCTCTTGCACCTATGAGGGCTATGAGCCTTTCATCACTATTGATAAAATCAAACTCTTTCCGTGCGTAAGAGATATTTTTAGTCAAAAATACCAATTTTCTTTGCTTTTCTTGAAGTTGTTCTACCATTAATGCACCCTCTATTTTATAAAGTGAAGTTTAGCATAAACATAGTAAAAGTTAAAGTATATTTTTGTTTTAATATTTTTACAACGTCTGCCCTATAGGGTTTTCAATACAAAAACCCAAACAACCAAAGAGGAATGTATTGTATTGGCACGGTTTCGTGAGTGCATTATACTTATACTTAGTTGATTTTGTTATAATTGCTAAAACGTTTATTCAAAAGGTTCCTATGAAGCATGTTCTTATTTTGTGCGATAATCCCATTGCCAAACATTTTTTAGAGTGGACACATAAGCGTAGAGTAGCCGACAATCATTACATTGTTGCTTCGCTTGATGGGAACATCTTGCCGCTCAATTCATCCAAATCATTTGAACTTAAAGTGATAGACCCCACAAGCTTTAGCAAACTGCGCAGTATCTCTCACGAGTATCTCTTTGCAGCGGTTTTGATTATGATGAACAGTATTGAAGATACCAACTATGTGCTGCAAAATATACGAAAAATTGATGAGAAGGTGATGGTAACACTCTTGGACCATTGGGGGCTTGAGTATGCCCAGTATCAAGATAAAAATCTTCATATTGTCAATGCCAACAACATTATTGCGTCGCAGCTCTATCACAATTTGCCCAATGTGCCTCTTATTGCTCAAAACATCGGCTTGGGAGAGGGTGAGATTATGGAGGTACTTGTTCCTTATGGGAGCAGTTTTGCTTACCGTCATGTGGGTTCTATTGCGCAACGAAAATGGAAAATTGTCGCCTTATACCGTGAACAAAAGCAACTCCTTCCTAGCAATGCTACGATGATACGCCCCAACGATACGCTCATTATCATGGGACGACCCCTTGTGCTTGATGGAGTCTATCGTACTATCAATCGACGAAAAGGGCTTTTTCCAGAGCCTTTTGGCAAAAATATCTATCTTTTGCTTGATTTTCGTTACGATCAATATCGTGCTATTGATTATCTCTCACAAGCTATCTATCTTCAAGAGAATCTGCACAACAAAAAACTCAAAATACGCATCATCAACGCAACAAACTTTGGGGTCATGAACGACATTAAACGCCATCGAAGCGATACCGTGGGAGTCTCTATTTCGTACGGTAAAAAAGATTTTAAGGAGATTGTTGAGTACGATATTCAAAACTTTGATGCGGGAGTTGTCTTGACGAGTATTGATACGATGGTTAAAAACTCTCTGGAACAACGCTTTTATGAACTCAAAAAACTTATCTATCTCTTTGGCGACAATTGCGTTTTTAATATCAAAACAGCCACTATTCAAGCCAGTGGAGACAACTATCAAATGGAGTCTATCTCCTCAACAGCCTTTGACCTTTGTGAAACGCTAAAGCTTACGCTTATGCTCTCCAATTGCGATCCCGATGGTGATTTCAAAAGCAAAAAGATGATTATAGAACACTACGAGACATTGGCACAGATTTTCAACTACCCTATTGAGATAGAGCAAAAAATTGCCAATCCCATCCGAGAACTCAACAACAAAAGCGATATATTGCATCTGCTTCCTTTCAACAAAGCCTTGCGTAAACGGGGATTTATGCGTATTTTGTCGCAAAAAATGGAAGATTATGTTCTTTCGACAAACAAGCATCCCAAACTGCTTATTCCTACCGAAACACTCTAATGTTGTATCCAAAAAGCACATTTTGAAAAAAATTTTCAAAAAATCAATACTTTTATTAAAAGCTAAATAGAGTAAATAGTATAATAAAATACTCTAAACTTTTTAAAGGGATTTTAATGAAAAAGATCAATCTAATGGTAGTACTGATGTGTATAGCAACTTTTGCAAACGCTAACTACAGTGCTAAAAAAGAGGCATCGATCATGAAACACAGCTACATATCAACGCCCAAAACGCTCAAAGATGATACGTGTGCGTGTGCCAATGAGAAGAAAAAAACAATCGTAAACAAAGACCGAGATACAAAAATAGTCTCTGCGATGCACAATCGCGTGAAAGAGAAAATTTCTATTAATTAAATTTTCTCCCTTGTTTTAACATTTCCAAGGGGGAGTTACCACCCTTGTGAGAGTTCAACGAGTCGATACCCTTTGGCGTTTCGCTCTTTGAGTTTGATTTCAAAATTCTCTACACTCGAAGAGGCTTCATACCCTTGTTTGCTATACTGAGTGCTTTTGGAAAAAAGTACAAACCATCGATGCAATCCATTGGCAATGGAGATAATTTTTTGGTTTTCTCTCCAGCTATCCTCAATGCCTATAACCGCATCGGGCCAATAGGAGCGAACATGGAACGCTTGATCTTTGTAGAGATTTTTGCCTTTTGAAAAGACACCTAGCCATCGTCCCTCACCGTACTCTACGTGCGTAAGCGTAAAGCCTTTTCGCCATCGTTCACGAATTGCCAAACGAAACTCCCCTAGTCCCTCTCTTCGCTCGTAGCCTTGATGGGTATATCCTGTCGCCTTAGCATCGCCAAAGAAGAGAATCCATTTGCCAATGCCGTATTCTACTTTGGTTATAAAATTTCCCGCTTTCCACTCCTTTTCTACGACGTTATCCATATCTTTCCAACGCCCTGCTTCGTAGTATTTTTGCGTCATACCTTGCGTGTTTTTAGAAAAGACTCCTACCCATTTGCCATTGCCGTACTCTATATCATCAAGTACATATCCTGAGTTCCACAGTCGTTTCATGCTATCTTGAAACTCATAAAAATGGGTATGGCTTTTGAGCAGTTGCTCCGCCTTGTCGCTTTGGCTCACAAAAACTCCCACCCATTTGTAACGATTGGATAGATCAGCGTACTCCTTGTACTCTTTGGCACTCATAGGCAGAGCAAAAAAGATCATAAGCAACGCAAACACCAACGTAAACTTGCTTTTTATCATACTAACTCCTTTTGAAATATAGATGGTTGGATTATCTCTAACTATAGCTTATATTTATATTGAATTAATCCTATTTATTATAAACAATCAATTTTTAGGATGAAAGTGTAGGGAAAAGGTGCAATAAATTAACACCCTACCGTTATTTCACACTCTCTGGAGCTTCGTAACGAGTAAATTTTAGAGTTTCAATAGCTCCAGTAGTTCATCTGCTTTGAAGTTTATTGTGTTTTGTTCGCCATCTTGTTCGTATATGCCTTGTTGGAGGGCCTCTTTTTGTTTTTGGAGTTCGAGTATTTTTTGTTCGATGGTGTTTTCGACGATGAGTTTATAGACAAAGACTTTTTTGTCTTGTCCGATGCGATACGCCCTATCGGTGGCTTGATTTTCTACTGCGGGATTCCACCACGGGTCGTAGTGAATGACGCTATCGGCTTGGGTAAGGTTGAGTCCCACACCTCCAGCTTTGAGCGAAATCAAAAATATATCCGCTTCACCGCTTGTAAATTGCTCTATCGCCTCTTCACGCTTACGAGTAGAGCCTGTGAGTTTGGTGTATTTGATCTTTTTGGCTTGAATTTCACGCTCCAATATCGAAAGCATTGAGGTAAATTGCGAAAAGACCAATATCTTGCGTCCCTCTTGGATGAGTTCATCAATCAAATCCAAAAAGAGCGTAAGCTTAGCGGACTCTTTGAGATTTTGAGCCTCTTGGAGTTTGAGAAGCGAGGGGTCGCAACAGACTTGACGAAGCTTAAGCAAAGCATCCAAAATAGTAATGTGCGAGGAGGATAGCCCCTTTTGGGAGATAGCCTCTTTGACTTTTTGTTCCATCGTGACTCGAATGGTTTCGTAGAGTTTGGATTGTTTGGATTCAAATTGGGTGTATTTGATGATTTCCGATTTGGCAGGAAGCTCGTGGGCGACTCTCTCTTTGGTACGACGCACAATAAAGGGCTTAAGACGGCGATTGAGCTGGGCTTGTCTGCTCATATCCCTCTCTTTTTCGATAGGCGTTTGGTAGTATTGCTTAAAGAGCGAATAGGTATCCAAAAACCCTGGCATCGCAAAGCTAAAAATCGACCAAAGCTCCCCTAAATGGTTCTCAATAGGCGTACCACTAAGAGCCAAACGGTGGTGGCTTTTGAGCGATTTGATAGCCAGTGTCATTTTGGCTTTGGGATTTTTGATCTTTTGGGCTTCATCGAGGATAATGTATTCAAAGGTGTGTTGTCCAAACTCCTTTTCGTCACGCACCACAAGGGCATAGGTGCTTAGAACAATATCGTATTGGCCAATTTGCTCAAAAAGCTCCGAACGTTGTGAGCCATGAAGCGATAAAAGCGTGAGATTGGGGGTAAATTTGGCACACTCTTTTTTCCAATTAGCAATAAGCGATGTAGGGACAACGATAAGCGAGGGGTGTTTGAGCTGTTGGGTCTCTTTGAGTCGTGAAAGGTGGGCTAGGGTTTGGATGGTTTTGCCCAGTCCCATATCATCGGCTAGTATCCCACCAAACTTAAATTGATGCAAAAAACCCAACCAATCAAGCCCCTCTTGCTGGTACTCTCTGAGGGTTGCGTTGAGGGCTTTGGGCGGTGTTTGTCGCTCTATTGCTGTGAAATCTTTGAGTTTTTGGGAGAGTTGGAGCAACTCTTGAGAGCCTTTCCACACCACGCTTGGATCAAAATCTTCTATCAAATGGGCATCAAAGGGGTTGATTTGAAAGACTCCCTCTTTGTCCTCTTTGTTGTAGAGTTCCAAAATGGTTTTGATAATAGGGGCTATTTGTTGGCGTGATACCTCGACGTAGTGCTGAGATTGAACTTCTATGGCAAATCTATCGGGCAAATTTTCCAAATCGTCAAATTGATTGATAATCGAACCAATAAGCGGGGCAATGGGTTGGCTTATGCCGTTAAATTCCAAATTAAATCCCAGTGAAAACCACTGATTGCTCTCTTGATTTTCGACTACGATTTGGGCATTGGATTCAAATTTCATCCCAAAGCTCTCATCGTAGGTAATGAGCCATCCTAGCTCCTCTAGCGTAGCAATGTGGGTTTGCAAAAACTCTCTCCATACCTTAAGCCCCTCTTGTTTGTTTTGGGTTGCTTTGAGATAGAGTCTAATGCCTTGTTGTATCGGCTCAAATCCCCATGTGTGCAGTTGGGTTTTTGCTTGACTTTCGATCTCCAAATGGCGTACAATCTCTATCTGTCCATCTTTGTCAAAGTACAAATGACTGGCGTGTTGGGGATAAAACTCGATGCTATGCTCCTCATAATTAAAGCAAAGATAGAGTTGATGGTGTTCAATGGTTTCAAGGTTTTTTTCATAGAGAAGCGTAAGGTGGATTTGAGGTGGCGTGGTAATTTTTTTTGCAATCATTGCTTTGGGGATTTGGAGATTGGGGGTTGCTTTGGCAATGGGATGATAGACTTTTGCAATATCTTCGAGTGGAATTTTGGGCATACCAAGAAGCTTGTGGTAGAGCGTACTCTCCATGCCAAACTCTTGAAGCGTGTTATTGATTTTGTTGAGTATCAAAGGGGGTTTACTAGGAATGATGTGATAGATCTTGGTATCGATATCGGATTTGATAGAGTAGAGATTGTCGTATTTTTTAAACCCCAAAGTAGGCTCAAACACCTCCTCGATAAATCTCAATGGCTCTTGATGGGTATCGTAATAGGCACGGTTGGTAGCGATGATTTGTCTAAGTACAGTATGCCAAAATGCGTTGTTTTCAAACTTCACAGGGCGTGAACTGTAGCCGTAGTACTGCTTTTCGTAGTCTCCGTAGAGCATTTTTAGGATGATAAAATCATCCTCATCTTTGATCTCACGGTAATAGCTAGTCGAAACGGCTTTGTAGCTATCGAGCTTAGTACCTTGCGAGAGCTGACCGCTTTTGAGATATTTGGATTTGTAAAACAGCAAATCATCGGGACGATTGGCACTAAAGAGACGATAGGTTAAAAAGTAGTTGTCGGGTTGGTGAGTGTGGGTTTT
This sequence comes from Sulfurovum sp., assembly GCA_020721815.1. Taxonomy (GTDB): domain Bacteria; phylum Campylobacterota; class Campylobacteria; order Campylobacterales; family Sulfurovaceae; genus FS08-3. Next base: position 631 of record DYMA01000037.1, on the reverse strand, counting down.
GGGCGTACTAAGCGTTTGGATTACCTCTAGCCAACTCTCCAATTCACTTTTTGCTTTTGGTAGAGTAGGGTTGTTGGGTTGGTTTTGATAAGCCACATACTCCAATAGCAAGGCAACGACGTGTTTGCAATTGCCTCCCATTGGACAACTGCAATGATTTTCGACAGCATCAAAAACACCGTGATGCAAAATGATTTTGGTTTGATAAATTCGCCCATTCCCATTGATATTTCCATCAAGCACATGTCTATCACTGTAACGCGTGATACGCCAAGACTTCGCTTTGCCTTGATGGTAGTAATCCAACCCTCTATTATAGGTGACGGTATCAAAAAGTTCTTTGACCTTGCTTTGAGTGAACCTATCCATTATATAGCAGCCTTTGTTTTTAAATCAAAGCAATATTGTACAATAAATCCTCTTAGTCGTTTGATACCCAAAGAGAGCATAATCCACAAAAAGCTTTTTTTATGATTTAATTATATTTCCACTGGTTTCCACTTTTCGCTATAATACCCCCAAACAAACAAACACAAAGGAATCCCTATGTGCATGACCATCAAAGACAAATACATCGACCCCTTTACAGACTTTGGATTTAAACATATCTTTGGCAAAGAAGAAAACAAAC
>DYMA01000226.1 GCA_020721815.1 Sulfurovum sp. | reverse complement strand
ACAATAAAGTCGTTTGCATAGAGAGCGGTAAGGCGAGTATTATTAGGGGGGTTTAAAACCCTCCTCGTCACGGGAGTGCTTCAAAACTATTTAAAGTGCTATTGTAAATCTCAATCTTGCCTGTTTCGATTTTGTAGTACCATCCGTGGAGTTCGAGCGTTTGGTTGTCTGTTCGCTCTTTGACTTTGGGATAGGTCAAGAGATTGTGCAACTGCAAAACAATTGAGGCTTTTTCGGTCTCTGCGTAGATTTGTTCTTGCGTGAGGTTGGGATTGGTGATTTTGGCTCCTTTGCCAATCTCTAGCCATTTTTTGATATGGGCAATCCCCTCATCATCGCCCAGTTCTTGATAGAGAGCCTTGCACGCCCCGCAATGCGAGTGTCCGCAAACGATAATATTTTTGACATTGAGAATCGAAACGGCATACTCAATAGCCGCCGCAGAGCCGTGAAAATCGTTATCGGGTTTGTAAGGCGGTACGAAATTGCCCACATTGCGTAAGATAAACATATCTCCTGGCTTGGAATCGACAATCAAATCGGGTACGACACGGCTATCACTACACCCAATGAAGAGTATATCGGGATTTTGCCCCTCTTGGGTAAGGCGACCAAAATCCTCTTGGTGTTTTTTGAATCCTATTTGTTGAAAGTGTCGGTTTCCCTCTAGGAGATTGGCAATGGGCATAGGGACTCCTTAGTGTCGTGCCTGAATGGCTTTGGATTTGATTTTTTCAATAAAACGCATCAAATGAGAGACTTTTTCTTCCTCTTCTTGAATATGTTTGGCACTGCTTAGTTTGAATTTTTCCATTTTGGTATCGAGATAGGTTGTATTAAAGATTCCGTCGGTAAAATCTTGATCTTGTACAATCTCACGATGAAGTGTAATATTGGTATCGACTCCCTCAATATGAAACTCATCCAAAGCCCGTCGTGCTTTTTTGACCGCTCCCTCCCAATCAAGCGCCCAAACGATGAGTTTGCCTACCATCGAATCGTAGCTTGGTGGGATGGTGTATCCTGAATAGATATGGGTATCGAGTCGTACACCTGGACCTCCTGGAGTGAGGTATTTGGTAATCGTACCGCTTGAGGGGAAGAAGTTTTTTTGTGGGTTTTCGGCATTGATTCTAAACTCTATCGCATAGCCTCTAAAGGCAATCTCCTCTTGCAAAAATTTCAATTTATCTCCACCTGCTATCTCTATCATGCGTTGAATAATATCTATGCCGCTAATGATTTCCGTAACGGGATGTTCCACTTGTACACGGGTATTCATCTCAATAAAATAGATGGTATCGTTGGGGTCAAGCAAAAACTCCACCGTCCCTACGCTCTCGTAGCCTAGCTTTAACATCGCTTTGGTGGCAATGCGATAGAGTTCTTTGCGTGTTTGGGGGTTGAGTCTGGGTGAGGGGGCTATCTCAATTACTTTTTGATGTCGTCTTTGGATAGAGCAATCACGTTCACCCAAATGAACTACGTTGCCATATTTGTCGGCGATGATTTGGATCTCAATATGGCTGGGATTTTCGACATATTTTTCAATAAACACCTCGCCTCGTCCAAAATATTTGGTCGCTTCATTGGTAGCACTCTCAAATGCCTCTTTGAAATCTTTGTTGTGTTTGACGATACGCATTCCTCGTCCCCCACCACCAAATGCTGCTTTGATAATCACAGGCAAACCAATCTCTTTGGCTATCTTTGCGGCTTCATGGATGTCGCTAATGGGTTCATCCGTACCCTCCAATACAGGCACACCCACGGCTTTCATGGCGACTTTGGAGGCCATTTTGTCACCAAAAAGAGCGATGTGTTGGGGCTTTGGACCGATAAAAATGATGCCATTATCCTCACACGCTTGGGCAAAATCAGCGTTTTCGCTCAAAAAGCCATACCCTGGATGAATCGCATCGCATCCTGCTTTTTTGGCGATGGAGAGAATAATCTCTTGATTGAGGTAGGCTTGTACCACATTGCCCGTAATAGGGTAGCACTCATCGGCTTTGCGTACCCAAACACCCTCTACATCAATCTCCGAAAAGATGGCAACGCTTAAAATATCAAGCTCTTTACAAGCACGAATGATGCGTAACGCAATTTCGCCACGATTGGCGATCAAAACTTTTTTAATTTTTTTCATTTGGTATCTCCCATAAAATTTCAACCGCAATTGTAGTCTCTATTGCACTTTTAATCTTCCTTTTTTGTGCTACTATTATTGTCATATTGTGCTTATATTTTTGCTCCATAGATGATATTTTATGATTATTTTGTGCTTTTATATGGGAAGAACCAACCTTACAAACAACGAGTTTGAAGTATTCAAATAGCCTCTAAATGTGTAACATCGGTTACAATTATTTCACACTTTCTTCTAAAACTATAAAACATATTTATATATTTTATAGTAGAATACATAAATAAACTGTAACCACTCACCCCATCACCTAAGCCAAAATTAAAGTAAAAAACCTCTAAA
>DYMA01000225.1 GCA_020721815.1 Sulfurovum sp. | reverse complement strand
TTCCATGGGTTACATTATAGCATATTTAGGAGGAGCTAACCGACTAGCCTGTTTTGCGAATTTTTTAAACAAAAATCTTGACAACTATAAACATACTATAGTAAAATAGTCACATAAAACCAGATAGTAGTCCATCTTGGGCGTAAGTTTGGGGATTGTTTACAAGGCATCAAAGCTATCACACTTCCGACAGTTTTTGGTCTGTTGGGCTTTGAATATCACATCTCAAAATCACTATTTTGATAATCAAATCGTGTATTTAAAATTCTAGCGACTATTATACTCTCCCCTACCACTTCATAAACAATCAGATAGTTTTGAAAAATCAAAACACGACAATCGCTATCAATGTTTTTTGTGTGGGGTAGTCTATGACAACAGCTTCAAAGATAGCACTTAGGTCAGCTTGAGCCAACTCTCTGTATTTAATTTTGAGCATACTTTGTTTTGAGTCTATCAAAGATTTCATCATGAGAATTTTCAGAGATAGGTGACTCTAACCCCTTTTTGATTTCATCATTAAATTGTGAGAGGTCTTCTCTATCTTTGGGCATGATGACAACTTCAACCTCTTTGTAATTAAAATCCTTTGGAAGATTAATGATGAGTTGATTATTGATTACTTGCATATATTCTCGCAGGGCTACCATATCTCTATCCTTTTTGTGTTATAAGGTTTATTATAGCATAAATTATAGTAGGTCTGATTTTATTTTTTTTGGGCTGTGGTATGCCCTACTGAAGTATAACTCTTAATGAAAATTCAAACCACCAATAGGGCATTGTCGAAGCTGGAGCTTCGCAACGAGAAAAGTTGAAGAATAAATTTTAATTATAACTGAAGTATGTGTTCCCATCGAGACGATGGGAACAAGAAGGAAAGGTAGAGATTACCCAACCATCGCCGAAAGTTCTTCTTTGGTTACTTGGTCGAAGTTGAGGTATTTGTAAACGCTTTCGTTCATGTTGGGTGTGATTTTGCTTGATACGATAGCTAAATACTCCTCTTTGGTAGGAATTTTGCCTTTGAGGGCTACTACGGCGGCAAGTTCTGCTGAGCCTAGATAGACTTGGCTACCTTTTCCTAAACGGTTATCAAAGTTTCGTGTTGAGGTAGAGAATACCCACGCATCTTGTGCCACGGTGGCTTGGTTACCCATACAGAGGCTGCATCCTGGCATCTCAGTTCTTGCACCTGACATTCCAAAGATTGCGTAATATCCCTCTTCTACGAGTTGTTTTTCATCCATTTTGGTTGGAGGACATACCCATAGTTTGGATTTGACTTGCCCTTCGCCTCGTAGTACTTCACCCAACGCACGGAAAAGTCCGATATTGGTCATACATGAACCGACAAAAACTTCATCGATTTGCGTTTTGAGTCCCGCTGCATGAATTTCACTCAATGTTTTGACATCATCAGGATCGTTTGGACATGCCAAAATGGGTTCTGTAATTTCATTAAGATCAATCTCAATAACCGCTGCGTATTGTGCGTCGCTATCGGCTTCCATCAGTTGTGGATTGGCAATCCATGCTTTCATTTTGTCTCGTCTTCTTGCCAATGTAGCGGCATCTTCGTAGCCTTGAGCGATGAGTTCATCAATCAATGCGATATTGGATTGGAGATACTCTATGATTGGCTCTTTGTTGAGCTTGACGGTACACGCTGCGGCACTTCGCTCGGCTGAAGCATCGCTTAACTCAAAGGCTTGTTCGCACTTCATATCTTCAAGCCCTTCAATCTCTAATACACGCCCTGCGAAGATGTTTTTCTTGCCTTTTTTCTCTACAGTTAAAAGACCATCTTTGATAGCTTGATGAGGAATGGCATTAACCAAATCTCTAAGCGTAATTCCTGGTTGCATCTCACCTTTAAATCGTACCAATACCGATTCGGGCATAGTAAGCGGCATCATACCTGTAACGGCTGCAAAGGCTACAAGTCCTGAACCTGCAGGGAAAGAGATACCAATTGGGAATCTTGTATGGCTATCTCCTCCTGTCCCTACCGTATCGGGCAAACACATTCTATTGAGCCAACTGTGGATAACTCCATCACCTGGGCGTAGAATAAATCCTTTTCTGCTTGTCCAAAAATCAGGCAGTGTGTGCTGGAGCTTAATATCAGCGGGTTTTGGATAGGCTGCGGTATGGCAAAAGGATTGAAGTACAAAATCCGCACCAAAACTAAGTGCTGCTAGTTCTTTGATCTCATCTCGTGTCATGGGTCCTGTAGTATCTTGGCTTCCTACGGTTGTAGCGATTGGCTCACAATAGACTCCTGGTTTGACACCCTCTAGTCCACACGCTTTTCCTACCATTTTTTGAGCCAATGTAAAGCCTTTGCCATCGTCGGCGGGTTGATCGGGCGTAAGGAACATATCACTAGCACCCAAACCTAACGCTTCTCTGGCTTTTGCGGTCAAACCTTTGCCAATAATAACCGGAATACGCCCCCCTGCTCTCATCTCATCGGTGATCGTATTGGGACTTAGAGTAAACTCCGATACCACTACGCCATC